>JBFXDI010000224.1:0-2506 GCA_050181295.1 Parvibaculaceae bacterium | reverse complement strand
TGCCCAACTTCCGCTACACACCCTATGAGGAGGCCATCCAGCTCATCGGCACGGCGGAGAAGGAAGGCCGCGCCTACGAGGTGTTCCGCGAGGCCATGAAGTTCAACCTCGAGTTCGGCTCCTCCGATGTCGAGCTGAAGCCCGAGGACCACATCGACCGCTCGATCATCAACAAGGTTGAGAAGAACTGGTAGGCCGGATCGAACGGCGCGGAGGAATGCTAAAGAGCCTCTTCGCCTTCCGGGGCGCGGCCCGTCCGCGCCTCGAGTTCGGCGTGGGCATCGGGGCCTTCCTCTTCGTGCTCGCGGCCTGGTCGCTCGTCACGGAGACGGGGCTGGTCGCGCCCCAGTTCCTGCCCTCGCCCCGCGCCGTCGTCCTGGCGCTCTGGACGCTGCTCACGACCACCGACTACTGGTGGGACATCGCCATCAGCGTATGGCGCGTCTGGGTGGCGTTTCTCGCCTCCGCCGTGGTGGCGATCCCGCTCGGCGTGCTCATGAGCAGCTATCGCGGCATCGGGGCCTTCTTCGAGCCGCTGATCGACTTCATCCGCTACCTTCCCGTTCCGGCGCTCGTGCCCCTGACCCTGATCTGGCTCGGCATCGGCGAGGAGTCGAAGGTGGCGCTCCTCTGGATCGGCACCTTCTTCCAGCTCGTTCTGCTCATCAACGAGGACGCGCGGCGCGTGCCGAGGGAGTTCGTGGAGACCGGGCTGACGCTCGGCGCCCGCGACCGGGCGCTGATGCAGGACGTCGTGCTCCCCGCCATGCTGCCCAACATGGTGGACAGCCTCCGGATCACGCTCGGCTGGTGCTGGACCTATCTCATCGTGGCGGAGATCGTCGCCTCGAGCTCCGGCATCGGCTACGAGCTCTGGACCGCCCGCCGCTACGGCAAGACGCCCGAGGTCTTCGCGGGCATCCTCACCATCGGCATCATCGGGCTTGCAACCGACCAGGCGATCCGCGCGCTGCACCGGCGCTGGTTCCGGTATCTGAGGTAGGGCCATGGCGGGGTCCGACTTCATCGCCTTCCGCCGGCTGACCAAGGCCTTCGAGATCGAGGGCCTGGATCCCATCCCCGTCGTCGAGCCGCTCGACCTTTCGATCGCGGAAGGGGAGTTTGTTGTCTTCGTCGGCCCCTCGGGCTGCGGCAAGACGACGGTCATGCGCATGGTGGGCGGGCTCGAGACGCCGACCGCCGGCGAGGTGCTGCTGAAAGGCGCGCCCGTGACCGGCCCCAGCCGCGAGAAGGGCATGGTGTTCCAGTCCTACTCCTCCTTCCCCTGGCTGACCGTGCTCGGCAACATCCGCTTCGGGCTGAAATACCGCAACGACGTGACCGGAGCCGAGAAGGAGGCGATCGCGCGCCGCTGCCTCGACGTCGTCGGCTTGACGCCCTTCGCCGACTTCCACATCAACCGCATCTCCGGCGGCATGCGCCAGCGCGTCGCCATCGCGCGCACGCTCGCGGCAGGCCCGCTGGTGCTGCTCATGGACGAGCCCTTCGGCGCGCTCGACGCGTTGACCCGCGAGCGGCTGCAGCTCCAGCTTCTCGAGATCCGCAAGGCGGAACGGAAGACAGTGATCTTCGTCACCCACGACGTGGACGAGGCGGTGTTCCTCGCCGACCGCATCGTTGTCTTCTCGGCGCGCCCCGCCCGCGTGCTGGCGGATATCGCCGTTGCGGCCGAGCTGCCGCAGGAGCGCACGCTGGAAGTCACCGAGACGCCGCCCTTCCGAAAGCTCCGGCAGGAGGTGCTGCGCCTGATCCGCGACGAGGAGGCCCAGATCGAGGCGGCCGAAAGGGCTGCAGCAGGCGGATGAGAGGAGTGAATTTCGCCGCTTGTCCCCGCGAAAGTGGGGGCCCAGAGCCAAGGCATCATCGATTCCCGCCTGCGCGGGAATGAGCGAGATACTGCGAGAGGGGACGACGTGAAAGGCTTCGATTTCTCAGGAAGGCGCGTGCTGGTCACGGGCGCGAGCCATGGCATCGGCTACGGCGTGGCCCTGCGGTTCGCTCAAAGCGGCGCCGACCTCGGCATCCTGTCGAGCACCGCCGACATCGAGGAGGCCGCGCGCCGGATCGGTGAGGAGACTGGCCGCAGCGTCGAAGCGCTCGTCTGCGACATCACGGACCGGGAGGCCGTCCGGCGGACGGTCGGCGGCCTCGAACGCATCGACGTCCTCGTCAACAATGCGGGGCTTGAGCTCATTACCCCCATGTCCGAGCCCGGCGCGGAAGTCGAGGCGACCTTCGAACGCATCATCGCCATCAATGTGGTCGGCACCTATTACGTCACGCGCGAGGCGCTGCCGCTCATGGGCAAGGGCGGCTCGATCCTCATCACCTCCTCGATCTGGGGCAAGACGGGCGCCGCGGACTTTGCGGCCTATGTGACCTCCAAGCACGCCAATATCGGCTTCATGCGCGTGCTGGCGAAGGAGCTCGGGCCGAAGGGCATCCGGGTCAACGCGGTCTGCCCCGGCTGGGTTAGGACGCGCGC
>JBFXDI010000223.1:0-2528 GCA_050181295.1 Parvibaculaceae bacterium | reverse complement strand
CCGAAGTCGCGATAGATCGACAGGATGAGATCGTTCATGCGCAGGCATTCGTCACCGAGCTGGTCGTCGGTGCAGAAGACGTGCGCGTCGTCCTGCGTGAAGCCGCGCACGCGCATCAACCCATGCAGGGCGCCCGAAGGCTCGTACCGGTGCACCGCCCCAAACTCGGCAACCCGATAGGGCAGCTCGCGGTAGGACCGCAACCCGTGCTTGAAGATCTGGATGTGGCCCGGGCAGTTCATGGGCTTGATGGCGAACTCGCGCTTGTCCTCCGTCACCGTGGTGAACATGTTCTCGCGGAACGTCTCCCAGTGCCCCGATGTCTCCCAGAGCGACTTGTCGAGGATCTGCGGACCGTTCACCTCGTGATAACCGGCCGCATTCTGCCGCCGCCGCATGTAGTTGATGAGGTTCTGGAACAGCTCCCATCCCTTTGGATGCCAGAACACGACTCCCGGCCCCTCCTCCTGGAAATGGAAGAGGTCCATCTCGCGGCCGAGCTTGCGGTGGTCTCGCTTTTCGGCCTCCTCGATCTGGTGCAGGTAGCGCGCAAGCTCCTCCTCGCTCGCCCAGGCCGTCCCGTAGACACGCTGGAGCTGCGCGTTCTTCGCATCCCCGCGCCAGTAGGAGCCCGCGATGCGCTGGAGCTTGAACGCCTTTCCGATCTGTCCGGTCGAGGTCATATGCGGGCCCCGACACAGGTCGAGCCACGTGCCCTGCTTGTAGATCTTCACGTCCTCGCCGGCCGGGATCGCGTCGACCAGCTCGACCTTGAACGCTTCGCCCTTGTCGCGGAAATAGGCCTTTGCCTTGTCGCGGCTCCAGACCTCCTTGGTGAAGGGCGCATCGGCCTTGATGATCTCATGCATCTTCGCCTCGATGCGCGCGAGATCGTCCGGGTGGAACGGCTCCTGCTTGGCGAAGTCGTAGTAGAAGCCGTTTTCGATCACCGGCCCGATGGTGACCTGCGTCCCCGGCCACAGCGACTGAACGGCTTCGGCCATGACATGGGCCGCGTCGTGACGGATCAGCTCCAGCGCCTCCGGATCGGTGCGCAGAAGAATCTTGATGCTGGCATCCGCCTCGATGGGGTCTGCCAGGTCCGCGAGCTTGCCGTTCAGGGATAGGGCAACGGCACGCTTTGCGAGGGATTTGGAAATGCCGGCGGCGAGCTCTGCGCCGGTAATGCCGGAAGGGTATTTGCGCTGCGCGCCGTCCGGAAATGTCACGGTGATGTCTGGCATCGGTCCTCTCCTCTCACTCACTGCCAACCAAGCAGGTAAGATGCGGTGCCGCTTTTGCCCCGATGCCGCCGCGTCGTCAAGGACGGGTTCGCCGGGACGCGCCCGAAAACAAGGACCGCGCCGCTATTTCTCCGCATTTCTGCCGCCACAATCCCGCCGGTGGCGCAGGTCGGCTCTCGGGCCGTCTGCGGCCGCAGGGGCGGATACCCGGGTATGGGCCATCGTCATTGGACAGGGTTTTGTCGCCTCCGGCGGCGCATATGAATTGCAAGCAGCGGGTGGTGTATTCACCCCGTGGCAAGAGACGCCGGCTACGGCGCGCCGCGCACAAGCAGGAGGGAATAGTTCAATGCACCGTATCCTTGCCGCGATCTCCGCTTTTTGTGTGATCGCGTTCACGCTGGCCAGCACCGCATCGGCCCAGGCGCCCGAGGTCAAGCGGCCCAAGGCGCGCGTTCCCTACGTGCAGGCGACATATCGCGAAGACCTCAATGCCAATACGGTGACCGTGATCTCCGGAAATCCGAACGGCACTTACCTCGCCGTCGCCTTCGACATGACGGATGTGCTGGACAACGGCAATGACCTGCGCGTGCTCGCCATGATCGGCAAGGGCGGCGCTCAGAACGTGCGCGACATCCTGCATCTGCGTGGCGTCGACATGGGCATCACGCAGGCCAACGTCATGCGCCAGTTCAAGCGCACCGGCGAGGTCGGCCCGAACCTCGACCAGCGGCTCGTCTACATTTGCAAACTCTACAATGAAGAGATGCACATCCTCGCCGGTCCGGGCATCAACAGCATCAAGGACCTCGACGGCAAGGTGGTGAACTTCTCCGACGTCGGCAGCGGCACCCAGTTCTCGACCCGCCTGATCTTCGAGCTGCTCGGCATCAATGCCAAAGAAGTCAACATGAGCCAGGGCGAGGGCTACCAGAAGGTCAAGTCCGGCGAGATCGCCGCCACCATTCTGATTGCCGGCAAGCCGACGGGCGCATTTTCCAAGTTCAAGCTGGAGGCCGGCATGAAGATTCTGCCGGTCGCCTACAGCAAGGAGCTGGAGCAGGACTATCTGCCGGCAGCACTGACGCATGAGGACTACCCCAACATCATCCCGCAAGGTCAGCAGATCGAGACCATTGCCGTCGGATCCGTCCTCGCGGTCTACAACTGGCCGAAGGAAACCGAGCGCTATCGCCGCGTCGCCAAGTTCGTGAACTCGTTCTTCGATCGCATCCAGGAAGTCCAGAAGCCGCCGCGGCACCGGAAATGGCGTGAGACCAA
>JBFXDI010000222.1:0-2799 GCA_050181295.1 Parvibaculaceae bacterium | reverse complement strand
ACCACGCTCGGCCAGAACCTTCGTGATCGCAGCCGTCAACGTCGTCTTGCCATGATCAACATGACCAATCGTGCCAATGTTGCAGTGCGGCTTCGTGCGCTCAAACTTTGCCTTCGCCATCTCGTCTCAATCCTGTCAATGCGTTCTCGTTGTCGAAGCCGGTGGGCTTGGAGCGGGTGAAGGGAATCGAACCCTCGTCGTAAGCTTGGAAGGCTTCTGCTCTACCATTGAGCTACACCCGCCTTCAGGTACCTGCTGGTGGGGGAGGTAGGACTCGAACCTACGAAGGCATAAGCCAGCGGATTTACAGTCCGCCCCCTTTGCCGCTCGGGACACTCCCCCTATCCGGAAAAACGTCAAGCTCTTGCGTTCGCACAATAAAGTTTACCCGGCGCAAGAGCCGACGCCGGGTGTGCGACTTATGCGCAAAACATGGAGTGCGTGTCAACCCGATTCAAGAAGCCGAACGCCCTGTGAAAGGCCGTGTACGGCGCTATAAGGAGCCGATGCCCCGCCCCCCGCAACGCCCCCGCAGCAGGCCCGCGCCCGAGCGCGATAGCGAGACGCTCTACGGCCTCCATACCGTGCGCGCGGCCCTTGCCAATCCGCGCCGCAGGCTCCTCGCCCTCAAGGCCACGCTCAACGCCTCCGGCCGGCTCGCCCCGGAGCTCGCCGGAGCGGGCGTCGAGGCCGAGATCGTGCTGCCGCAGGTTCTGGACCGGCTGACGGGGCCAGAGGCGGTGCATCAGGGCGTGGTGGCGGAGTTCGCCCCCCTCGTCCAGCCTAGGCTCGACCAGATCCCGAGAAAGGGCAGCGTCGTCCTCCTCGACCAGGTGACCGACCCGCACAATATCGGTGCCATTCTCCGGTCCTGCGCCGCCTTCGCGGCGACCGCGCTCGTGATGACGGCGCGCCACAGCCCGGAAGGATCGGCGGTCGTGGCGAAAGCGGCTTCCGGAGCGCTCGAGCATGTGCCGATGGTCAAGGTGACGAACCTCGCCCGCGCGATGGAGGAACTCAAGGACTACCGCTTTACGGTGCTCGGTCTCGACGGGGCGGCGGACACCGACATCGCGGAGGCCGGCGCATCTTCGCCGACAGCGCTCGTGCTCGGCGCGGAAGGAAAGGGACTGCGGGAACTCACCCGCAAGACCTGCGACCTCCTGGTGCGGATATCGCTTCCCGGTCCCATCGAAAGCCTGAACGTCTCGAACGCCGCGGCGCTCGCGCTCTACGCGCTCTCCCGGAAAGCAACGGCCGTCCCGAACAGGTGATCCGGCGCCACCACGAGCGCGCCGTCGTGTTCGCCAAATTTCACGCTCGACTTCCGTAGGCACCCCCTCGCCGCCGCGAGGTCCCTCACGCCGATCGTATAGCCGCCGAAGCAAGGCTCGCGTCCGCCGGTCGCAGGCGCGACGCCGAAGCGGTCACGGAACTCTTCCGCACTGGCGGCGATGATCCGGCCGCGCGGTGTCTCGACGTCCAGCAGGTGATCCGCGGCCGTCACGTCCTCCGCGCCGGCGAAGACCTGCAGGTATTCTGCGAAATCGAGCGGACGCTCCGTCACCAGCCACACGTCCTGCACCGTGCAGGCGGTATTGGCGTGGCGCTGGTATTCCGGCTTCCAGAAATGCTGAGGCGCGCGCTGCTGGCAGGCGAAGAAGCCGGCATTGGGGATTTCCGGATGGCTCGTGAAGGCGAGCGAGAAGCCGACCGTCACCTCCTCGCCGCCGGGAAGCTTCGCCTTGCGGGAGAAGTCGAAGGGGTCGTAGACGCGCAGGTCCGCCTGCCGGTAGCGCTCGCGGTCGGCATGCGCGTCCGCCGACTCCATGACGAGCATGGAAAAGCCTTCGCCGCTCTTGAGGAAGTCGCGGTTGAAGGCGGCGAAGCTGAATTTCTCCGGCGTCCCCTCAGGGATCAGCGCCGCATCCATGACGGTCACGATCTCCAGGAACACGCCATCGAGCTGCACGAGGCTGTTGCCGGTGCCGAAGGGATGGCGCGCCTCGGGCGTCATGGTGAAGCCGAGGAACTGGTACCGCTCCCTCGCCCTGTCGAGATCTCCGACCGCCAGGACGAGGTGATCCAAGCCGCTCATGTCGCATCCTTCTTGGCGGGGGCTTTGCGCGCCGGCTTCTCCTCGCCTCTCAGCACCTCTATGAGGTCCTCGAGCTCCTTGATGCGCACCTCGGACTTGGCATGCGGGATCTCGATGCCCGTCTCCTTGAAGCGGCGCATGATGTCGTAGCGAAGATCGCTCGCCGTCTCCGAGACGGTGTTGACGTCGGACACATAGCCGAAGAAATCGAAGTCGAGGGAGTTGGCGCTGACGCCCTGAAAGCGGACGAAGGGCTGCGGAAAGGCGAGGATGCGCTCGTGCTTCTTGCCGCATTCGAGCAGGATCTTCTCCACCTGGCGCGGATCGGAGTCGTGGCTAACCCCTATCGGTATCCGCACGCGGCCCATGATGTCGCCGTGGGTCCAGTTGGAGACCGAGTCGGAGATGAGGCTCGAGTTCGGAACGATGATGGCGCACTTGTCGAAGGTCTCGATCTCGGTGGAGCGGACATTGATCCGCTTCACGATCCCCTCCCCGCTCGTGACCTTGATCCAGTCGCCGACCTTGATCGGCCGCTCGGCCAGCAGGATTAGGCCGGAAACGAAGTTGTTGACGATCGACTGGAGGCCGAAGCCGATGCCGACGCCGAGCGCGCCGGCGATGATGGCGAGGTTGCTGAAGTCGAGGCCGGCGGAAGACAGCGCGAGCGCGGCCACCAGGATCATGCCGACATAGGTCGA
>JBFXDI010000221.1:0-3284 GCA_050181295.1 Parvibaculaceae bacterium | reverse complement strand
CGACCCCTGGGCGCTCGCCGCCGAGATCGAGGCGCTCACCGCCAAGGGCGTCGAGATTTCCGCCGAGAACCTCCGCATCGCGGAGAACGCGCCCCTTATCCTGCCGCTCCACCGGGATCTCGACCTGCTGCGCGAGGAGGCGGCCGGCGCCGCCAAAATCGGAACGACAGGCCGCGGCATCGGTCCGGCCTATGAGGACAAGGTCGGCCGCCGCGCCATCCGCATATCGGACCTGAGGAACCTCCAGAACCTGCCGCCCAAGATCGAGCGCCTGCTCGCCCACCACAATGCGCTGCGGCGCGGCCTCGGCGTAGGCGAGGTCGACGGCAAGGCGCTGATCGAGACGCTGGCCGGCATAGCGCCCAAGGTCCTGCCCTATGTGGACACGGTCTGGGAACTCCTCGACCGCGAGCGCCGTGCGGGCAAGCGCATCCTCTTCGAGGGCGCGCAGGGCGCCATGCTCGACATCGATCACGGCACCTACCCCTTCGTGACCTCCTCCAACACGGTTGCCGCGCAGGCGGCGGCGGGGTCCGGCATGGGGCCGGGCGCGCTCTCCTTTGTGCTGGGCATCGCCAAGGCCTATGCCACGCGCGTGGGCTCGGGCCCCTTCCCGTCCGAGCAGGCGAACGCGACGGGCGAGCGGCTGGGCGAGCGGGGACGCGAGTTCGGCACGGTCACCGGCCGCAAGCGCCGCTGCGGCTGGTTCGATGCGGTAATGGCGCGCCAGGCGATCAAGACCGGCGGCATCACGGGACTTGCCCTCACCAAGCTCGACGTGCTCGACGGCTTCGAGGAGATCCAGGTCTGCACGGGCTATGTGCTCGACGGCGAGACGATCGACCGGCTGCCGGCGGGCCAGTATGCGCAGGCGCGCGTCGAGCCCGTCTACGAGACCTTCGAGGGCTGGCAGGAATCGACCGCCGGCGCGCGTTCCTGGACGGAGCTCCCCGCACAGGCGATCAAGTATGTGCGCGCGGTGGAGGAACTGGTCGAATGCCCGGTGGCCCTCCTCTCCACCAGCCCCGAGCGCGACGACACGATCCTCGTGAAGGACCCGTTCGAGGACTGACCAGCGGCGGCTTTGAGAGCTGTCAGGGACGTGGAGCAGGTGGCGTGAATGATACGACTATCCGCGGCAGGCCTTCGGGATCGACGATGAAGGCAGCGAGCCGCGCGGCTGAAGTCTCGCGCACCAGCCGGTTGATGACGGCGATGAGCCGGTTCTTCTCAATTCCCGGCAGCCACGTCACATAGTCGAGGAAGCACAGATCGGGTGCGCCGTGGCGCGCGGCGAACGAGAAGAGCGATTCCACCTCTGCCGGGGTTGCCGAACGCGGCACGACGAGAAGGCCCTCCGCTTGCCCGTTCCAGCCCGCGAGCGGCAATCCGTCCGCCACGCTCAGTCCGGCGAAACCCCATAACGGCCGATAGCCGGCGCGCGCGACGCAGACTCCGAGAGAGGCGAACACCTGCGTCTCCGCGATAGACTCGGGCGGCAACGCGAGAATGTCGGAGGCGTCGCCCAGCACACGCTTCATGGCGCTATCCGCCTCAGCGCCACGTCATGATAACCGCTCTCCGAAAGCGCGATGCAGACGATGCGCCAGCCGTCCTCGACGATCAGCGCGTTGACGGCCGGGATCACTCCGTACTCCGTGTCGCGTCGGGTCCAGCGGATATAGTCGTTGAAGACGAGCCAGCCGTCCCGCTTCACCTTCCGCCGCGCCACCGCTACGTCGCGTCTCACGCCATCGAGGCGATGGTCCGCGTCCACATAGATCCAGTCGAAGGTCTCGTCCGGAAAGGCGCCCAGACGCTCAACCGAGTCGCCCTCATGCAGGATGATGCGGCCTTCCGAAAGCTCCTTGGCGAAGCCAACACGGTCGAGACGGTGCAGCTCCATGTCCACGAGATGCAGCGTTCGCGGCTTCGCGATCTCGAGAATCTTGCGGGAGAACTCGCCTTCCCAGACGCCGACCTCGCACACCACAGCGCCAGCCGGCAGGAGCGAGAGCATTGCCACCCGGCCCGGCACCAACCGCGCGCCTTCGACATGCTTCTGGCCGAGCGCCGGCGCGAACCCCATATGATACTCCACCTTTGCGGCTTGCCCGCCGGCACTGGGCCTGCAACTAAATAGCTTGCAGGGCATTCCGCAAGCCTTTGCGACCAACGAGGAAAACGATGGCCAGGAACAGCAGAAAGGCGAAGCCCGGGAAACCGCCGGCCCCGCAATGGAGCCCGCTCCATCTGAACATCGGCTATTTCATCCTGGCCTTCGTGCTGCTGCTCATCTTCCAGGCCTGGTGGGGATACCGCGAGATCGCGCAGATTCCTTACAGCGAGTTCGAGCGCTTGCTCGGCCAAAAGCAGATCGCCGAGGTGGCCGTGACCACCGACTCGATCCGCGGCCGCTTCACCTCGCCCGTCGACGGGAAGGAGTATTTCGTGACCACCCGCGTCGATCTCGAGCTGTCGCAGAAGCTCGAGGCGGCCGGCGTCAAGTATTCGGGCGTTCCGGAGAACACATGGCTGCAGACATTGCTCTCCTGGGTCGTGCCCGTCCTCCTGTTCTTCGGGCTGTGGATGTTCGTGTTCCGCCGCATCGCCGAGCGGCAGGGCATGGGCGGCCTCATGAATGTCGGCAAGTCCAAGGCCAAGATCTATGTCGAGAAGGACACGGGCGTGACCTTCGACGACGTGGCGGGGGTCGATGAGGCGAAGGAAGAGCTGCAGGAGATCGTCTCCTTCCTCCGCGACCGCGACAAGTACGGCAGGCTCGGCGCCCGCATCCCGAAGGGCGTGCTGCTGGTCGGCCCGCCCGGCACCGGCAAGACGCTCATCGCGCGCTGTGGCGGGCGAGGCGAAGGTCCCGTTCTTCTCGATCTCGGGCTCGGAGTTCATCGAGATGTTCGTGGGCGTGGGCGCGGCGCGCGTGCGCGACCTGTTCGAGCAGGCGCGCAAGGCGGCGCCCTGCATCATCTTCATCGACGAGCTCGACTCGCTCGGCAAGGCCCGCTCCGGACCGGCGTTCGGCGGCGGACACGACGAGAAGGAGCAGACCCTCAACCAGCTCCTGGCCGAGCTCGACGGCTTCGATCCGCGCGAGGGTATCGTGCTGCTCGCCGCGACGAACCGGCCCGAGATCCTCGATCCCGCGCTGATGCGCGCCGGCCGCTTCGACCGGCAGGTCGTGGTCGACCGCCCGGACCGAAAGGGCCGCGAGGCGATCCTGAGAGTCCACGTCAGGAAGGTGAAGGCGGCACGCGATCTGGACCTCG
>JBFXDI010000220.1:0-3296 GCA_050181295.1 Parvibaculaceae bacterium | reverse complement strand
ACTACGGTGGCTATCACTGCAAGCGCGTGTTCGTCGGCTACAAGAAGATCTGGAACGGCTACGGCTGGTACAAGAAGCCGATCTACAAGAAGCGCTGCTGGTAATCACCAGCCTTTCAAGGAATTCGAGAGCCGGAGGAGCGATCCTCCGGCTCTCGCCGTTTGGACCGTCGCGCGACCGTGACCACGGGTGTGACGGCGCCTATCGCCATTGCCTCGGCGGCTTCGGCTCATCTGAACAAGAGTTCACCCGGCCGGAGGGAACGCTCCATCGACCTTCTCCGTTGCTGGCGGCACCTGTGCCTGCGCCGGACCTGGTTGACGACCGGCGCATGAGAAAGCGCAACGGCGGCGCCCACTCGAGATGCAAAGTGAACGGCACCCACCCGGCGGATCGGCATGGGTCGAGTTGCTGCCGGCTGAGTGCCAGAAACAGGTCTCAAGTAGTGACCCACATGATCCGCAAGACGGTTCTTGGCATCGCGGCCGCAATCGCCCTGGCCGCTTCCGCAACCGCTGTGAACGCCGCCCCGCATTTCGGTGGCGGCTTCAGCTCTTACCCGCACTTCCACCATTCGGGCTTCGGCTTCGGTTTCGGTCCCGGATGGGGCTATGGCCCCTACTATCCCGGCTATGATTGTGGTCCAGCGTTCGCAGGCTACAAGCGCGTGTGGACCGGGCACGGCTGGGCAAGGCGCCCAATATATCTCTCGCGTTGTGGCTACTATTGAACGGTCGCGAGCGGTCCGGGGACCTCCCCCGGGCCGCATCATTTCCTGCGCGCGACCATGACCACGGGAGCGACGGCGCCTGTCTCCATCGCCTCGAGCAGGTTGAGGAAGCGCTGACGCATATCGGGTCCGAACAGCAGAACACCGACGGGTGGCGCGCTTGATCCCGAGGCGAGCCGCTGCCTGAAAAACTCGATGCCGAAGGCGGTGCGATCCTCCACCTCCTCGATCGTGAAGCCCGCTTCTTCCAAGAGCTTGCGCATCGCGTCAGGCGTCTCGAGATGGCTGGTCTCGGGCGAGGTTGCCCATGGCACCGGGAAGCGCGGCCCGTCGCCCTCCCCTTTCATGACATCATAGACGAGGAACGGAGCGCCGGGCTTGAGCACGCGGGCGACCTCGCGATAGAGGCCCGGCCGATCCTGGATGTTCATCGCCACATGCAGCGTGGTCGCGGCATCGAACGTTCCGTCTGCAAACGGCATGGCGAGCGCGCTTCCGGCCTGAAAATCGACCCTCTCCGAAAGCCCGACCATGCGGGTGAGCGTACGGGCCGCCTCGACGAAATCGGGCGTGAGGTCGATGCCCGTGACGCGGCAGCCGAACTTCTCGACGACATAGCGGGCCGCCCCACCGAGCCCCGAACCCACGTCCAGAACATGCTGCCCCGCAAGCAGCCTAAGCCTCGACATCGCATGTTCCGTCGCCGGCCTGCCGCCGACATGGAGTTCGTCCACGGGCGCAAGGTCGGCGATCCGCAGCTTCCCGATATCGACTCCGGATGTCTTCAGCGCGTCGAGAATGCGGGCCGTGAGACCGGACGTGCTGTAGTAGCGTTCGACTTCCGTCTCGAGCGAACCAGCCATGGATCGGCCTCCTCAATCCAGGGCGCCGAAAGGCGCCGGATAGACCACCTCGCCCCGCAGCCCCGACAGGATACCGGGCCTCAGCTCCAGTCCCATGAAATAATCGCGAGGATAGGCCGTTGCAAAGCCCGCCGCCATGTCCTTGCTGAACCCGAAACGGCCGTAATAGGCGGGCTCACCGAGCACGAAGACCGCGTCCCAGCCACCCTGCCGGACCTGCTCAAGGCCGGAGACGATGAGCCGCGAGCCGATCCCCTGCCTCTGCCGGTCGGGGTGGACCGAAACCGGAGCGAGCGCCAGCGACGCGGCGGGCGCTACCAGCCGCGAGAACAGCACGTGTCCGAGTATCGCGCCCCGCTCCTCCGCGACGAGAGACAGCACCGCATCGCCGCTCGCCCGCAGGGCCTCCACGAGATCGGCCTCCTGCATTCCGACGAACGCCGCCACCGTCAGGGCGCGTACTGCGGGGGCATCACCCGCTTCTTCGGGCCGCAGGATCATCCGCCGAGCCGCGCATAGGCTCCCTGATAGAAGAGCAGCGGCTTGCCCGCCCGGTCGAAATCGGCGTTGATAACCTCTCCCACGAAAATCACGTGATCCCCGCCGACATAGGTATGGGCGATCTTGCATTCGAAGACGGCGAGCGCGTTGGGCAGGATCGGGCAGCCCGTCTCCCACGTTTCATAGTCGATCCCTTCCCACTTGTTGCCGAGCGCCTTTGCGAAGCGGGTGGAAAGCTCATCCTGCCCTTCCCTCAGCACGTTCACCGCGAAGTGGTCGGTCGAGAGATAGGCCTTCAGGCTGTGAGCGTGGCGGCCGAGGCTCCAGAGGATGAGCGGCGGATCGAGCGAGACGGAATTGAAGGAGGACGCCGTGTTGCCGATGAGCTCACCGCGCGGGCCGATCGCGGTGATGATCGTGATGCCGGTGGCGAAGCACCCGAGGCAGTTGCGGAATTCGCGGTGGTCTAGCGGCATGGCATGCGGCTTCCTCATCAAAGGCGCTGACCTCTACCCGTCGGGCTCACGCCTGTCACGCAGCCCGGCACGCCCAATCTAGACCAATTCCGTACCAACCCCTACCATTGGCTTGCGTGGCCCGCCCAACGGCCGTAACCTTCAGGCGTCCTCGTCGTTTTTTCCGGAACGACAACGGAGAAAGATTTTCGAGCCCATGACCGATCTTCCCCGCAACCCGCTCTCCGGCCCTCGCCCGAGTCTGATCCTCACTCCGGGCCTCGGAACACTGCCCGAGGGCGTGGAGCGCTACCGGGTCGAGGGTCGTGGCTCGCTGGCCGTTCCCGTGTCGGCGGGCGACGAGATCACCGTTTCGGATGTCGAGGGGCGGCAGCCTTGCGAGATCGCCTTCGCCGGCGCGGACGGCCGTTTCGACGCCTCCGCTCTCGGCATTCCGGCGACCGGCCGGGCGAGCGGGCTTCAGGCCGTCCTCGGCGAGCGCACGGAAGGTGGGCGCCAAACTGCATCGGCGCTCGCGCGACGCGGGCTCGATGTCGCCAAGGCGGACGCCATTCGCCTGTTCGGCGGCGATTCCCGGGCGGGCGAAACGGAAGCCTTCAAGGCCTCGAGGGACGGGCTGCTGCTCGTCGCGGCGCCTGCGGCTAGCATGGATTTCGAGGCGCAGGACACGGCGACCTCGATCGAAGTCCGCATCCGGCGGGCCAGGCGGCGCAACGCCGCCGAAGC
>JBFXDI010000219.1:0-3394 GCA_050181295.1 Parvibaculaceae bacterium | reverse complement strand
CAGGTCGAGATCCCGGTGGAGCGGCAGGATAAGGGGCGCGTTCTCCGCGATGCGGAGGTTCTCGGCGGAAATCTCGACGCCCTTGGCGGTGAGCGCCTCGATCTCGGCGGCGAGCGCCCAGGGGTCGATCACGACACCGTTGCCGATGACGGAGATCTTGCCCTTGCGGAGGATGCCGGAAGGCAGGAGCGACAGCTTGTAGGTCACCCCTCCGATGACGAGCGTGTGGCCGGCATTGTGGCCGCCCTGGAAGCGCACGACCACATCGGCGCGCTCCGACAGCCAGTCGACGATCTTGCCCTTCCCCTCATCGCCCCACTGGGCGCCCACCACGACCACGTTCGCCACCGGCCAAAATCCTTGTCTGGTTCAGGAATACGGCCCTGCGGGCGGTTGCCAGCAGGGCCGTTGCCGATACTTGCACCAAAAGCGTCCCGGAGCCAACCCGGCAGGGGCGATTCCGGGATTTTCGAGGCTAGTTGTCGCCCAGGCTCACGAGGAAGTTCTTCGGCGCCGTCACGCGGTAGCCGAAGCTCACCAGGCTCTTCTCGCCCGGCTTGAGCTCCAGCCGCCAGGCCATGACCCCGCGCTGCCGCTCCACGTCCCGCTCGCTCGGCGTGGTCGTGCCGGAGATGAGCTCGACCTTGATGTCCTCATGCGTCGAATAGGGCATCTGGTCGAAGACCTCGACCGGCATCGCCTTGTCATGGAGATTGTGGAGCGTGATGGCGTACTGGCGCTCGTCCACCGCCGCGGTGGTGATGATTCCCGTCTCGCCGCTTGTGCGCCGCACCTCCTTGCGCTCGACCTTGATGCGGTCGTCGGCGCCGAAGCCGAGCTTCTGGGTGTCGCCGGGGCTGAGAAGCGGCAGGATGCCGCGGCCGACATAGACGCCGTCGCGATAGAGCTGCACCGCGCCGGGCAGGAGCGGCGATTCGCCCTCGAGCTTGAACTCGGCGGAGAGGTAGACGGTGGGATCGAGCTTCGGGCTCGTCCTGGCCTTGAGCGCCGGCGAAAGCGTGTCGGCGCCGATCTGCACCTTCTTGGCGGTGCCGGAGTTGTCGACATCCACGCGCCCGCCGATCCGGTAGAGGGCGTGGAAGCCGGCATTGATCACGGCCGCCTGCTGCTCCTCCACCGCGACCTTGCGCGCGTAGTTGGCTGTCGCATCCTGGGCATCGTCGCCGAGCTTACGCTCTTCCTGGCTCTGGAGGCCCGGAGCCGGCATCTGCGGCATAATCTCCGCCGCGTCCTGCTCGCGCTCGCGGTCGTGATACCGCACGGCCTCGGCCACGAGATCGGGCGCCGCGGTGGCGCTGGTCGCGCGCGCGGTGGAGAGCGTGAGCTGGACGCCCGCCCAGGACTCGCTCGTCGCCTGCTTCACCTCCGCACGCCGCACAAGCGACAAGGTGGGCTTGTCCCCCTCGGTGGAAAGGCGCGCGTCGTAGATCGGCTGCCAGGAGGCGCGCGCGATCCGGTAGCTCAGCTTCAGAGCACCTTCCGTGCCGGCGGTGCTCGTGACGTGGATCGAGGCGGTGGTGCGGTACTCCTCCCGCGGCGCCAGGGCCTCGAGCCTGGCATTGAGGTCGTCGATCGCGCGGCCGATCTCGCGCTGCTTGGCGCGGGCCTGCGAGACGGTGTCGGCAAGCGCGGCAAGGCGCGTCCCGGCAGTATCGAGAAGGGTCGACAGGGCGCCCGCGTCGATGATCGCCGGCGGACCGTCCTTGTCGGGCCGCGCGATGATCTGCTGCGTCGCCAGGTTCTCGATCAGGCGGCGCTGCATCTCGGTGTCGACGATGGTCTGGTCGAGGCGCGAGCGCTCGTCCTCCAGACGCTCGATCTCGCGTTCGAGCCGCCGGCGCTCGGTCTCGGTTCCGGCGTCGAGGCCGAGGCGGGTGACCTTGCTGTCCACGGAGCCGATCTCCACGGGCGTCGCCGCCTCGCCGACAACGCGGATCGATTCCTCCTCCAGGTCGCCCGGCAGGCCCTCGAGCACCAGCGTGTGCTCGCCCGGCGGTATCTTGAACTCGGCCACGCGCAGGATTTCCGCGCCGGCGGGGAAGACCGTGACGCTGTCGATGCGGGAGGGAACGGAAATTTCGGCGGCGAGGGCGGCGGAGGTCAGGCACGTTGACGCGGCGAGCGCGGACAGTAGCAGGCGCATGGGTCGGACCCTTTGGCTGCGCACCCCATTTCGAACGCGAGGCGGACTTTTCCCGACCCTTGCGGCGGAATGATGTCCTGCCCTCTGGAGGGATCCAAACCCTATCGCCGGATACGTCATTGCCGGGCTTGACCCGGCAATCCTTTTCGACCTCCTGACTGTCAAGAGGATGCCCGGCTCGGAGGCCGGGCATGACGTATAAAACATTGCAGGCTACGGCAGGTTTCGGCCGTTGCTTGCTTCCTTCAGAATCTCAATGGTTTCGCCTGCCGGACGTGGGGGAGACCGCGCACGGCGGCCAGCACGCCGGAAGCGATCGCTTCGTCGATCTCGATGAGCGCGATGGCGTTGCCGCCCCGCTCCTGACGCCCGAGGTGGAAGGTCGCGATGTTGACGCCGGCGTTGCCGAGCGTCGTGCCGAGCGCGCCGATGAAGCCGGGCTTGTCCGCGTTCGTGACATAGAGCATGTGGGGCCCGAGCTCGGCTTCCATGTTGATGCCCTTGATCTGGATGATGCGGGGCTTGCCATCGGAGAACACGGTTCCGGCCACGGAGCGCTCCTGCCGCTCGGTCCTCACCGAGACGCGCACATAGGATTCGTAGGTGCCGCGCTGGGTCTGGCGCACCTCGTCGACCTTCATGCCGCGCTCGCGCGCCATCACTGGGGCGGAGACCATGTTCACGTCGCCGAGCAGCGGACGCATGAGGCCCGCCAGCAGCGCCGAGGTGAGGGCGCGGGTGTTCATCTCCGCCACCTCGCCCGCATACTCGACCGTCACGGCCTCGATCGCCGTCTCGGTGAGCTGGCCCGCGAAGGAGCCGAGCTGCTCGACAAGAGCGATGAAGGGACGGATGCGCGGCGCCTCGTCGGCGGTGATCGAGGGCATGTTGAGGGCGTTGGAGACGGCGCCCGTCGTCAGATAGTCCGACATCTGCTGGGCGATCTGGATCGCCACGTTCTCCTGCGCCTCGCTGGTGGAGGCGCCGAGATGCGGCGTGCAGATCACGGTCTCGAGCCCGAAAAGCGCGTTGTCGCGGGCCGGCTCCTGCTCGAAGACATCGAGCGCCGCGCCGGCCACGTGGCCGGCCTCGAGCGCCGCCCTCAACGCCTCCTCGACGATCAGGCCGCCGCGCGCGCAGTTGATGATTCTGACGCCGGGCTTGGTCTGCGACAGCGCGCGGGCGTCCAGGATATGGCGGGTCTTGTCGGTCAGGGGCGTGTGCAGCGAG
>JBFXDI010000218.1:0-3499 GCA_050181295.1 Parvibaculaceae bacterium | reverse complement strand
TTCTCGCTCGAGCGCGCCGACTTCCTCGAATACGACCTGACGAAGATGGTGCTGAAGCTCGCCGATCCGAAGCGCAAGGTCGTGGGGCTCATCACCGACCTGCCGGTGCAGGGCGGCATGGACCCGCAGCGCGGGCCGCAGCCGGCGTGGCTTGCGATGCAGCAGCTCGAGGAGTTCTTCACCGTCAAGGCGATCGCCGCCGACGCGGCCGAGATCCCCGCCGATATCGACCTCCTGCTCGTGCTTTCCCCGATCAATCTCAGCGAGAAGACGGCGTTCGTCGTCGACCAGTTCGCGCTCAAGGGCAAGCCGGTGCTGGCGTTCGTCGACCCCAACACCGAGATCCGCCCCTTCGGATCGCCGCAGCTCGCCGCCGGCAATCCCCTGCTCAAGCTCCTCAATGCCTGGGGCGCCAAGCTGGAGCCGGGCAAGGTCCTGGGCGACATCGCCTATGCGCGCCAGGTCCAGTACGGCTCGGCGACTCAGCCCCAGGTCGCGGACTACGTGGTGTGGATGACGCTCGACAAGCGCGCCTTCGACGCCCGCGACGCGCTCTTCTTGAACGTCGACCGCATCGTCCTGGCCTCGCCTGGCGCGCTGGAGCCCGCCGCCGATGCCGGCGAGCGGTTCAAGCCGCTCGTCAGCTCGTCCGAGCGTGCCATGCTGATCGATGCCGCGACGCTGATGCCTCCGGACCCGGAGAAGCTGCTCAGCGCCTACAGGCCTGGCGGCAAGAGCCTCGCGTTCGCCGCGCGGCTCACAGGCGAGGCCAAGACGGCGTTTCCCGACGGCGCACCCAAGCCCGAGAAGGCCGAGACCAATGCCACCACCCCGGCGCCGACCGCGGAGGTGGTCAAGGACGGCAAGATCAACGTCATCGTCGTCGCCGACGCTGACATCCTCTACGACACCTTCTGGGCGGAACGGCGCCAGCTCCTCGGCCAGAACTTCGTCGTGCCGCGCGCCAACAACGTGGACCTGCTGCTCAACGCCATCGAGAACCTGACGGGAGGAGCCGCGCTCTCGGGGCTTCGTGGCCGGGGCGTCGAGGAGCGGCCCTTCACGCTCGTGCGCGAGATCCGCCAGGAGGCCGAGGCGCGCTATCGGGCGCAGGAAGAGGCCCTCAACCAGAAGCTCCAGGAAACGCAAAAGCGGCTCGCCGACATCCAGTCCAAGATCCAGGGCGGGCAGGTGATGCTAAGCGAGGACGACAAGAACGCCATCCTGAATTTCCGCCAGGAGGTGGTCGCGACCCGGCAGGCGCTGCGCAACGTGCAGCATGCGCTCCGGCAGGACATCGAACGGCTGGAGTTCTGGACGACATTCCTCAACACGGCGGGGCTTCCGATCGTGATCGCCATCGGCGGGCTCGGCTATCTCGCGGTCCGCCGGCGCAAGCGCGCCGCAAGCGACAAGACGGAGGAGAAAGCATGAGGCCGCGGAGCGTCCTGCTGCTCGCCGTGGCGGCCTTGGTGTCGGTGGCGCTCGCGGTCTGGGCCTATAGCGCCAACAACCGCATCGTCGTCTCATCCGCGGATACGGGCGAGCGCCTCTTCCCGGCGCTGGTCGAGAAGGCGAACGACGTCGCCGAGGTGACGCTCAAGGGCGCCGACGGCTCCTTCACGGTGAAGGCCAAGGACGGCAAGTGGACGATCGCGAGCGGATATCCGGCGAGCCAGGAGAAGATCACGCGCATCGTCGTCGAGCTGGCACGCATGGTCCGCGTGGAACCCAAGACCGACAATCCGGCCAAGTACCCGCTGCTCGAGGTCGATGCGCCGGACAAGCCGGACGCCAAGGGCCGGCTGCTGACGGTCAAGGACGCGAAGGGCGCGACGCTGGCGGAGGTCATTCTCGGCAAGACGGCCACGGGCGGCATCGGCGGCGGCAAGGATGCGCAGTATGTGCGGTTGCCGTCCGAGCCAGCGAGCTGGCTGGTGGAAGGCCGGGTGGACGCGCGGGCGGCGCTCGACAGCTTCGTAGACACCTCGATCCTGTCGCTCGACCGCGAGGCGGTGGCGGCCGCGCGCTTCATCCATCCCGACGGCTCGGTGCTGGAGCTCAAGAAGACCGGCAAGACCGAGGACGGGCAGAGCAAGTATGAGATCACCGGGCTTCCGGCCGGCGCGAAGCTCAAGAGCGAGTCGGAGGCGAGCTTTGCCGCCACGGACATCGCCGTGCTCGAGTTCACGGATGTGCGGCCCGGCAAGGACATGGCCACGCCCGCGGCGCGCGCCGAGCTCGAAATGGAAAAGGGACTGAAGCTCGGCTTCGGGCTGACGGAAGACGCCGGCAAGGCGTGGGTCTCGGTGTCGGTGCTGTCGCCGGGCGAGGACAAGGCGGCGGCTGACGCCATCACCGCGAAGACAAAGGGATGGGAGTTCCAGGTCGGCGACTACAAAGCCAAGCAGTTCAAGAAGACCCTCGGCGACCTGACCGAGGCAGCGCCCGCGCCGGAGCCGGCGAAGCAGCCGGAAGCGTCCCAGACGCCCGCGCCCGAGACCACGGCGCCGCAGACTCCTGCCCCGGAAACCACGCCCGCGCCACAGCCGGCCCAGTAGACCGCTCACGGGAGCGTGCTCGGCACGAGCCCGTATCCTCGGCTATGCTGATCCTCCACCAAACGGAGGACGTCATCATGGATGCGGCACTCTCTCGGCCATTCGGCGCGGATATCAGCCGGCGCAGCTTTCTCGCCGGAGCGGGCGGGCTGGCGCTCGCGGCGGCCTGGCCCGGAGGCTTGGTCAGGGCGCTCAGCGCAGCGACGTTCAAGCAGGGCGCCTTCGACGTCACGATCGTCAGCGACGGTCATCTCGTCATTCCGACCAAGGTCATCGCGCCATCGGCGCCGGCGGAAGAGCTGGCGCCGCTCCTGAAGGAGGAAGGCATTTCCGGAGAAACGTTCCAGCCGCCGACCAATGCGGTAGTGCTGAAATCGGGGAACGATCTCATCCTCTTCGACACGGGCTCCGGCACCGGATTCCAGCCTTCGGCGGGAAAAATGCTGGCGAACCTCAAGGCGGCGGGCTTCGAGCCCACGACGTTCACGAAGGTGGTGTTCACCCATGCGCATCCGGATCATGCCTGGGGAACGGTCGATGCCGAAGGCAAGCCGCATTTCCCCAACGCCACGCACTACGTGACCGAGGGCGAGTGGAATTTCTGGATGGACAAGGACATCTTCACCAAGGTGCCGAAAGAGGTGCACCCCTTCGCGACCGGCGCGCAGAAGCATCTCGGCGGCGTCAAGGACATGATCAAGACGGTGAAGCCCGGCGAGGAGATCGTCACGGGCCTTTCGGTGGTCGATGCCGCGGGCCACACGCCGGGACATGCCGCCTACGAGGTCACGGGCGACGGCGGGCTCATCATAACGGGCGACGCAGCGCCCTCCACCCTCGTCCATTTCGGCCGCCCCGACTGGGCCTTCGGCTACGACGCCATACCGGAGCTTTCGGTCGCGAACCGGAAGAAGCTTCTGGACCGCGCCGCCACCGAC
>JBFXDI010000217.1:0-3609 GCA_050181295.1 Parvibaculaceae bacterium | reverse complement strand
GCCGGCGCGATGTACTTGATCTCGCGGTCCTCGAGTGTGACGCGGAAGCCCCGGAGCGCCGACCAGGCCGCGATGTCGCCGCCCATGACGCCGGCGCCGATCACATGCACGTGGCGGACCCCGTGCCTGGCGCCCTTGGCATAGCCCTTCAGCCGCTCGCGCAGGAAGAAGCAGCGCACGAGGTTGCGCGAGGTGTCGGTCAGCAGCAGGCGCGCGAAGGAATCCGTCTCGGCGCGCCGCATCGCCGCCGGGTCGTCGCCGAAGCGCCGCCAGAGGTCGATCATCGCGTATGGCGCTGGATAGTGCGCGCGCTTCGCCTTCTTGGCCGTTTCACCTTCCATGCGCTGCGCGAGGAAGCTTCGCGCCGGTCCGATCGACATGGCCTTGGCGAGAAGCCCTGGTCCCTTGCGCGGGGAAAGCTTGCCGCCGACCGCCCAGCGCACGGCTTCCGCGAAATGCCGCTCCTCGGTCACGACATCGATCAGCCCCTGCGATTTGGCCTTGCGCGCGATGAGGGTTTTCCCGGTCAGCATCGCCGTCATGGCATCGACGGGGCTCATGAGCGCGAGGCTCCGCCAGGTGCCGGCGAGACCCGGATGGAGCCCGAGCATCACCTCGGGGAATCCGAAGCGGGCATCCGTGGTCGCGATGCGGGTGCGGCAGGCGAGCGCCAGCTCCAGCCCGCCCCCGAGGCAGAAGCCGTGGATGAGCGCGATGGTCGGCGGCCCGAACGCCGCGAGGCGGTCGAGCACGCCGATGCCCTGCTTGATCGTGTCGCGGATCGTGGCCTCGTCGGTCATGGTCGTGAAGTCGCGGATCTCCGCGCCGGCGACGAAGCCGTTCGGCTTGGCCGAGCGGATGACGAGCGCGCGGGGCGAGACCCGGGCCGCCTCCTCGAGGAGAGCGTTGAGTTCCCGGATCACGCCTTCCGAGAGCGTATTGGTGCTCTGGCCCTTGCAGTCGAGGATGGCCCACAGCACCTGGTCCTTGTCCTGGATGAGCCGCCAGTGCTCGTAGGCCGACAGGAAGGCCGGCTGCGCGTCGGCTGCGTCCGGCATGGTGAGGGGGGGCTTCGTCAGCGCGTCGAGGGCAGGGGGCGTGCGCATGGCTAAACCAGCTCCAGGAGCATGGCGCCGCCCATGCCGCCGCCGATGCATTCCGTCGCGATGCCGCGCTTCACGCCGAGCCGCCGCAGGACGTGGATGAGATGCAGCGTGATGCGGTTGCCGCTCGCGCCCACGGGGTGGCCGAGCGCGATGGCGCCGCCGTCGACGTTGAGCTTTTCGCGATCGATCGCGCCGAACGCCCCGTCCATCCCCAGGATGTCGCGGCAGAAGGTCTCGTCCTCGAACGCCTTGAGGCAGGAGAGGACCTGCGCCGCGAAGGCTTCGTTCAGCTCCCAGGCGCCGATGTCCTCGCGCTTCAGCCCATGCCGCCTGATGAGCGTGCCCGACGCGAGCACGGGTCCGAGCCCCATGATGCCCGGATCGAGCGAGCCCCAGGCGCAGTCGATAATCCGTGCCATGGGCTTGAGGTTGTGGCGCGCCACGGCCTCCTCGGAGGCGACGAGCGTCCAGCTCGCGCCGTCCGTGATCTGCGAGGAGTTGCCGGCCGTCACCTTGCCGAACGGCCGCTCGAAGGCGGGCTTGAGCTTGGCGAGCTGCTCCAGGCTGTTATCGGCCCGGACCCCGTCGTCGCGCTCGTGGATTCTTCCCCGCGTGTCGATGATGGCGTGCATCTCCTCGAGCCGGCCTTCTGCATGGGCGCGCGCCAGCCGGTGGTGGCTTTCGACCGCGTAGGCGTCGGCCTCCTGCCGGCTGATGCCGAAGCGGTGCGCCAGCACTTCCGCCGTCTGGCCCATGTTGAGCTTGACCACGGGGTCGGTGAGCCCGCGGATGATGCCGATCGAGGGCTTGAGATAGGCGGGCCGGAACTTTGAGGCGAGCCCGAACTTCTGGCCGAGCGAGCGGGCCGTCATGAACTGCCCGAACCAGCCCGCGGCCTCGGTCGAGAAGAGAAGGGGAGCGTGCGACAAGGCCTCCGCTCCGCCGGCGAGCACGAGGTCCGCATGGCCGGCGGCGACATAGCGCCAGGCCGTGTCGATCGACTGCTGGCCCGAGGCGCAGTTGCGCTGCACGGTCCAGCCGGGGACGGAATTGCCGCAGCCCAGTCTGAGCGCAGCCACGCGGCCGGGATTCACCTCGTCCGGATGCACGTTCACGCAGCCGAGGATGACCTCGTCCAGCGCGTCGGGATCGAAGGGCTGGCGGGCGAGCAGCGGCCGCCCCGCCTCGACCGCGAGATCGACCGGCGTGAACGGTCCGGGCTTGTTCTGCGCCTTGATGAAGGGCGTGCGCGCGCCGTCCACGATGTAGACGGGCCGGCCCTCAACCGCGACGCCGGGGTCTATCGGCATGTCCGCCCCATTATTCAGCCGCCATGGAACGGTGGTCCTGCGGGCGGCGGCCCGTCAGCTCTTCCGGCGCGAAATCGTCGACCCGCACGACCTCGCGCACCAGGCCTTGCGCCTCGCGCAGCCGCGCCGCCTCGTTGCCGTTCAGGATGCCCTGCGCTTCCGCCTCGTCCACGTCGCGCACCTTGGCCTTGCGCATTGTCTGCTTCACGGGCTCCAGGTCCGCCACCAGCTTGAAGGCCCGCTCGAGCCGGCCGAGCTCCATGTCGTCGGCGACATAGATGCCGGCCGTCAGCCGTTCGCGCGTTTCCGTGGGCTCGCTGATGGCGTTGGATACCTTCTGGACGAGCCGGTCGTTCGGCTTTTCCGACAGCACGCCGAAAGGCTGCACCGCGAGCTTCAGCATCACGCCCACGAAACGGTTCGGGAAGTTGCGGATGGCGTCGGCGAGCGCCGTCTCCGCGAAATGAAGGCCCGACTGGCAGGCATGGTCGAGGAGCGGCAGATCGGCCTGCGGACGGCCGGTGTCGGCGAAACGCTTGAGCGAGGCCGAGACGAGGTAGAGCCCGGAGAGCACGTCGCCGAGCCGCGCCGAGATCATCTCCTTGCGCTTCAATGCCCCGCCCATGGTGACGATCGCCATCTCGCTCGTGAGCGCCAGCGCGGCCGAGAGCCGCTTCACCTGCCGGTAGTAGCGCGCCTCCGGACCGTTGACCGGGGCGGATGAGAGGAGGCCCAGCGTCCAGGCCCTGAGCTTGGCGCGAAGGCCGGTCTTCAGCGCGTAGCCCATATGCTGGAACAGCACCCGGTCGAAATCCTCGAGCCCCTGTTCCTCGTCCGGATTCTGGGCGGCGGCCATCTCGGCCTGCAGATAGGGATGGCAGCGGATCGAGCCCTGGCCGTAGATCATGAGCGAGCGCGTCATGATGTTCGCGCCCTCGACCGTGATGGCGATCGGGATGCCGCGATAAGCGGAGGAGAGGTAGTTCTTCGGCCCGTCGATCACCGCCTTGCCCGAATGCACGTCCATCGCGTCGTTGACGGCGCGCCGCATGGCCTCGGTGGCGTGATACTTCATGATGGCGGCGATGACGGCGGGCTTTTCGCCCATGTCCAGCGCCTGCAGCGTCAGGATGCGCGCGGCATCCATCTGGTAGGTCTCGCCCGCGATCCTGCCCGCCACCTCCTGGATGCCC
>JBFXDI010000216.1:0-3851 GCA_050181295.1 Parvibaculaceae bacterium | reverse complement strand
ATCATCCGCGCCTACAACAACACCCCCAGAAAATGCCTTGCCTTCAAAACTCCAGCCGAGGTCTTCTCAGCCCAGCTGTTGCACTTCGAATGTGAATCCACCTGCCAGCCTTCGCTGGCATGACGACGAATGGGCGGTGAGGGTAGCGAGAGCGCTGCCCTCCGGCCGTTTGACACCGGGGGCAGGGGGCGCTAGAAGCCCCGCCAGCCATGGGAGCCGTTAGGTCCCATGTTTCCTGCTTGCCTGCGGGTCCTTCCGACCCTGTCGACCGGGAAACCGGCGTCCAGGAGGGCGAGCTTCATCACTCGGCGGGTCTTTTCCAGGCCCGCTTTCATATTGAACGACTTTGGAGACCAACATGAGCAAGCGCGAATCCGCGAAGTACAAAATCGACCGGCGCATGGGCGAGAACATCTGGGGCCGCCCGAAGAGCCCGGTCAACCAGCGCGACTACGGCCCGGGCCAGCACGGACCGCGCCGCAAGGGCAAGCATTCCGACTTCGGCACCCAGCTCAAGGCCAAGCAGAAACTGAAGGGCTATTACGGCGGCATCACCGAGAAGCAGTTCCACGCCGCCTATGTGGAGGCCTCGCGGCTCAAGGGCGATACCTCGGAGAACCTGATCGGCCTTCTTGAGCGGCGCCTCGACGCGATTGTCTACCGCGCCAAGTTCGCGCCGACTGTCTTCTCCTCGCGCCAGCTCGTGAGCCACGGGCATGTGAGCGTCAACGGCCGCCGCGTGACCATCCCGAGTTACAAGGTGAAGGTCGGCGATGTCCTGGAGCTGCGCGACAAGGCCAAGGAGATGGCGCTGGTGCTCGAGGCGACGCAGCTGCCGGAGCGCGACGTGCCGGACTATGTCGAGGTCGACCACAAGAAGATGACGGCAAAGCTCAACCGTATCCCGGCGCTCGCCGACGTTCCCTATGCGGTCCAGATGGAGCCGCACCTGGTGGTCGAGTTCTACTCGCGCTGATCCTGAAAGGCTCCGATTTCCTTACCGTCATGCCAGCGGAAGCTGGCATCCCCTGAAGCGTTGCCGCTCGTGGGAGATTCACCAGGGGATTCCTGCTTTCGCTTTCGCAGGAATGACAACATTGGAAGATTCGCCCCGGATGCCCGGCTCAAAGCCTGCCCCGCACTTGATGCGGGGGCCGGCCATGACGAGTGGTTGGGGGTCAGGGACTCAGGCGGCGGGTTACGGCGCTATTGCGCCTAACCCACCCTACGAAGCCGGCCTCAGTGCAGCCGCCATTCGGCGCCGACGAGGCGCATCTCCGCAGGCCTCACGATGGCGCTGCTTGCCACACGCACCGTGGCGAGCGGGCCGTCGAGGTTGCGCGTCCAGAAGTCGAGGAATTTCAGAAGGCGGGGAAAGCGCGGGGCGAGATCGTATTCCTGCCAGATGAAGGTCTGGAGGAGATCGCGGTGATCCGGCATGCGGTACATGATCTCCGCTGTCGTCAGACTCCAGCCCTTGAGCATCAACTCCAGTTCCTTGGCACGCATTTCGATCATCCTTCCTGACCGGTTGCCTCGCGTATCCTCCCGTTACAATTCTTTAACATCAGAGTATGAAGGCTAGTTCCTGAATGCAATATTAACAACGAATTCAACGGTTTGACAGCAAGCCCGGTAGAGTGCTGCCATCCGTGCCTGCGTCACCCGCGCGTGTTGCCAAATCGCGCGCTCCGCCCTTATATGCGCCCCTCACCGGAGCGGCCCCGCGGCCGACCCTCCAGACCGACCAGGGAACGGGCTCAAGCCTCGCTTTGAGATCTCCTATGGACGTGCTCCTCAAGCTCGACGGACTGCGCAAGGCTTTCGGACCCGTGGTGGCCGTCGACGGCATCTCGCTCTCCGTCGAGGCGGGAGAGGTCCTGGGCTTCCTCGGCCCCAACGGCGCCGGCAAGTCGACCACCATGAAGATGGCCTCGGGCTTCCTCGAGCCGGACGCCGGAAGCGCCACCATCTGCGGCCATGACGTCGCGACCCGCTCGCGCGAGGCCCGGAAAGTCCTGGGCTACCTGCCCGAGGGGGCGCCGGCCTATGGCGAAATGACGTCGCTCGGCTTTCTCGCGTTCTGTGCCTCGATACGCGGCCTGAAAGGGGCGGCGGGCAAGCGCGCCATCGACGCGGCGATAGAGCGGGCAGGGCTCGGCCCGGTCGCCTCGCGCAGCATCGAGACGTTGTCCAAGGGCTACAAGCGGCGCGTCGGCATCGCGCAGGCGATCCTGCACGAGCCGCCGGTGCTGATCCTGGACGAGCCGACCGACGGGCTCGACCCCAACCAGAAATACGAGGTGCGGCGGCTCATCGAGGACATGCGGCCCGGGCGCGCCATCGTCATCTCCACCCATATCCTCGAGGAGGTGGACGCCGTCTGCTCGCGCGCCATCATCATCGACCGGGGCCGCATCGTCGCCGACGGCACCGCCGAGGGGCTGCGGCAGCTTGTGCCCGGCAAGCCGGCCACGAGCCTCGATGAAGCCTTCCGGCACGTGACCCGCGGGGAGGGCGCGGCGCATGTATAACGTGCTCGCCATCGCGACCCGTGAGCTGAAAGGTTATTTCGGCACGCCGATCGCCTATGTGTTCCTTGTCATCTTCGTTGTGCTGACCGGCGTCTTCACTTTCTATGTTGGCAACCTTCTCAGCCGCGGCACCGCGGACCTCACGCCCTTCTTCACCTATGTCCCCTGGCTCTACCTGGCGCTCGTGCCGGCGGTCAGCATGCGGCTCTGGTCGGAGGAGCGGAAGAGCGGCACGATCGAGCTGCTCATGACGCTGCCCGTGGCGGCCTGGGAGGCGGTCGCCGGCAAGTGGCTGGCCGGCGTCGTCTTCATGGCGATCGCGCTCGTCTGCACCTTCCCGCTCTGGATCACCGTCAACATCCTCGGCGACCCGGACAACGGCGTCATCGCCACGGCCTATCTGGGCGCGCTCGCGGTGGCCGCCGTGTTCCTCGCGGCAGGCTCCTGCATGTCGGCCGTGACCCGCAACCAGGTCATCGCCTTCGTGCTCGCGGTCGCGGCCTGCTTCGTGCTGCTCGTCTCGGCGACGCCCATGGTGCTCGACGCGGTGCGGGCTGTCGCTCCGCTGCCGGTGGTGGACGCTGTCTCCTCGCTCAGCGCGCTTTCGGCCTTCGAATCCATGAGCCAGGGCGTGATTGAAGCCTCGACGCTCGTCTATATCGTCTCCATGACGCTCTTCTGGCTCTTCGCCACGGCGGTTGTCGTGAACCTCCGGAAGGCGGACTAGAGCCATGGGCCGCCCATCCCGCACCAGCCTCGCCATCATCGCGCTCGCGCTCGCGGCGGTCACGCTGCTCTCCCTCAATCTCGCGGCCAAGCAGGGCCTGAGGCTCGCGCGCGCCGATCTCACGCAGAACGGACTTTTCACGATCTCCGACAGCACCAAGCAGGTGCTCTCCAGGCTCGAGGACCCGATCACGCTCCGCCTCTACTATTCGAAGGCGCTCGGCGCGCGGGCGCCGAACTACGGCCAGCATGCCGAGCGCGTGCGCAATCTTCTCTCCGTCTATTCCGACCTCTCGCACGGCAAGCTGATCTTCGAGACAGTCGAGCCGGAGCCCTTCTCCGACGCCGAGGACCGCGCGGTCGCCGCCGGCCTTCAGGGCGTGTCGCTCGGCGACGGCCAGGACACCGCCTATCTCGGGCTCGTCGGCACCAACTCGACCGATGACCGGGAGGTCATTCCCTTTTTCTCGCTCGAGCGCGCCGACTTCCTCGAATACGACCTGACGAAGATGGTGCTGAAGCTCGCCGATCCGAAGCGCAAGGTCGTGGGGCTCATCACCGACCTGCCGGTGCAGGGCGGCATGGACCCGC
>JBFXDI010000215.1:0-4133 GCA_050181295.1 Parvibaculaceae bacterium | reverse complement strand
CGCCGTCTACCGCGACCAACTCGCCGAACTCGAGCGTGACCAGGCGCGGGGCGTCCTCTCGGCGGCCGACGCCGAAGCCGCCCGCAACGTGGTGGCCCGCCGCCTTCTCAAGGCGGAAGGGACGGCCGAGGCCGGCGCACCGGCGTCTGTCTCCGGGCGCAGGCCCGTGTTCCTCGCCTCGGCGGCGCTCGTGCCCATCATCGCCATGTCGCTTTATCTCGCCGTCGGCCGGCCCGATCTGCCGGATCTCCCGCGCTCGGAGCGGCTGGCGCATGCGGTCGAGAACAACGACTTCCCCGCCATGATCGCGCAGGTCGAGGCGCATCTGGCCCAGAACCCCAACGATGCCGAGGGCTGGGTCGTACTCGCCCCTGCCTACCGCAGGCTCGGACGCTACGCGGAAGCCGCCGACGCCTATGCCCGCGCGGCCTCGCTCGCCCCGCCCAACGCCAAGCTCCAGACGGAGCTCGGCGAGACGCTGGTGCTGGCGAACGAGGGACTGGTGGTGGCCGAGGCGCGCAAGGCCTTCGAGAGCGCCCTCAAGCTCGACGGCCAGGACATGAAGGCGCGCTTCTATCGCGCGCTCGCCGCCAAGCAGGAAGGAAAGCGAGAGGAGGCGCTCAAAGGCTTCCAGGACATGCTGGCCGAGGGGCCGAAGGACGCGCCCTGGCGCTCCGCCGTCGAGAAGCAGGTGGCAAGTCTTGCGGGGCCGGTCGCGCCGGCGCTGAGCGACGAGCAAATGGCAGCGGGCGAGGGCATGAGCGCCGAAGCGCGCCAGACCATGATCCGCGGCATGGTGGACGGGCTCGCGACGCGGCTGAAGCAGAACGGCAAGGATCTGGATGGCTGGCTGAGGCTCGCGCGCGCCCGCGTGGTGCTGGGCGAGAAGCCGGCCGCCGCGGCCGCACTCGCCGAAGCAGAAGCCCAGTTCAAGGGCGACGAGGCCTCGCTCGCTCGCATCGCCGACGCCCGCCGGAGCCTCGGACTGGAGACGACGCAGTGACCCGCAAGCAGCAGCGACTGTCGCTCATTCTCGGCGGGCTTGCCGCGCTCGCCGTCGCGGCCGGGCTTATCCTCTATGGGCTCCGCGACACGATCGTCTTCTTCTACACCCCGGCCGAGGTCGCCGAGAAAAGCATCGGCCCCGGCACGCGCTTCCGGCTGGGCGGACTCGTCGAGGCGGGGAGCCTGGTCAAGGGCGACGGCCACCAGGTGCGCTTCGTCGTGACCGACACCCACAAGACGCTGCCGGTGATCTATTCCGGCATCCTTCCTGACCTCTTCCGCGAAGGCCAGGGGGTGGTGGCCGAAGGACGGCTGACCGGCGATGGGATTTTCCAGGCCGACACCGTGCTCGCCAAGCACGACGAGACCTACATGCCGAAAGAGGTCGCGGACGCGCTGAAGGCGCGCGGCGTCTGGAAGGAAGGGGAGCCCCTGCCCAAATGATCGCCGAAATCGGACATTTCTCCCTCGTGCTGGCCTTCGCGCTGGCGCTCTTCCAGACGGCGGTGCCGCAATATGGCGCCTTCAGGGGCGACGCCGCCCTCATGCGCACGGGGGTCCCCGCGGCCGGCATGCAGTTTCTGCTCCTGCTCATCGCCTTCGCGGCGCTGACCTGGAGCTACGTGACGTCGGACTTCTCCGTCTCGAACGTGTGGCAGAACTCCCATTCGGCCAAGCCGCTGCTCTACAAGATCTCCGGCGTCTGGGGGAACCACGAGGGCTCGATGGTTCTCTGGGTATTGATCCTCGCGCTCTTCGGGGCCGCGGTCGCCTGGTTCGGCGGCAATCTCCCCTTGAGCCTCAAGGCCCGCGTGCTCTCGGTGCAGGGCTCGATCGGCGCCGCCTTCCTGCTTTTCATCCTCGCAAGCTCCAACCCCTTCCTGCGGCTCGACCCGGCGCCCGTCGAAGGCAAGGGCCTGAACCCGATCCTCCAGGACCCGGCGCTCGCCTTCCATCCGCCCTTCCTCTACACGGGCTATGTCGGCCTCTCGATCGCTTTCTCCTTCGCGGTGGCGGCGCTGATCGAAGGAAGAGTCGACGCGGCCTGGGCGCGCTGGGTGAGGCCCTGGACGCTCGCCGCCTGGATGTTCCTCACCGTCGGCATCGCCATGGGCTCCTGGTGGGCCTATTACGAGCTCGGCTGGGGCGGCTTCTGGTTCTGGGACCCGGTCGAGAACGCCTCCTTCATGCCGTGGCTCATCGCGGCGGCGCTGCTTCACTCCGCGATCGTGGTCGAGAAGCGCAACGCGCTCAAAGTCTGGACGGTGCTGCTCGCCATCCTCGCCTTCTCGCTCTCGCTGCTCGGCACCTTCCTCGTCCGCTCGGGCGTCCTGACGTCGGTGCATACCTTCGCGGTCGATCCCGAGCGCGGCGCCTTCATCCTGATGATCCTCGCCTTCTTCATCGGCGGCTCGCTCGCGCTCTTCGCCTGGCGGGCGCCGATGCTCCGGGCGACCGGTCTCTTCGCGCCGTTGAGCCGCGAGGGCGCGCTCGTCGTCAACAACCTCATCCTCACGAGCTCCTGCGCCGCGGTCTTCATCGGCACGCTCTATCCGCTGGCGCTCGAGGCGGTGACGGGCGCCAAAATCTCGGTCGGAGCGCCCTATTTCAACCTGACCTTCGGGCCGATGTTCCTGGCGCTCCTGCTGCTGGTGCCGATCGGGCCGATGCTCTCCTGGAAGCGCGCCGACCTCTGGGGCGCGGTGCAGCGGCTCTGGGTGGCGGCGCTCATCGCCTTCGGCGTCGGCGTCCTGGCGCTCGTGATGCAGCACCGGGGACCGTGGCTCGCGCCCTTCGGCGTGGCGCTCGGGGCGTGGCTCATCGCCGGCAGCCTCGTCGAGCAGGCCGAGCGGATCCAGCTCTTCCGGGTGCCGGGGTCGATTGCCTGGGCGAGGCTGAAGGGCCTGCCGGGCGCCGCCTTCGGCACCACGCTTGCGCATATGGGCGTGGGCGTGATGCTGATCGGCATCGTGGCGACGACCGCCTGGCGCCAGGAGGTCATCACCGTCATGCAGCCGGATTCGACCATCGAGGTCGGCGGCTACACGGTGAAATTCCTCGGCGTGACGCCGGCCACCGGACCCAACTACACGGCCGAGGTCGGGCGCTTCCTCGTGGCGCGGGGCGGCGATGAGGTGGCAACACTGCTCTCCGAAAAGCGCGTGTTCCAGCCGAGCCGGCAGCCGACGACGGAGGTGGGGCTCAGGGCCTTCGCGACCGGCGACCTCTATGTCGTGATGGGCGACGCGGCGGACGGCGGAGGCCGCACGGTCAGGGCCTATTTCCATCCCCTCGTCTTCCTGATCTGGCTCGGCGCCGTGATCATGTTCGTGGGCGGCATCGTCTCGCTCCTCGACCGCCGCTACCGGGTGGGCGCGCCGAAGCTCGCGCGCGGCCGCACGCTGCAGCCGGCGGAGTAGGGGGATGCGGTGCCTGCAGCGGTCCGGTTCATTTCTCCCTCTCCCTGGAGGGGGGAGGGTAGGGTGGGGGTGGTGGAAGGGTCCGCATCATCACACGCTAACATCACCCCACCCCCGACCCCTCCCCCTCGAGGGGAGGGGAGCGATGGTCAGCGTCCTCGTCATGCTGCTCCTGAGCTTCGTGCTCATCGTGGAGGCTCTGCAGCCAGCCCATGCCGTGCAGCCGGATGAGGTGCTGCCCGACGCCAGGCTCGAGGCGCGCGCGCGCACCCTTTCCACCGAGCTTCGCTGTCTCGTCTGCCAGAACCAGTCGATCGACGATTCGGACGCGCCCTTGGCGCGCGACCTGAGAATCCTGATCCGCGACCGGTTGAAGGCCGGCGACAGCGACGACCAGGTGCTGGCGTTCCTCGTCGACCGCTATGGCGAGTTCGTGCTCCTGAAGCCGAGGCTCCATCCGAGCACGCTGCTCCTCTGGTTCGGCCCCTTCCTGGTGCTGGGCCTCGGCATCCTCGCCGTCCTGCGGTTGCGCCGAGCCCCGGCGGGCAGCGCGGAAGCCGCGCTCGACGAGAAGGAGCGCCAGAGGCTTTCCGAGATCGTCAAGGACGCCTGAGCGCGGCGCTCAGCGCCTCTCGAAATCCTTAACAAAACTTCATGCCACCGAAAGGTCGCCGTAAGAGCGGGCTTCCTATGTTTTGCGTCACAGCA
>JBFXDI010000214.1:0-4193 GCA_050181295.1 Parvibaculaceae bacterium | reverse complement strand
TCTTCGAGGAGACGGGAAGGAGGGTTGCCATGCTGGGACGACTGGAGAAGTTCCTGACCGCGTTCGACCGGGCAAGCGAAGGCATCGCCCGCCGCTCCGCCCAGACCATGGGCCGCCGCAGCGTGCTGGGGCTGCTCGGAACCACGCTCGCCGGCGGCGCCATCCTTCCCATGCTGCCCTTCGACCGCTCCGGCGGCCGGGCGCTCGCGGCCACGGCCCGCGAGCAGGGCGACGAGACCTGCGAATACTGGCGCTACTGCGCGCTCGACGGCTTCCTCTGCACCTGCTGCGGCGGATCGCTCGCCTCCTGCCCGCCGGGCGCGGAGGCCTCCAAGGTCACCTGGATCGGCACCTGCCAGAACCCCGCCGACAAGAAGGCCTATCTCATCAGCTACAACGACTGCTGCGGCGTGACGGCCTGCGGAAGCTGCGTGTGCAACTACAATATCGGCGAGCGGCCGGGCTATCGCATGGGCGTGCACAACGACATCAACTGGTGCATGGCCAACACGCGCGGCATGTACCATTGCACCGTCGCCGCCGTGGTCGGCATGGGGTGAGCATGCGGCGCGGCCTCGCCGCGTTCTTCGTTCTGCTTGGCGCGGGCGCGCTGGTTCTCCCCGTGCTCGCCGCCGTCAAGCCGCACCGGCCGCCCAACGTCAACTACGCCCTCTTCTGCATGGGCTGCCACACGCACGAGGGCGAAGGATCGCTCCTCGGGCGCATCCCTCAGCTGAAGGATGCGGTCGGGCATTTCGCGCGCCTTCCCGAGGGCCGCCGCTACGTCGCCAACGTGCCGGGCGTCGTCAATGCCGAGCTCGGACCGGAGGATACCGCCACACTCCTCAACTGGATGATGACGACCTATGGCGGGGTGAGCCGTCCGGAGGCTTTCGAGCCCTTCACCGGCCGCGAGGTCGAGGGCCACTGGACCAACGCCCCGGCCGACATCTTCGCGCTCCGCTCGAAGGCCCGGGCACTTCTCGCCGCCCAGGGTCACGCGGTCGTGCCCTATCCGTAAGAACAGCACTCGGCGTCTAAGCGTCATTGCCGCCCCGGACTTGATCCGGGGTTGACCCGGCAATCCTTTGTGCCGCTGCTCCTAAATTGAAAAGAATAGCGGGCTCAGAGGCCGGCCATGACGGGTTGAGAAGCTGACGTGGCTTTGTCGCTTCACCTCCGGTCCCTCCATCGTCATTGCCGGGCCTGACCCGGCAATCCTTTGCGTCGCTGCGACTGAACTGAAAAGGATGGCCGGCTCGGAGGCCGGCCATGACGAAGATAGTTCCGGAACCTGACCGGACGCTTTCAGATTCCGGCATACCAGTCATAGCCCCGGTCTTCCCAGTAGCCGCCCTTGCCGAGGCCGTGCGGGGCAAGGTCGTCGACCAGTTCGATGCCGTGCACGTATTTGGCCATCTTGTAGCCGAGCTGCCGCTCGACCCTAAGCCTGAGGGGCGCGCCGTTCGCAACCGGCAGCGGGGCGCCGTTCAGGCCGTAGGCGAGGATCGTCTGCGGATGGTAGGCATCGACGAGATCGATCGTCTCGTAATACTTGACCTCGCCCGAAAGCCCCTTCTCGATCGTGTCGAGGCAGCGGAACAGGACGTACTTCGCCTGCGGCCTGACCTTCGCCTCGTTGAGCACGAGAGCCAGGGGAACGCCGGTCCATTTCGCGATGCAGCTCCAGCCCTCCACGCAGTCGTGACGGGTGATCTGGGTCCGCGACGGCATCCTCTCGAGGATTTCCCGGGAGAGCGACAGGGGACGCTCCACGAGTCCACCGACCGTGAGCCGGTAGTCGGAGAAGTTGCCGCGCAACAGGCCCTGATAGACGTCGTCGTCCGGCGATGACACGCCGTTGGGACGCTGCGGCTGGCGGATATCGCCTTCCCCGAACTCCTGCGCCAGGGCATTGCGCCCGAGCAGCAGGCGCTGGACGCGGTAGGTGAGGTCGTTTGCGCTCTCCAGCACGTTCCGGACGGGGTGTCCGGACTGTGCGAGCGGATCGAGCAGGTTGCATCCTGACAGCGCGGCGCCCGTGAGCCCGAGCGTCGCGCTGCGGACAAGGGCGCGTCGCGTGACGAGGTGCTTCATGATCTCGAACCCTTTTGCGCGGCGTCGTCCCCGGTATCGGGCGTGTCGATCCGGTACCATCCGGTGATGATCGATCGGAGTTCGTTGAGCGGACCCGCCAGGACAACCATCGCGATGTGCACCATGAAGAAGGCGACGAGCAGCAGCATCGCGGCAAAATGGATCGTGCGAGCCGTCTGCCGGCCGCCAAGGAGTTCCGGCAGCCACGGCACGGCCGCGTTCATGGCCGGCGACATGGCGAGCCCCGTGAGGATCATGAGCGGCAGAAGCACGAGCAGGACCCCGGCGTAGGAAAGTTTCTGCAGCGTGTTGTACTCCCGGCCGTGGGACAGCCGGAATTTGGCGTGCGCCGCGATGTCGCCCGGCAGGCGGCGAAGGTCCTCCACTTTGGGAGCGATGTCGCGGCGAAGATGCCCGTTGAGGGCGCTGGCGATCAGCCACGTGAGGAGGGTGAAGGCGAGCAGCCATGCGAAGAAGAAATGCACGACCCTGCCCGTCGCGAGGTCCTGGAAAGACGGAATAGTCATCCAGGCCGGAAAGGCGCGCGTCTGCTGTTCTTCCGCCATAGTGGAAACGCCGAGAAATCCGGTCGTATCGAATTGGCGGCCGAGGATTTCCGTATACCCCCGAACTTCCGACCCGGCGTCGCGCGCGCCTATGGCGAGAACGGCATTGTCGAAGGAGAAGCCGGACTGATCGCCGAAGTAGAGCGTCGGGTGCGCATTGAAGATCTGCAGGCCTGAAAGCAGCAGGAAAAAGAGCGAGATCGCCCACATCCAGTGTGTCAGGCGGATCCAGGCCGAATGGCGATAGACGAGTTCGGCCCTTCCCATGCGCTGCCTTCGAACCATGCCGGTGTGCTCCCTCCTGGCGGACACCTGTAGGAACGGATCGTTGATCGGGCCGGTTGCAGCTTGCGGCTAAAAAATTCGAATGCGCGCGGATTTCCCTCTCGTGGCTTTCTCCCTTCGCCCCCGACCCCTCGTCCGTCATTGCCGGGCTTGACCCGGCGATCCTTGTGCCAAGGCATCGTCTCCAAAACCACTGGCCCCGCGATTGCGCGTCGGTTGGCGCTATGGCAGGACCAGCCGGCATCCTATAGGGAGTGCCGATGGCCGAGCCGCATGTGGACACGTCGCCGAAGGGCTGGGACGAGGTGAAGACCTCGACCTGCTACATGTGCGCCTGCCGCTGCGGCATCAAGGTCTACCTCAAGGACGGGACCGTCCGTTACATCGAGGGCAACCGCGACCATCCGGTGAACAAGGGCGTGCTCTGCGGCAAGGGCTCCGCCGGCATCATGCAGCACTATTCGCCGGCGCGCCTCACGAAGCCGCTCATGCGCGTGGGCGAGCGCGGCAAGGCCGAGTTCCGCGAGATCGAATGGGAGGAGGCGCTTCGCACCGCCACCCTGTGGCTCTCCGAGGTGCGCTCGAGCGACCCCTCGAAGCTCGCCTTCTTCACCGGCCGCGACCAGAGCCAGGCTCTGACCGGCTGGTGGGCGACACAGTTCGGCACGCCCAACTACGCGGCCCACGGCGGCTTCTGCTCGGTCAACATGGCGGCCGCCGGCCTCTATACCTTCGGCGGCTCCTTCTGGGAGTTCGGCGAGCCCGACTGGGACCTGACGAAATACTTCCTGCTCTTCGGCGTGGCCGAGGACCATGCCTCGAACCCGCTCAAGATCGCCATGGGGCGCCTGAAGCAGCGGGGCGTGAAGATCGTCTCCATCAATCCGGTGAAGACCGGCTACTCGGCCATCGCGGACGAATGGGTCGGGATTCGTCCCGGCACGGACGGCCTCTTCGTCGGCGCGCTCATCCACGAGCTGCTCAAGGCCGGAAAGGTCGATCTCGACTATCTCGCCCGCTACACCAATGCCGGCTGCCTCGTGATCCAGGAGGAAGGCGCGGCGGACGACGGGCTTCTGGCCAGAGGCGAGGACGGCCAGCCTCTGTGGCTCGACCAGGCGTCTGGCCGGATCGTCAGGGCGGGCTCTTCCGCTCCATTCACCTCGGATAGGCGTGAGAAGCACCCTTCTGCTCCCTCCCCCTCGGATAGGGGCGATGCGCCCCCTTCTGCTCCCTCCCCCTTGA
>JBFXDI010000213.1:0-4246 GCA_050181295.1 Parvibaculaceae bacterium | reverse complement strand
GAGCCGGACGTCAGCTCCTTGCGCTCGAGCAGCACGCAGTCGGTCCAGCCGGCCTTCGCGAGGTGATAGGCGACCGAGCAGCCCACCACGCCGCCGCCGATCACCACCACCCGCGCCTGCGATTTCATTGGAAAAAACCTTCTATTCCATCATGCCTCGCCGTCCGTCCCTCGCCCCGCATGCGGAGAGAGGATGGCCCGAAGGGTCGGGTGAGGGGCGCTTTCTCCCCGCTTGCGGGGAGAAGGGAGGGCGTCAATCCAGCACCTCGAAATGCGCCTCGACCGGGGCCTTGGAGTTGATGTCGAGGATGTCCTGCGGGCAGGACGACATGGCGCAGATGCAGTCGAGCTCGGCGCGGAAGACCACGTAGTCGCCGGGCTTCGACATGGCGGGGTCGAAGGAGAGTTCGCCGTCCTGCCGCCAGGGGATGTTCATGAAGACGTTGAGCGAGGCGGGCGTGTAGGGGATGGAGATGCCGAGCTCGAACAGGCCGGCATGCAGGTTGTCGCGGCAGTTGTCGTGATAGGTCGTGCAGCCGAGAAGCCCGTAGCGCTCGTTGTCGCAGGGCGCCATGAGGGTGTCGTGGCGGCCGGGCGAATTGTCCTTCTCGAGCGTCAGGACCGGGCGGCGATGGTTGGTCATCATCTTGTCGCCCTCGACGGGAAACAGCCGCCGCCACGTGGCGCGGCAATGCTCCATGCCCATGTACTCGTTGAGCTGGCTCGACACGAAGGCCCAGAAATCCACGACCTGCGTGCCGTGGGTGTTGATGATCTTGATCGCCTGTCCCCGCTTGAGCCGCGCCGCCTTGCCGCGCCGTGCCGGGATCGTCTGTAGGCTGCCCATCGAATCCTCCTGGAAAACAAAGAGCCGCAGGCCAACCGAAAAGCCGGGTCGGGTCAAGAGGGCGGGCTGCAATGCTCACCTCCCCCTTCTATGGAGGGTGCGCGCCCTCGCGCACCCCAGGGCGGCGGGGGCGCCGCCCCTCCGGGAAGCGAAATCCAGCACGGGAACTTTATTCCCCGGCCCTTGGCTGCTAGAAGCGGGCCCGAATTCCTCGAAAGCTCGACCCGATGGACGACAAGCCCAAGACGCTCAACTACCGCGACACGCTGTTCCTGCCGAAGACCGCCTTCCCCATGAAGGCGGGCCTGCCGCAGAAGGAGCCGGAAATCTTGGCCTATTGGCAGGAGATCGGCCTCTACGAGCGTCAGCGGGAGGAGGCGAGGGGCCGGCGGAAGTTCGTGCTCCACGACGGTCCGCCCTATGCCAACGCCAACATTCATCTCGGCACCGCCCTCAACAAGATCCTGAAGGACATCGTGGTCCGCTCCCAGACGGCGCTGGGGAGGGATTCGAACTATGTGCCGGGCTGGGACTGCCACGGGCTTCCGATCGAATGGAAGGTGGAGGAGGGCTACCGCGCCAAGGGCATCGACAAGGACGCGCTCTCCAGGGTCGATGTGCGGCGCGACTGCCGGGCCTTCGCCGAGTACTGGATCGACGTGCAGCGGGAGGAGTTCAAGCGGCTGGGCGTCGTCGGCGACTGGCAGAACCCCTATCTCACCATGAGCTTCAAGGCCGAGGCGCAGATCGCGCGCGAGCTTCTGAAGTTCGCGATGTCGGGCCAGCTCTACCGCGGCTCGAAGCCGGTCATGTGGTCGGTCGTGGAGAAGACCGCGCTCGCCGAGGCCGAGGTCGAGTACCAGGACTACACGTCGGACGCCGTGTGGGTGAAGTTCCCGGTGGCTAAGGGATCGGACGACCTCGCCGGCGCCGCGATCCTTATCTGGACGACCACGCCCTGGACGCTGCCGGGCAACCGCGCGATCTCCTATTCGTCCAAGATGGAGTACGGGCTCTATCACGTCGATGCCGCGCCGGCCGACAACTGGGCGCGCACGGGCGATCTCTACATCCTCGCCGACAAGCTGGCCGAGGACGTGATGAAGTCGGCGCGCGTGGAATCCTTCTCGCGCGTCCGGGATGTGCCTGCTGATGTGATGGGCGGCCTGACCGCGCGCCATCCCCTGCACGGAAAGGGCTACGACTTCGCCGTTCCGCTGCTCGATGGCGACCACGTCACCGACGATGCCGGCACGGGCTTCGTGCACACGGCGCCCGGGCACGGCCGCGAGGACTTCGACATCTGGACCGCGAATGATGCGGAACTTCGCGAGCTGGGTATCGACACCCGCATCCCCTTCACCGTGGACGAGGACGGCTTCTTCACGAAGGACGCGCCGGGCTTTGAGGGCATGCGCGTCATCACGGACAAGGGCGACAAGGGCGACGCCAACGAGGCGGTCATCAAGGCGCTGATCGACGCCCAAATGCTGGTCGCGCGCGGGCGGCTGAAGCACCAGTATCCGCACTCCTGGCGCTCCAAGAAACCGGTCATCTTCCGCAACACCCCGCAGTGGTTCATCCACATGGACCGCGATATCGCGGGCGCCGGCGACACGCTGCGTGATCGGGCGCTTACGGCCATCTCCGAGACCCGCTTCGTGCCCGCCGCCGGCGCCGCGCGGCTCGAAGGCATGATCAGGACCAAGCCCGACTGGGTGCTCTCGCGCCAGCGCGCCTGGGGCGTGCCGATCACCGTCTTCGTCAACAAGGCCGACGGCGAGGTCTTCCCGAGCGGCCCGACCGACAAGGCGGAGGAGTTCGTGCGTCGCGTGGGCGAGGCGTTCGAGAAGGAGGGCGCCGATGCCTGGTTCGCCGACGATGCGGCCGAACGCTTTCTCAAGGGAATAGTGGATCGGCCCGCCGACTGGACGAAGGTGGACGATATTCTTGACGTCTGGTTCGAGTCGGGCACCACGCACGCCTTCGTGCTGGAGGCGCGCCACGACCTCGCCACCCACCGCCCGATCGACGGCGGCGATGAGCCCGTCATGTATCTGGAAGGCTCCGACCAGCATCGCGGCTGGTTCCAGTCCTCGCTGCTCGAAAGCTGCGCCACGCGCGGCCGCGCGCCCTACGACATCGTGCTCACCCATGGCTTCGTCGTGGACGAGGTGGGGCGCAAGATGTCGAAATCGCTCGGCAACAATGTCGTGCCGCAGGAGGTCATCAAGCAGTCGGGCGCCGAGATCCTGCGCCTCTGGGCCGCCTCCTCCGACTATTCGGAGGACCTGCGCTTAGGGCCTGAGATCCTCAAGTCCAACATCGACGCCTACCGCAAGCTCCGCAACACCATGCGCTACCTGCTTGGGGCGCTCGATGGCTTCACGGATGCCGAGCGTGTCTCTTATGCCGACATGCCGGAGCTCGAGCGCTATGTCCTGCACCGCACGGGCGAGGTGGACGCGCTCGTGCGCAAGGCCTTCGACGCCTTCGACTTCAAGCGCGCCTATGCGGCGGTCCTGAACTTCATGACGGTCGATCTCTCGGCCCTCTATTTCGACATCCGCAAGGACTCGCTCTATTGCGATGCGCCTTCGGCGCTTCGCCGCCGCGCCAACCGAACGGTGATGGATCACCTCTTCGCCTCCCTCACCACCTGGCTCGCCCCCATCCTGTGCTTCACCATGGAGGAGGTCTGGCAGGCGCGTCATGGCGACGGCTCGGTGCATCTGGAGACGATCCCCGTCATCCCCGCCGAGTGGACCGACGAGAAGCTCGCGGTGAAATGGGAGAAGGTGCGCGACGTGCGCCGCGTCGTCACCGGTGCGCTCGAGATCGAGCGGGAGAAGAAGGCGATCGGCTCCTCCCTCGAGGCCGCGCCGGTCGTGCATGTGACGGAGCCTGCGCTCGGCGACGCGCTCGATGGCGTCGACATGGCGGAGGTGTCGATCACGAGCGATCTGACGATCAGCAGGGACGAGGGACCTGCCGATGCGTTCCGCCTCGACGACGTGAAAGGCGTGGCCGTGGTGCCGGCGCCGGCGAAGGGGCGCAAATGCGCCCGCTCCTGGAAGATCTCCGAGGAGGTGGGCTCCGATCCGGAATATCCAGATATCACGCCGCGCGACGCGGAGGCGGTGCGCGAGTGGTTGAAGCGGTCGGGCCACTGAAGAGCAATCCCGGCATGCGGCTCCCCCAACCCAGGCCCTCCTCCACCAGGGGGGAGGGAGAAAGACGACGCCCCGACCATCTGCTTCCCTCCCCCTTGGAGGGATCGTTGCGAAATCCGATGGGCGGGGCTGGAGTTGGCTTGAGGCTGCATTTTGAAGCGGAGAAGCTTGTTTGGTGTGGTCGGCTGGGCGCCGGGAATGGCGGTTTTGGTGTCTCAAGTGAGTTT
>JBFXDI010000212.1:0-4288 GCA_050181295.1 Parvibaculaceae bacterium | reverse complement strand
CGGTCGAATGGAGGTCAGCCGGCCTCGGCCTCGTCGGCTTTGGCCTCCTGCTTGATCTCCTCGCCGGTCGCCTGGTCGATGTTCTTCATCGTGAGGCGAACCTTGCCGCGCGGGTCCATTCCGAGGAACTTGACCTTCACCTTGTCGCCCTCGTTGATTATATCCGTCACCTTCTGGACGCGGCGCGGCGCAAGCTCCGAGATGTGGACGAGGCCGTCGCGGGCGCCGAAGAAGTTCACGAAGGCGCCGAAATCGACCACCTTCACGACCTTGCCGTCGTAGATCTCGCCCACTTCCGGCTCCGACACGATCGACTTGATCCACTTGATCGCCGCCTCGATCGAGGGGCCGGAGGCGGAGGCGATCTTGATCATGCCGTCGTCGGAGATGTCGATCTTGGCGCCGGTCTTCTCGACGATCTCGCGGATCACCTTGCCGCCCGAGCCGATGACCTCGCGGATCTTGTCGGTCGGAATGTGCATGACCTCGATGCGGGGCGCGTATTCGCCGAGGCCCGGACGGGCCGCGGTCAGGGCCTCCGCCATTCTGGTGAGGATGTGCATGCGCCCCTGCCTCGCCTGATAGAGGGCGGTGCGCATGATCTCCTCGGTGATGCCGGTGATCTTGATGTCCATCTGCAGCGAGGTGATGCCCTCGTCGGTGCCCGCGACCTTGAAGTCCATGTCGCCGAGATGGTCCTCATCGCCCAGGATGTCGGAGAGAACCGCGAACTTCTCGCCCTCGAGGATGAGGCCCATGGCGATGCCGGCCACCGGGCGGCGCAGCGGCACGCCCGAATCCATGAGCGAGAGCGAGGCGCCGCACACCGTCGCCATGGAGGAGGAGCCGTTCGACTCGGTAATCTCCGACACGACGCGGATGGTGTAGGGGAACTGCTCCGCACCCGGAAGAACCGGGCGGATGGCGCGCCATGCGAGCTTGCCGTGCCCGACCTCGCGGCGGCCGGTGAAACCCACGCGGCCCGTCTCGCCGACCGAGAAGGGCGGGAAGTTGTAGTGGAGCAGAAAGGTTTCCTTGTAGGTGCCTTCGAGCGCGTCGATATACTGCTCGTCCTCACCGGTGCCGAGCGTCGTCACCACCAGCGCCTGCGTCTCGCCGCGCGTGAAGAGCGCCGAGCCGTGGGTGCGGGGCAGTACGCCCACCTCGCACTTGATCTGGCGGACGTCGGCGAGGCCGCGTCCGTCGATGCGCTTGCCGGTCTCCAGGATGTTGCCGCGCACCACTTCCTGCTCGAGGCTCTTGAACACGCCGCCGATCTTCTGCGCATCCGGCGCGCCTTCCGCGCCTTCCGGCGCAAGCTGGGCGATAAGGGCGTCCTTCATGGCGGCGACCCGGTCGCGGCGCTCCTCCTTGCCGGGAATGGCATAGGCGGCGCGCAGGCCCTCGCCGGCGATGGCGCGGGCACGATCGGCGAGATCGCCGACGTCGACGATAGGCAGTTCGCGCGGCTCGCGCGCGGCCTGCTCGGCGAGCCGGATGATGGCCTCGATCACCACCTGGAACTCGCGGTGGCCGTGCATGACGGCGCCGAGCATCACGTCCTCGGTCAGCTCCTTGGCTTCCGACTCGACCATGAGGACGGCGTCCTCGGTGCCGGCCACCACGAGCTCGAGATCGGACTCCTTCTGCTGCGCGAGCGTCGGGTTAAGAACATACTCGTTGCCGATATAGCCGACCCGCGCGGCGCCGATCGGCCCGAGGAAGGGCACGCCGGAGAGGGTGAGCGCGGCAGAGGCCGCCACCATGGCGACGATGTCGGGATCGTTCTCGAGATCATGCGAGAGGACAGTCACGATCACCTGCGTCTCGCACTTGAAGCCCTTGGCGAAGAGCGGGCGGATCGGGCGGTCGATGAGGCGGGAGACGAGCGTCTCCTTTTCGGAGGGCCGGCCTTCGCGCTTGAAATAGCCGCCGGGGATCTTGCCCGCGGCGTAGGTCTTTTCCTGGTAGTTGACGGTCAAGGGGAAGAAGTCGAGGCCGGGTTTCGGAGCCTTCTCGGCCACCACGGTCGCGAGAACCGTCGTCTCGCCGTAGGTCGCAAGCACGGCGCCGTCCGCCTGCCTGGCGATGCGGCCCGTCTCAAGCCTCAGCTTGCGGCCGCCCCACTCAAATTCCTCGACATGGATGTCAAACATGATCGTTCCTTCATGGCCCTTCGCCGCCTCTAGCGTCTGGCAATCCTCTGGCGGCACCCCTGTAGGGCATCCTTGCCGACGGCCCCATTGCCGTCCGCTCTATCGGGGTCTGATGGCGGATAGATTGTGCAACCGCCCAAATGCGCCGGGCTCGTTTGAGCCTAGCGCCGGATGCCCAGACGCTCGATCAGCGTCCGGTAGCGCGAGTCGTTCCTCGACTTCAGATAGTCGAGGAGCGTGCGGCGCTGGCTCACGAGCTTCAGCAATCCGCGTCGCGAATGGTTGTCCTTCTTGTGCGTCTGGAAATGCTCGGTGAGGTTCTTGATGCGCTCGGTCAGGATCGCGACCTGCACCTCCGGCGAACCCGTGTCGTTCTTGGCGGACGCGAATTCGCTGATGAGCGCTTGCTTGCGCTCCGGCGTAATCGACATCGTGTGGCTCCTTGCAGTTCAGTTCAGGTTGAAGACACGCTTAGGCCGGATCAGCCCTTCCGCCACGGCGGCCAGCGCTATGGGCTCGCCGCGCCACTTGACCAGGACCCAGTCCTGCTCCTCCGGCGCGTCCCTGCCCCTCGCGATGACGGGTTGACCCTGCTTCAAGCGCTGTGCCTCTGTGCTGCCGACGGCCAGCGCCGGGATGTCGTCCAGCGCGGTCTCGACAGGCAGAAGGCAGGCTCTCAAAGCTTGATGGCCGGCGCCCTTATGGCCGAGTTCCTCAAGTTTTGCCAGCGAAATCATGTGGGTCTCGGTAAACGACCCGACGTAGGTGCGCCTGAGCGCCACCACATGCCCATAGGCTCCGAGCGCGCGCCCCATGTCGCGGGCGAGCGCCCGGACATAGGTGCCCTTGCCGCATTCGGCCTCGAACTCCGTCTCCTGCGGGCCGGCCTCCCCCACGATCTGGAGGCTTTTCACCTCGATCTCGCGGGGCTCCAGCTCCACCGCCATGCCTTCGCGGGCAAGGTCATAGGCCCGTTCGCCGGCGATCTTGATGGCGGAAAAGCGGGGTGGCGTCTGCTCGATCAGGCCGGTGAAGCGCGGCAGCAAAGCCTCGATGGCGGCCGCGTCCGGACGGAAGTCGCTTGTTGCCGTTACGGCACCTTCGGCATCGTCGGTATCCGTCTCCTCGCCCCACCGGACCGTGAAACGGTAGGCCTTGCGGCCGTCCATGACGAAGCTCACGGTCTTCGTCGCCTCCCCGAGGGCGATGGGCAGGATGCCGGAGGCGAGAGGATCAAGGGTGCCGGCGTGTCCGGCCTTCATGGCGTTGAAGAGACGCTTCGTCGCGCCCACGGCGGCGGTCGAGGTCATGCCGACCGGCTTGTCGAGGACGAGCCAGCCATGCACCGGCTCGCCGCGCCTGGAGCGTCCCATGGGTCAGTCGTTCCCGTCGGTGCCGAGGTCGCGCGCCACGGAAGGATCCTTGAGCAGCGCGTCGATCTTCTGCGCGTAGTCGGCCGACCGGTCGGTCTCGAAGCGCAGATCCGGCATGAACTTCAGCTTTAGCTTCGGGGTGAGCAGGCCTCGCAGGAAGCGGCTGTGGCGCTTCAGCGCCGCGAGCATCGCCTCGTCCGCGCCGGAGCGGAAGGAGCGCACGTAGCAGGTCGCGTGCCTGAGGTCCGGCGACATCGAGACCTCCGTGACGGTCACTGCGGGCCAGTTGACATCCGGGTCGGAGATGTCGCCCCGCGCCAGGATCATGGCGAGCTCGTGCCGGATCAGCTCGCCGACGCGGAGCTGTCGCTGGGAGGGAGCGGAACGGGAGGGCGACATGGCGTCTTCGGGTTCTCGTCATGCGCGGCCCAGCCGGGCCGGCAATGACAACCTGGTGGGGCGGTCCGGCGCCTCAGTCGAGGGTGCGCCGGACTTCCTCCACATTGTAGCACTCGATCACGTCGCCCGCGCGCATGTCCTGGTAGTTGGCGAAAGCCATGCCGCATTCCTGGCCCGCAATGACCTCGCGCACCTCGTCCTTGAAGCGCTTGAGCGTCGAGAGCGTGCCCTCGTGCACCACCACGTTGTCGCGGACGAGGCGCACCTTGGCGCCGCGCTGCACGACGCCCTCCGTGACCCGGCAGCCAGCGACCTTGCCCACCTTGGAGAGGTTGAAGATCTCGAGGATCTCGGCATTGC
>JBFXDI010000211.1:0-4417 GCA_050181295.1 Parvibaculaceae bacterium | reverse complement strand
AGCCTTCGCTGGCATGACAGACACGTACGGTGCATTGGCGTAGCGCACCGTGCCGTCCAAAGGTGCAACGAACCCACGCTTCACGAAAACAGATGCCCCGCCGCGCTATTCCCTTGGGATGTGCGCCGGCGGGGCGTTTTCTTCACTCTGATCTTCCCAGCATGAGCCGGGATGTTTTTCGAAGGTTCCGTCGGCCTAGCACCGGCGGGTCATTCGCAGATATCTCTGTGATGTCGGGAAGCCCGTGCTGAAAGTCGAACCGGTTACGGCTCTCAGGCGAGCCTTGGCCTCGCTACGGCGCGAGGCCGAAGGTGACTGTCCGGTGGCGTCATTCCCTCTCCTCTCCGTTGTTGTTCCGCGCGACGGCCCCATGGGGCCTTCCAGCGAACGCCTCAGGCGCTCCGCATCGCTCCTTCCTTGAGCCCAGGCCGCGCCATTGCCGTCACATGTAAAACGTGCGACTCGCGCAGCCCTTTGTCAAGGCGGCGAAGGATGAAAATTGCGGAAGAACAGGTTCAGGTGAGATCGGAGCTCACCTGGATGACGGGCTGCACATCCGTGAACTTCGGAATGTCGCCCATCACGTCCGCCCCCTTGGCGGCGACGGCCTTCTGGAACGCATCGAGACTCTCGAAGCTCAGGATCGCGATCACCTGATAGGGCGCTGGCGTCTTCGGGTCGGGCGTCCCCTGCCCCTTCACCGCCTTGAGGCTCTTCAGTCCCATGCCGTCCCAGCACTTGTGCACGAGCGGGCCGTGCGTGCCGAGATAATAGTCCATGTCGAACTTCGAGCCCGGCGTGTTGGGGTACATGACCGTCACGGTGATGCCCATGCGTTTCCTCCGGAATGTTCTGTCGTGCCCGAAGGCATCAAACGCGTAATCCCGGACCGCGGCAAGCCTTGGGAGGAGCATCTTTCCAGGCCCATGCCATTCGACCCAGCCGCGCTTCCGGCGCTGAACCGCTGGTGAAGTCTGCATTCAGGCCCCCGTCACGCCCGTCACGCCAGACTCCGGGATAGTGATGATTAGGACCCGTCGCGCCGATGCTTAACGCGATTGCAGGAACTTTCTGGCACGCTTGTGGACTGTTTCGGCCCTGCAATGCGATGGAACGGGGTCCGGCACAAGACAGAAGACGGCAAAACGGACATCGTCCATCGACCGTGGGTCCCGAGCAATTCGAGGCAAACCCATGATCGAGATCGTGTTCTTAGCCTGCCTGATAGCAACTCCCGCAAGCTGCAAGGACATCCATCTCACCTATATGGCGGAATCCGTCACGCCCATGCAGTGCATGCAATACGGACAGCCGCACATGGCGGAGTGGATCAACGGCAATCCCCAATGGCGCATCAGGCGGTTCCGCTGCCAGGCCGTGCGCGAGGGGAAGGTGACGATTTGATCAGCGTCGGGCGGGCGGTCCCGAAAGCTGCGCGGGCAACGCCATCCCGCGGCTTGTCAGGATGGCGACCAGCAACGCCACGAAGGCCAGCAGCGTGAGCCCGGCATTGAGGGCGTGCGAATACTCCCACTGCCGCCGCGCCTCCTCGAACTGGTCCGGCATCACCGTCCAGTTGCGGGTGAGCTTGTTCATGGGCCAGGTGTAGACCCAGAACACGACCTGGCTCGTGGCGATCAGGAGAAATGACAGGCCGGCCCACAGGCGCGCCGTTCGATTTCCGCGCAGCAGGATCGCGTGGGCGAGGGTGACCACCAGCGCCAGCACGACGGGCACGCCGAAGAGAGCCCATCCCCGATAGAGCCCTTGCACGGTCATATACTGGTCCGGCGGCAGCGCCAGCTTGCTCGACATCTCCATCACATGCGCTCCCGCGGGCATAAGGAGGATGCCGAGCAGAACGGCCGCGAGGAACTGAACGCCGGTGAGCAGCGGCGAGGGCCGCTGCACGGGCATCAGGATCTCGTAGTGGACCTCATGGCGCATGCCCTTCAACGGCAGCGTCGGGCACGCGTTCCGGCCGCATGGCTGGCATGGTAAACGCGCCCGGGCTACTCCCCGTCCGGATTGCTCGCGCAGGTGGCGCTAGTGGAGGAGGCGTCCTGGACCCAGAAGCCGACTGGGATCGTGCCGGCCTTCTCGAAGGTGACCGTCCCCTCGATCATGTGGCCTTCCTTCACCGGCCCTTTGATGCCCTGGAGCAGGATATAGCCCGTTCCGGGTTTGAGCTTGATCTTGCCGGCGGGCTGGACCGCAAGCGCCTTCACGGGCTCGCCTTTCAGCGGTTCGCCCGTCTCGGTCGCCTCGAACTTGAACGAGGTGGCGCCCGGCACGAAGACGGAGACCAGCCTGTCGGGCTCGCTCCCCTGATTCTTGAGCGTGAGAAAGGCGGCCGCCTCGGTTGCCGTCGCGTCGGTCGCCGCGAGCCAGGGATGCACCACCAGCATGCCCCCTGCCCTGTATTCGTGCGCAAGGGCCTGTCCGCATGCCACCGTGGACAGCGCGGAGGCTAGGAAGAGCGCCGCTCTGCGGCGCAAGCGCGCGTGTCTGTGCATATCCTCCGACCGGGCGTGACAAGGGCGGCCAAGCGTCCCATCTATAGCACGCAAAAACGAACTGGCGCGGGGGTCCGGCTTGTGGACGTTCGCGTTTTGGTCTAATCCTCAAAATCCCATGCCGGACGCCAAGCGGACCATACGAATCCAGGGCGCGCGCGAGCACAATCTGAAGGATGTCTCGCTCGAGCTGCCCAGGGACAGGCTGATCGTCTTCACCGGGCTCTCGGGCTCCGGAAAGTCCTCGCTCGCCTTCGACACGATCTATGCCGAGGGCCAGCGGCGCTATGTCGAATCGCTCTCGGCCTATGCACGCCAGTTCCTGGAGATGATGCAGAAGCCGGACGTCGACCAGATCGACGGCCTGTCGCCCGCCATCTCGATCGAGCAGAAGACGACGAGCCGCAACCCGCGCTCGACGGTGGGCACCGTCACCGAGATCTACGACTACATGCGGCTGCTCTTCGCGCGCGTCGGCATCGCCTATTCGCCCGCCACCGGACTGCCGATCGAGAGCCAGACGATCACCCAGATGGTGGACCGCATCCTCGAGCTTCCCGAGGGCACGCGGCTCTATTTGCTGGCCCCCATCGTGCGCGGCCGCAAGGGCGAGTACCGCAAGGAGTTCGCCGATCTCCAGAAGAAGGGCTTTCAGCGCGTCAAGGTCGACGGCGCCTTCCACGAACTCGGCGCCGTGCCGGCGCTCGACAAGAAGTACAAGCACGACATCGACGTGGTGGTGGACCGGATCGCGGTCAGGCGGGACATCGGCACGCGGCTGGCGGATTCGCTCGAGACGGCGCTGAAGCTCGCCGACGGCATCGCGGTGGCGGAGTTCGCGGACAGGCCTCTCCAGATCTCCCCTCCCCCTGGTGGGGAGGGGGGACGCACGGCCAAGGAAAGCCCCCCACCCCAGCCCTCCCCCACAAGGGTGGAGGGAGCCCTGAGCGCGGCCAACCGCTCCAAGAACGAGACGCATGAGCGGATCGTGTTTTCCGAAAAATTCGCCTGTCCGGTGTCCGGCTTCACGATCGACGAGATCGAGCCCCGGCTCTTCTCCTTCAACAACCCCTTCGGCGCCTGTCCCACCTGCGGCGGCCTCGGCACCGGCCTCCAGTTCGAGGCCGATCTCGTGGTGCCGGACAAGTCCCTGAGCCTGCGCAAGGGCGCCGTCGTGCCCTGGGCCAAGACCGGCACCTCCTCGCCCTATTACTTCCAGACGCTCGAAGCCATCGTGAAGCACTATGGCGGCTCCATGAGCGCACCCTGGAGCGAGCTTCCGAAGAAGGTGCAGGAAGTGGTCCTGAACGGATCGGGCGAGGAGGAGATCACCTTCGCCTATGACGACGGCATCCGCACCTACAAGACGAAGAAGACCTTCGAGGGCGTGCTCGGCAACATCGAACGGCGCTGGCGCGAGACCGATTCCTCCTGGGTGCGCGAGGAGCTGTCGCAGTTCCAGTCGGCGCACCCCTGCGAGGCTTGCAACGGCTATCGGCTGAAGCCGCAGGCGCTGGCGGTCAAGGTCGCGGGCAAGCACATCGGCGAGGTTTCCGAGCTCTCGATCCGCGCCGCGCAAGGCTGGTTCGACGGCGTCGAGAAGACGCTCAAACCCCAGAGCCGCGAGATCGCCCAGCGCATCCTCAAGGAGATCCGGGCGCGCCTCCAGTTCCTCATGGACGTGGGCCTCGACTACCTCACCCTGTCGCGCACCTCGGGGACCTTGTCGGGCGGCGAGAGCCAGCGCATCCGCCTCGCCTCGCAGATCGGATCGGGCCTCACGGGCGTGCTCTACGTGCTGGACGAGCCGTCGATCGGCCTCCACCAGCGGGACAACGAGCGCCTCCTCGGCACGCTCCGGCATCTGCGCGATCTCGGCAACACGGTCATCGTGGTCGAGC
>JBFXDI010000210.1:0-4476 GCA_050181295.1 Parvibaculaceae bacterium | reverse complement strand
TTGGTAGAGGCAGGCTTGTGCGCCTGATTCAGGGGTTGTAGGCTCGCCGCGAACCTTCAAGGGGGGTTAACGCGATGAAATGGCTCGATTCCTGCCGCCTGGCATTGGCGACGACGTGTCTGGTCTTGACGCTGAGCGCTTCCGCCCTCCAGGCCGATGAAACCATCAACCTTCCGTTCAAGGCCGAAGCCGGCGACGAGTACCGACTCACCGTTCAGAGGACCGAGAAGCGTCTCAAGGGGGATGACCCGATTTCCCAGGTAGAGACGAACGCGGCCTACGACGCCCGTATCGTCGAGAAGTTGCCCGAGGGCTATGTCATGGCCTGGAAGCAGACCGCGTATGACAGAAAGGTTCTCGAGGACAAGACGGGTGCCGAGGCGCAGAAGGCCGAAACCCAACGCGCCATCAGCGAGTCACTGAGAAACCTTGAAATTTCCTTCGAGACAAATGCCGCCGGCGTTCCTGTCCGGATCGTGGGCTGGTCCGAAGTATCCAAGACGATTGCCGCCGCTTTCCGCGAACACTTGAAGAAAGGTCTGATCGCGCGCCTTGAAGGACCGGCGCTCGCTGCCGGCAAGACGAAGGAGGAGGTCGAGGCGGCCGCGCAGGCGCAGGTGGATGCCGTGATCGGTGCGCTCATCTTGAGGCACGATGAGAGAACCGCTGTTGTTCTGCTAGAAGAGGCCCTTCTGGTCGCTGGCGTGCAAAACCAGTCTCTGCCCCTTGGGAAGAAGGTGGACTGGTCGGCCGTTGCGCCGTCGCTCCTGTCCGAGCAAGGGGTGAGCTACGAGTCGATCGGTGCCTTGGAACGTCTGGACAAGGCAACCAGTGAAGCTGAGATCACTTGGACCAACACTTACAATCCCGACCAATTGAGGGCGCAGGCGCTGGACCTGATCAAGAACCAGCTGGCGGCAAGCAAACAAGTTCCGCAGGACAAGGTCGATGAAATCCTGTCCACTCTCTCCAAGCTGGAGGTCAGCCGGGTCGACACGGGAAAAGCTCTTATAGGAATCGAGGACGGGTGGACACGCTCCGTCGAATACGTGAAACGTGTCAACTCCAGGCTCGAGCCGGCTCTGCAGGAGTATCAGGAAAAGACTGTTCGCATCGTAGTGAGTCGCTAGGACCGACAGCTTCGAAGACCCCCCGGTGACCAACGACGAACCGACCTACCGGAAGCTTCGCCGCCTGCTGGAGCGCTGGAACGACAGGGGCGTGAGAAACCTTCCAGGCGGGACCATCCTGATAGCGCACAGTCCCGAGATCGCTCCGGAAGCCTACCTGCATTCGCTCTATCCACCCCTTGATGAGGAGCGGATCGACCTGATCGAGCAGGAGATCCAGAAGCCGCTGCCAACCAGCCTCAGGTCGCTTCTGGGGGTGTTGGAGAGATGGCGCGAACAGTCGTCGCTTTCTCCTTCCCACTTTGTGCAGTGCCTCAGCGACGCTTATTTAGCCCCGCCGTTGCCGTTCTCGGACGCTTGGCGACTTCTGCCGGCCGACCCATTCGGCGGCAAGCGCGAATTTGAAGATTGCTTGGTCGTCCTCGCGCGACAGGTTGCCGACCTGCGCGAACTCCAGGAGCTTGGTAAGCTGGAAGATGAATTCCGCTACTTCGGCATAGATCACCCGACGGGCTTCACTTGGTACAATTTCGATGTCGGCACCTATCTCGAATGCGCTGCCGCTGGCACCTTCGGTTATCACCAACGCGACGGTCATCCAGGTAATCGCGTTTTCCTCACGGAGCAGGATGCGATGGTCGAAGAAGGCGTCACTGCTATCGCTGAGCTGACCTGGAGCGATGTGATCCAGTTTCTCGACTGCGGCCAATCCTATGAGTGACCTGCCTTGCGTCGGCTAGCCCCCGCGCTCTTGACCCTTCCTTTACCTTCGCCTCCTAGGCTGGCGACAACAGGGATCAGGCAGAGAGACAGCGCCTCCGGGCAACCGCCCAGGCGGCCGCAGCGCCGGCCGAAGGGCCTTCCACGGAGGGTCGCATGCGTTCGCTTGTCGCCCATTGCACAGTCGCGTTCCTTGCCGCCATCGCGGCAGTCCCGGCCTTCCTCGCTCCGGCACCCGCCTCGGCCCAGACCTCGATGTGCGCGGCGCACGACAAGATGGGCGAGGTGCTCGCGCAGAAGTTCGGCGAGAAGCGGCAGGTCATCGGCCTCGTGGGCGGCAGCGGGCTCATGGAGATCTACGTCTCCCCCACCGGCACCTGGACCATGGTGATGACCGACCCGCGGAAGCTCTCGTGCATCCTCGCCGCCGGCCATTCCTGGGACCAGATGCCGCCCGCGAAGGAACTCACCGGGCTCGTGCACTAATAGCTTGCCGCGGCGCAGGCGTCTGGTAAGAGCGGGGTACGCAAGCCACTTCTCCCCGGATCGCCGATCTCCCCGCATGTCCGACAGCGTTCTCGCCGAACTGGAGCGCCGTGTCCGGCAGGGCGCGCTCGCCGACGATCCCGCCCAAAGGCAGGTCGCAAGCCGGCTCGACCGCCTCGCCCATGAGCTCAAAGGCTATGCCGCGCGGCCGGCCTCGGCCGGCTGGCGCAAGCTCCTTGCCGGCAACGACCAGCGCAAGGCGCCCCGCGGTCTCTACATCCATGGCGGCGTTGGGCGCGGGAAAACCATGCTCATGGACCTGTTCCACGCCAAGACGTCCGTGCGCCTCAAGCAGCGGGCGCATTTCCACGCCTTCATGCGAGACGTGCATGCCCGCATCCACGGCATACGCCAGCAGCAGCGCACCGGGCATGTGTGGGAGGACGCCGATCCGATCGCCATGGTGGCCGAGCAGATCGCTTCTGAGGCGCATCTCCTCTGCTTCGACGAGTTCCAGGTCACCGATATCGCCGACGCCATGATCCTCGGGCGTCTCTTCGAGGCTTTCCTGCGCAACGGCATCGTCGTGGTCGCGACCTCCAACACCAGGCCGGCCGATCTCTATCTCGGGGGTCTCAACCGCGACGCCTTCCTGCCCTTCATCGCGCTCATCGAGGCGCGCTTCGATATCCTCGGCATCGACGACGGGCGCGACTACCGGCGCGACCGGCTGAGGGGCGAGCGCGTCTACATCACGCCGTCCGGGGAAAGCGCGCGACAGGAGATCGACCGCTTCTGGAAAGCCCTGACCGACAGCGAATGCGGAGCGCCGGCGACGCTCGCGGTGGCGGGGCGAACGATCGCCGTGCCGCAGGCCCTGAAGGGCGTCGCTCGCTTCGATTTCTCCGACCTCTGCTCGAAGCCCTTGGGGGCCGGCGACTATCTCGCCGTCGCCGAGGCCTTCCGCACGGTGATCCTGGAGAACGTGCCGAAGCTGTCGCGCGAGCGTCACAACGAGGCGCGACGCTTCATGACGCTGATCGACACGCTCTATGACGGCGCGGTGCGGCTCATTCTTTCCGCCGAAGCGGCGCCCGAGGACATCTATCCGGAGGGGCAGGGCGATGCCGCCTTCCGGCGCGCCGTCTCACGGCTCAACGAGATGCAGTCGGCCGACTACTGGGAGCGCAGCGCGCGGTCTCACCGCTAACCACCGCCTTGCGGCCCTGCGGCCGGAGGGGTAGTAGAGCCTCGGGTTTGCAGTGCACAAGATAGGGGTATGCGCATGGCACGGCGGAAAATCGCCCTCATTGGCGGCGGCATGATCGGCGGCACCCTCGCCCATCTGGTCGGACTGAAGGAATTGGGCGACGTCGTCCTGTTCGACATCCTGGAAGGCCTGCCGCAGGGAAAATCCCTCGATATCGCCCAGAGCGGACCGATCTCCGGGTTCGACGCCAAGCTCACCGGCACCAACAAATATGAATCGATCGCCGGCGCCGATGTGATCATCGTAACGGCGGGCGTGCCACGGAAGCCCGGCATGAGCCGCGACGACCTGCTCGAGATCAACCTCAAGGTGATGAGCCAGGTCGGGGCCGGCATCCGCAAATACGCGCCGGAGGCCTTCGTCATCTGCATCACCAATCCGCTCGATGTGATGGTGTGGGCGCTGCAGAAATACTCGGGCGTCCCGCATGCCATGGTCGTGGGTATGGCGGGCGTGCTCGATTCCGCCCGCTTCCGCCATTTCCTGGCCGAGGAGTTCAAGGTCTCGGTCGAGGACGTCTCGGCCTTCGTGCTCGGCGGCCACGGCGACACCATGGTGCCGCTGGTGCGCTATTCGACAGTCGCCGGCATCCCGGTGCCCGATCTCGTGGCCATGAAGTGGGCGAGCCAGAAGCGCATCGACGAGATCGTGCAGCGCACGCGCGACGGCGGCGCCGAGATCGTCGGCCTGCTCAAATCGGGCTCGGCCTTCACGGCGCCGGCGGCGGCCGGCATCGCGATGGCGGAGAGCTATCTCAAGGACAAGCGGCGGGTTCTGCCCTGCGCCGCCTATCTCAACGGCCCCTACGGCGTGAAGGACACCTATGTGGGCGTGCCGGTCGTCATCGGTGGGAAGGGCGTGGAGCGGATC
>JBFXDI010000209.1:0-4505 GCA_050181295.1 Parvibaculaceae bacterium | reverse complement strand
AGATCATCCGCGCCTACAACAACACCCCCAGAAAATGCCTTGCCTTCAAAACTCCAGCCGAGGTCTTCTCAGCCCAGCTGTTGCACTTCGAATGTGAATCCACCTTCCTGCTTTCGCAGGAATGACGCTGGAGCGAATGTCGGGATCAGAACAGCTGCATGAGCGCGATGGCGGCGAGCGCCAGCGCGCCCACCCAGAGCGCGACCCGCCCCCAGCGGCCGTGACGCGCCTGCGCTTCCGCCAGCGCCTCCGTCGTCTCGCGGTCGAGCTTGACGCCGCCGCCCTCCGCCATGCCGGCAAGCATGTGGGCCGTCTTCTGCGCCTCGGAGAGAAGCTCCGGCAGCGCACCCACGAGCCTGCCGATGGTCGCCGCCCCTTCCGCCGCGCCCTCGATCCGCCCCTGCGCCCCGAGCTTCTGCTCGATCCACTCCTTCACCACGGGCTCGGCCGTCACCCACATGTTGAGCTTCGGATCGAGCGTGCGCGCGACCCCCTCCACCACCACCATGGTCTTCTGCAGGAGCAGGAGCTGCGGCTGCGTCTGCATGTCGAACTGCTCGGTCACCTGGAAGAGCTGCCCTAAGAGCCGCGCCATGGAGATCTCGTCGGCTCGCTTGTCCATGAGGGGCTCGCCGATGGCTCGGAGCGCCTGCGCGAACACCGCCGGATCCTGGTGCGGCGGCACGTAGCCGGCGTCGAAATGCACCTGCGACACCCTTGTGTAGTCGCGGGTGATGAAGCCGTAGAGGATCTCCGCCAGGAACAGCCGGTCCTTAGGCGAGAGCCTCCCCATGATGCCGAAGTCGACCGCGACCAGGCTGCCGGCCGCGTCGACGAACAGGTTCCCCTGATGCATGTCGGCATGGAAGAAGCCGTCGCGGATCGCGTGCCTGAGGAACGACTGGATCACCAGGTCCGCGAGGCGCTTCAGGTCATGGCCGCCCGCCTCCAGACTTTTGAGATCGGAGAGCGGCGTGCCGTCGATCCATTCCGTCGTCAGCACGCGGCGCGCGGTGCGCTGCCAGTCGACGGCGGGAATGCGGAAGCCCGGGTCGGCGACGACGTTCGTCGCCATCTCCGACATGGCGGCCGCCTCCATGCGGAGATCCATCTCGAGCTTCACCGACTGGACGAGCGTGCCGACGGCTTCCACGGGCCTGAGCCTCCGGGACGGCCGGTGCCAGCGCTCCATCTGGCGGGCAGCGAAGAGAAAGGCGTCGAGGTCGCGGGAGAAACGCTTCTCGATGCCGGGCCGCAGGATTTTCACCGCCACGGTGCGGCCCTCGCCCGCGGGCTCGCGGGTCCGCGCTTTATGCACCTGCGCGATCGAGGCGGCGGCGACCGGTGGCCCGAAGGCCTCGAACAGCGCCTCCACGGGCTCGCCGAGCCCCGCCGCGATCTCGGCCCGCGCTTGCGCCTCAGGAAAGGGCGGCAGCTTGTCCTGCAGCGCCGCCAGCTCCTTCGCGCGCGCCTGGCCCACGATGTCGCCGCGCGTCGCCAGGAACTGGCCGAGCTTGACGTAGCTCGGCCCGAGCGCCGTCAGTGCGCTGACGATCGGGCTCTCTCCCTTGGCGCTCACACGTTCGCGACGTCCGAGTGCCAGGAGCGCCAGCCCCAGCCGCGCCGGCGCGGGAAGTCTCGCGCGCTCCTCCTCCGGCACGAGCGCACGGTGGCGCGCCAGCACGTGGCCGGTGCGCGCGAGCCTCCAGACCTGCCCCAGCCGCCGCGGCATCACTTGGCACACCTCCCCCTTGGGGGGAGGTGTGCCAAGGCGACGGCCGGGTGGGGTTCGCCCGCGCGCCAATGCACGGACCCGTCCGTCACCCCACCCCCACCCCTCCCCCTCGAGGGGAGGGGTGCATGGATCGCGCGTCCCGGGCGCTGAGGCATGCCCCTCAAATCCGCCAGCCGGAATGGATGGCGACGATGCCGCCCATGAGGTTGCGGTGCGCGACGCGGGAAAATCCCGCCTTCTCCACCATGACCGCGAAGCGCGCCTGGTTGGGGAACGCCTTGATGCTCTCCACGAGATAGCGGTAGGAGGCGCCGTCGCCCGTCACCAACTTGCCCATGGCGGGGATGGCGGTCTGCGAATAGGTGTCGTAGAGGGCGCCGAGCCCCGGCACTTCAGTGTGCGAGAACTCCATGCAGAGGAAGCGCCCGCCGACCTTGAGCACCCGGAAGGCTTCTTCCAGCGCCCGCTCGATCCGCGTCACGTTGCGGATGCCGAAGGCGATCGTGTAGGCGTCGAAGCCGCGGTCGGGGAACGGCAGCGTTTCCGCATTGGCGACCGCGAAGCGGCAGCGGCCCGAGAGCCCTGCCCCGCCGATCCGCCGGCGGCCCTCGCTCAGCATTGGGTCGGAAATGTCGGCCATCACGACCTCGGTCCGAGGCCCGCCGCATTTCAGGATCCGGCTCGCGACATCGCCCGTGCCGCCCGCCACGTCCAGCACCCGGAAGGGGCGGTTTTTCGGCGGATTCAGCATGGCGACGAGGTCGTCCTTCCACAGCCGGTGGAGGCCTCCCGACATCAGATCGTTCATCTGGTCGTAGCGGTCGGCGACCTTCGCGAAGACCTCGTTGACGAGGCCCTGGCGGTCGGCCGCGGCCACGCGCCTCGACCCGAATGTGACGCTTTCCTCGCGTTCATCCTGCATGCGGCGGACCATAGCCGGGCCGGACGCGGGATTCCATCGTTCTCACTCCTTGTCATGCCAGCGAAAAACGCCTGTCATCTGCCGCTTAACCCTCGTCATGCCAGCGAAAGCTGGCAACCCCTGGTGAGTCACTCACGAACGGCAAGGCTTCAGGGATTCCGGCTTTCGCCGGAATGACGGGCGCAAGGAGGGAGCGGCTTGCCGCTTCGGAGTGCATCCGATAGAACGCCGCTCAAATCCCAACCGGCGTTTCAAGACCCATGGCGAAGACGGACAAGGCGAACCGGCTCAAGGCGAGGCTGCCCAAGGGCCTGCGCGACGTGGAGGCGGACGAGCTCCGGGGCCTCAAGCGCATGCTGCGCACGATCGAGGACGTCTACGAGGCCTACGGCTTCGAGCCGGTCGAGACGCCCTTCATCGAATACACCGACGCGCTAGGGAAATTCCTGCCCGATCAGGACCGGCCGAACGAGGGCGTCTTCTCCTTCCAGGACGACGACGAGCAGTGGCTGTCGCTGCGCTACGATCTGACCGCGCCGCTCGCCCGCTACGTGGCGGAGAATTTCGAGCGGCTGCCCAAGCCCTACCGCAGCTACCGCGCGGGCTGGGTGTTCCGCAACGAGAAGCCGGGTCCGGGACGCTTCCGCCAGTTCATGCAGTTCGACGCCGACACGGTCGGCACCTCGAGCCCGGCGGCGGACGCCGAGGTCTGCATGATGGCGGCCGATACGCTCGAAAAGCTCGGCATCCCGCGCGGGCAGTACGTGCTCAAGGTCAACAACCGGAAAATCCTCGATGGCGTGATGGAAAGTGCAGGACTCGCAGGCGAAGGTTTCGCCGCGACGCGCCTCGCCGTGCTGCGCTCCATCGACAAGCTCGACAAGTTCGGCATCGACGGCGTGCGGCTGCTGCTCGGCGAAGGACGAAAGGACGAAAGCGGCGATTTCACCAAGGGCGCCGGCCTCGACAAAAGCGCCATCGGGAAGGTCGCCTCCTATCTCGAAGCCTCGGGCAAGGACGGCACGGCGAAGCTCGAGGCCATTGGCGCGCTGGTCAAAGGGTCCGCCATCGGCGAGGAGGGCGTGCGCAAGACGATCGATACGCTCGCGGTCTGCCGCGACGGCGGTTACGGCGAGGACCGTATCCGCTTCGATCAGTCGGTCGTGCGGGGCCTCGAATACTATACCGGCCCCGTGTTCGAGGCGGAGCTGCTGTTCGAGGTGACGGACGAGGGCGGCCACCCCGTCCGCTTCGGCGCGGTCGGCGGCGGCGGGCGCTATGACGGCCTTGTCGAGCGCTTCCGAGGCGAGCCGGTGCCGGCCACCGGCTTCTCGATCGGCGTGTCGCGCCTCTATGCGGCACTGAAGGCCCTCGGCCGCGCGGAGGAGTCCGCCGCGCTCGCGCCCGTCGTGGTGCTGGTCATGGACCGCGACCGGATCGGCGACTACCAGCGCATGGTGTCGGAACTCCGCAACGCCCAAATCCGCGCCGAGCTCTATCTCGGCACCGCCGGCATGAAGGCGCAGATGAAATATGCCGACCGGCGCGGCGCGCCGCTCGCCGTCATCCAGGGTGGCGATGAGAAAGCGAAGGGCGAGGTCCAGATCAAGGATCTGATCGCCGGCGCGGCCATGGCGGAGAAGATCGGCAGCCACGAGGAATGGCGCGAAGCCCGCCCTGCGCAAGTCTCGGTGCCGGAAACGGAACTCGTCGCCACCGTGCGCTCCATGCTCGCCCGCCAGCGGGAGGGGTGAGGTGTTCGCAACGGACGCAACCCCCCTCCCCCGACCCCTCCCCACCAGGGGGAGGGGAGCAAAAGGAGCACGCTCGCTTCTCACTCCCCCCTTG
>JBFXDI010000208.1:0-4599 GCA_050181295.1 Parvibaculaceae bacterium | reverse complement strand
ACCTGACCGTGACGGACGGACACGTGGCGCCGGCCGACATCACCAACGCCATGGCCGCCGGCGCCCGCAAGCTCGGCGCGGAGGTCTATCGCCGCTGCCGCGTCAGCGACATCAAGCGGCTGCCATCGGGCGAGTGGAAGGTCTTCACCGAGAAGGGCGACATCACCTGCGAGCACGTGGTGAACGCCGCCGGCTCCTATGCCGACGTCGTGGCGAGCTGGACCGGCCACAAGGTACCGATCGCCAACATGCTGCACCACTACATCATCACCGAGCCACTCAAGGCGCTGATCGAGCTCGAAAAGGAGCTGCCGGTGGTGCGGGATCCCTACTCCCACAGCTACCTGCGCGAGGAGACGAACGGCATCCTGGTCGGCCCCTATGAGCAGGAGGGCGCGCATGTGTGCTGGAACAGCGAGCCACCAAGCTGGGATTTCGAAAGCGAGCTCATCGCGCCGGAGCTGGACCGGCTCACACCGTGGCTCGAGAAGGCGACCGAGCGGCTGCCGCTGTTCGGCGAGGCCGGCATCAAGTCGGTGATCTCGGGCGCCATCACGCACACGCCCGACGCCAATTTCCTGCTCGGGCCGGCAGCCGGGCCTAAGGGCTACTGGATGGCGAACGGCGCGTCCGTCGGCATCTGCCAGGGCGGTGGCGCGGGCAAATACCTCGCCCAGTGGATGGTGCACGGCGCGGCCGACATCAACATGCGCGAGTTCGATCCGCGCCGCTTCGGCGACTGGGCTGCAGGCCGGTATGCATCCGAGACCTCGGTCGACGACTACCAGCACATGTACTACTGCTATCGCCCGGGCGAACAGCATGCGACCGCAAGGCCGGTCAGGACATCCTCGGTCTACGAGCGGCTGAAGGCGGCGGGCGCGCAGTTCCAGCAGGTCATGGGCTGGGAACGGGCGCGCTGGTTCGATCCTGCGGCCAAGGGCGAGGAGTACTCCTTCCGCCGCTCCAACTGGTGGGGGCCGGTCAAGGCCGAATGCCAGGCCGTGCGCGAGAAGGTCGGGCTCATGGACCTTTCGACCTTCGCCAAGTTCGAGATCACGGGCAAGGACGCACAAGGTTTCCTCGAGCGCCTCTGCGCCAACCGCATCCCGCGCAAGGACGGCGGCATCGTGCTCGGGCATTTCCTGACCGAGGGCGGCAGGATCGAAAGCGAGATGACCGTCACGCGGCTGGAGGAAGCCCGCTTCTACATCGCCACGGCCGCGGTCGCCCAGCATCACGACATGGACAAGCTCGCCAACAACATCCGCGGCGGCGAGGACGTGACGATCCGCGACGTGACGGAGGATTTCGGCTGCCTGGTGCTCGCGGGCCCGAAGGCGCGCGACGTGCTCTCCAAATGCACCGATGCCGATCTCTCCAGCGCCGCCTTCCCGTGGCTCACGGGCAAGGAAGCGACAGTCGCGGGCGTCAAGGGCGTGCGGCTCTTACGCGTCAACTATGTGGGCGAGCTCGGCTGGGAGCTCCACTGCCCCATGGCGGAGATGCCGAAGGTGTTCGACGCGCTCATGCAGGCCGGCAAAGCGCACGGCATCCGGCTTTTCGGCACCTATGCCATGAATTCGCTCAGGATGGAGAAGGCCTATCGCGGCTGGGGCGGCGACATCACGAGCGAGATCACCATGGTCGAGGGCTCGATGGAGCGCTTCGTGCGCAACAACGGGGAGTTCGTCGGCAAGGCCGCGACCCTTGCCTCGAAGCAGCAGGGTCCGCGCACGAAGCTCGTCTACATGGAGATCGACGCCACCGACAGCGACTGCCGGGGCAATGAGCCCATCTACGTGGACGGCCGGCTCGTGGGCCTCACGACCGGCGGCGCCTATGGCTTCACGGTCAAGAAGTCCCTTACCTTCGCCTATGTCGAGCCGGCGCTGGCGGAGAATGGCAGCGACTTCGAGATCATGCTCTACGACCAGCCGCACAAGGCGCGCATCATCTCCGAGCCTGCCTATGACCCGGCCAATGCGCGGCTGAAGGCGTAGCTCAGGCGCCGGGGTCGGAGATCTTGCGGGCGCGGTGGCGCAGGATCAGCCACACCGCGATTGCGCCCAGGAGCTTGCTCGTCGTCTCAAGCGTGAAGGAGGCGGGCGTCAGGAATCCCATGATGCCGAGGAACGCCAGGGTGTCCACCGGCGAGCTCATCGCGCTGGAGAGGAGGATGCGGTCGCGCAGCGGCCGCTTCGTCACCGAATAGACGATCCAGTCCGTCGTCTCCGAGAGAAGGAAAGCGGTGACGCTCGCCGTCGCCACGAAGGGATCGACGGAGAACCAGGTGAGCACGCCGGCGAACAGCGTCGCCAGGATGACGTAGTGCCCGAGCTGGCGCTGGGCCATGTCGCGCAGGATGAAGACGAAGCCGACGAGGACGTTGGCCACCGTCCAGTCGCCCATCGGGGTCGGAATCATGGGAATGGCCACGAACAGCCAGTTCACCAGCACGATGGAGAGGATGTAGCCTGCGACCCACATAAGAATTCTGCGCTTTCGCGGAGCGGTCCCCCTCACCCTCCCCTCTCCCCCTGGGGGGAGAGGGCGGCAAGCGGCCCCTAGCCCACGATCTCGTCGGCCTTGAAGCAAAGGGCGATCTCGGCCGCGGCATTCTCCGGACTGTCGGAACCGTGCACGGAATTGGCCTCGATCGATTCGGCGAGTTCGGCCCGGATCGTTCCGGCGGCCGCCTTCTTGGGATCCGTCGCGCCCATCACCTCGCGATACTTGGCGATGGCGTTGTCGCCCTCGAGCACCTGCATGACGATGGGCCCGGACGTCATGAACTTCACGAGGTCGTTGTAGAACGGACGCTCCTTGTGGACTTCATAGAACTTCTCGGCGTCCGCCTTCTTCCACCTGGTCCGGCGCTGCGCCACGATCCTGAGGCCAGCCGCCTCGATCTTGGCGTTGACCTTGCCGGTGATGCTGCGCCGCGTGGCATCGGGCTTGATGATGGAGAAGGTGCGTTCGGTCGCCATTGTCTCTCGCGAATTTGGAGTGGGAAGGGTTTAATCCGGCGCCAGAAACCAGAAATCGGAGGCTCCTGCAAGAGCCTCCGATTCCATTGGGCCGCCAGCAGCTGGCTTGAAACTCAGCCGCCGTCGCGGGCCAGCAGGGGCGTGATGCGCCGCACGGTCACGCGCCGGTTCTCCTGCTCGGCTTCCGGTGTCGGTATCTTCAGGAAGCGCTCGCCGAGGCCGACCGTGCGGAGATTGTCAGGCTCGATGGCATAGAACTCGGTCAACGCCTCCATAATCGAGCGCGCCCGTGCCTCCGAGAGTATCTGGTTCGATGCATCGGAGCCGATCGCGTCGGTGTGACCCTCGATCATGAACACCTCGTCCGGCCGCGCGGTCACGATACGCTCGATGGTCTCGGCCACCTTGTCGAGCTTCGCGATCTCCTCCGGACGCACCTCGGCGGAGCCCGTGTCGAAGGTCAGAGTGTCGATGTCGATGCCGGGCATGGCCTCGCGCACCCTGTCGTCCTGAACGATCTGCTCGACCGTGTAGCGGCGCTGCAGCTTCTGGCGCGGCGGCGCGACAAGCTGCATCTCGATGTCTTCATCGTCCGCCTCGGCATAGGCAATGACCGGCGGCGGGAGATAGCCGGGATCGTATTCGATCTCCAGCTCGTCACGATCGCGCATGGCCGACAAACGCTCGCGACGCCGGTCCCGGTCCCGACGCAGACGCTCGCGCAGCACGCGACGGTCTTCCCGCAGGTACTCATTGGCCATCTCGGCCTGCTCGCGATCGTAGCGCTCGTTGTTCAGGGCGTAGCGCATCATGCGGATGCGCTCGTTAAGATCGCGCTCCCGCACGTCGTTGCCGCGCCTGCGGTCGCGCAGCGCGCGATCGAGGTCGTCGCGCGAGTAGTCACGCCTGTCGACATAGATGTCTACCGGCTCGCCGCTGCGTCTCGCCATGCGCTCGCGCATCACGCGACGGTCCTCGCGCAGGCGCTTGCGAAGCCGGTCCTGCTCCTCCCTCGAGAGCTCCTCGGAACCGAGCACAGTGCGCGTCTCGTCGAGGCGCTGGCGCAGGGCCTGATCATCAAGTTCCTTTGCTTCGCGCTTCTGCCGCAAGAGATCGTCGGCCCGCTGGTCGACCTCGGCCTTGGACAAATCCTCGGGCCGCTCCTGCTCCGCGGCCTGCTGCTTCTTGCCGCCGCCCTTGCGCCGCAAGAGCTCCCTGCGATCCGAGGCGGCCATGTTTTCGAACTCGCGGCGCTGGTCGGCGGAAAGGCCGGGCGACTTGGCGGCGCGACGCACGTTCTGGAACCGCGCTCGCAATTCGTCGTCTTCGAGCTCAGACGCATTCCGGCGATCCTTGATGGCGGTGACCGCCGCCTTCGACTGCGCATCGTCGGAGCCCTGCTCAGCGGCCTGCGAGGAATCCTGCTGATCCTCGGTGCCAGTCTTCTTGCGATCGGGCTTGGTTGGCGTCTCCGCCTGCTCCACGCTCGGGGTCTGTTCCGGCTCGAGGGCCTGCTGCTTCTTCTTTTCCTTACGCGGCGCCTGCTCCTCGACCACGGCGGGAGCCTGATCCTGCTGCTCGGGCTCGACGGCCTGCTGCTTCTTCTTCT
>JBFXDI010000207.1:0-4605 GCA_050181295.1 Parvibaculaceae bacterium | reverse complement strand
GGGCGACGAGCGCAAGCACCGGCGCCGCCAGCAGCGAGCCGGCGAGCCATGCCGCGAGTCTTTTCCAGCGAACCGGAGGCCGGTTTCCGACCGCAAGCGCTGTATCCGTCATGCGGCGGCCCTTTCCGTTCCGGCATCGGCGCGCATCCGGAAGCCCACGCCGATGCGGTTCATGGCGTTCATGTGGGCGATGGCATAGGAGAGTTCCGCCAGCTCCTTCGCGCCGAACTCGGCGGCGGCCCGTGCATAGGCGTCGTCCGGCGCGCGCGTCTCGATCAGCCGCGTCAGCGCGTCGGCCCAGCCGAGCGCCGCCCGCTCCCGCGCGCTGAAGAACGGGGCCTCCTGCCATACGACGAGGCTCGCGAGCTTCCGCTCCGAATGCCCGATCTTCACCGCGTCCCGGTGGTGGAAGTCGACGCAGTAGGCGCAACCGTTCACCTGCGACACTCTCAAATAGACGAGATGGAGAAGCTCCGGCTCGATGCTCGACTGCGCCAGATGCTGGCCGAGCGCCAGCATGGCGCGGTGCGCCTCCGGGGCATCCTTCTTCGACACGCGCTCCGTCATTCTCAGACTCCTTCATCTGCCGTTGCCGGTGAAGCTAGGAGCTTGATGGCCTATCCGACAGAGCCAAAATCTGCAAAACTGCCTGGGCCATGCAGGACACCCTCCACGCCACGGCCTCTCCCGTCTATCGGCAGATTTATGAGCGGACGCGGCATTCCATCCTTTCCGGAAGCCTCGCGCCGTCAGCGCGGCTCCCTTCCGCGCGCGGGCTCGCCGCAGAGCTCGGCGTGGCGCGTGGCACGGTCGATGCGGCTTACGCGCTCCTCCTCAACGAGGGCCTGATCGAGGGCCGCGGGGCCAGGGGCACGTTCGTGACGCAGGTTCCCGCCGGCGGCCCCGCAGCGATGCCCTCCCTTTCGGCGACGCGGCGAGGACGCGAGGCTGAGCCATACGGCCTTCCCTTCCGCCTCGGTCTGCCGGCCCTCGACGCCTTCCCGCGCAAGCTCTGGTCGCGTCTCGTCTCGCGCGCCGGCCGCAAGGCGCCGACGCTCGAAGACTGCTTTCCGGATCCCGCCGGCCTTCCACGCCTCCGGCAGGAGATCTCGACCTATCTGGCGCTGGCGCGAGGCGTCGTCCGCGCACCGGATGCCGTCATCGTGTCGGCCGGCTTCCAGGGAGCGCTCGGGCTCGTGGTGCATGCGCTGCTGCGCCAGGGCGGCAGCGTGCTCCTGGAGGATCCGGGCTACTTCTTCACGCGCGACGCCCTGCTCGCGGCCGGCATGAAAGCCGTTCCGGCTGCGGTCGACGGAGAGGGCATGGATGTCGGCGGTACGCGCCAGGCCAGCATCCGGCTGGCGGTGGTGACGCCCTCGCATCAGAGTCCGCTCGGGGTGACCATGAGCCTTCGACGGCGGCTCGCGCTTCTCGAATGGGCGAGGCGTGAGGATGCCTTCATTCTCGAGGACGACTATGACGGCGAGTTCCGCTATGCCAGCGCGCCCATCCCGGCGCTCGCCAGTCTCGACCGCGAGGGGCGCGTGATCTATGCCGGCACCTTCAGCAAGGTGTTCTCGCCGAGCCTCAGGATCGGCTATCTGGCGGTTCCGGAGAGGCTCGTTGCCCGGCTGAGGAAGGTCGCGGCTTCCCTCGCGCCCGCGCCCTCCCCCATCGTTCAGGCCGCGCTTGCCGAGTTCATGGGACAAGGCCACTTCACCCGCCATATCCGTCGGATGCGGGCTCTCTACGCGGAGCGTCGCGGCGCGCTGGCGGAAAGTCTGGAGCAGGTCTTCGGTGACACGCTTCGCCTCTCGCTCCAGGCAGGCGGCATGCACCTCATCGGGTGGCCGAACGGGCGGACGTCGGACGGGGGGCTGGAACGGCGCGCAAGGCGGGCGGGTCTCGGACCCAAGGCGCTCTCCGCCTTCTCGACCGCCAAGGCGTATCCGCCGGGCCTGCTGCTCGGCTTCTGCAACATTCCCGCGGAGCAGGCCCGCGAGACGGCGCTGCGGCTGCGCGACGCGCTTGCCCGGAAAGACTGAGCCCGTCGTCGATCGACCTAACCGCCTGCGCAGCGGGAACCACCTCGGCCCGTCGCCAGTTGTCGGTGGCCCCGAAGCCACGCGCCGCCTTCATGACCCAACCCACTCATCATCCCGGTGACCCCGCACCCGCTTCGGAGCGCTCGCTAGCGCCACTGGCTTCGCTCAACTTCACACTGGCTGATGTCAGGGACGGGCTCGGCCCATTTCTCGGCGTGTTCCTTCTCGGCAAGGGCTGGGGACCGGACTGGATCGGCTATGTGATGACAGCCGGCGGCATCGCCGGGATGCTCGCCACCACGCCGCTCGGCATGTTCACGGATGCCACCCGCGCCAAGCGCCTTCTGATCGCGATCTGCGCAGGCCTGGTCGTCGTCGCAAGCCTCGCGCTCCTGCTCAGTTCCTCCCTCGCGGTCGTGACGGCCTCGCAGATCGCGACCGGCATCGCGGGAGCCGCGATAGCGCCGGCGCTGGCTGGTGTTACGCTTGGGCTGGTGGGCCAGGAACGATTGCCGCGGCAGCTCGGCCGCAACGAGGCCTGGAATCACGCCGGCAACGTGGCCGCCGCGGTCCTTGCGGGCCTGCTTGGCTACCGCTTCGGACTGCCGGCGGTGTTCGCTCTGATGACGCTGCTTGCCGTCGCCAGCATCGTGTCGGTGTTCACAATCCGGGAATCGGACATCGACCACGATGTCGCGCGCGGTCTGGAGCCCGGCGAGGCGAAGCGCGAGAACGTACCGGGGTTCGGCGTTCTCCTGCGCTCCATCCCGCTTCTGACCGTCGGCCTGACGATGCTGCTCTTCCACCTGGGCAATGCCGCGATGCTGCCGCTTCTCAGCCAGGCCGTGGTCGCCGAAAAGCTCGCTAATGCCAGCGCCTTCACCGCCGTCACCGTCGTCGTCGCGCAACTCACCATGGTTCCCGTCGCGCTCGCCGCGGCGCGTGTCGCCGACCGGAGCGGCTACTGGTGGCTGGTCGTGCTCGCGCTCGCCGTGCTGCCGGTGCGAGGCCTCATCGCCGGGTACTGGACCGATCCCTGGGCCGTCATTCCAGTCCAGGTGCTGGACGGCGTCGGCGCAGGACTGCTCGGCGTCGCCACGCCCGGGCTCGTCGCTCAGCTTCTACGCGGCACGGGACATGTGAATGCAGGGCTCGGCGCCGTCATGACCATGCAGGGCGTCGGCGCCGCACTCAGTCCCGCGCTTGCCGGCTATGTGGCGCATGTCACGGGCTACAGCGAAGCGTTCCTGTTCCTCTCCGGGATCGCGGGCGTCGGCCTTGTCTTCTGGATCGCCGCCACACTCGCCTCCCGCAGCCTCTATGACCGGCGAAACGCGCTCGAGCCGGAAGGCTTCGCCTAGCCCCTGCCCCGGCGGCGCTCGCGACGCGAGGCGCCCTCGGCGGCGGTGTCATGGCCATGGGCGAGGGCGGAAACCTTGCCGAGCCGCGCCTCGAGCGTCTCGACGCTCGGCCGCTCACCCCTCGCGTGATCCTCAAGGGCGGCGCGCATCGCGACCAGGTGCTCGGGGGTCGTGCCGCAGCAGCCGCCGATGATGCGGGCGCCTGAATCGAGCGCCAGGCGCGCGTAGTCGGCCATCAGCTCCGGCGTCCCCGAATAGTGGATGTGACCCTCGACATAGGAGGGCACGCCGCAATTCCCCTTGGCGACGACGATGGCGTCGGGCCGCGCAGCGGTGATGCCGAGCACGGTCGCGACCAGTTCGGAGGCGCCGGTGCCGCAATTGGCGCCGATGGCGAGCGGCTGTTCGGGAAGCGCGCCGGCCAGCGCACCGAAAGCTGCCGGGGTGATGCCCATCATGGTGCGGCCGTTCGTGTCGAAGCTCATGGTGGTGACGATGGGCAGGCCGACGATCGCCGCGCCCTCAACAGCCGCGCGCAGCTCCTCCTCCGAGGAGATGGTCTCGATCCAGAGCACGTCGGCGCCGCCTTCCTTCAGGCCTTTCGCCTGCTCGGCGAAGGCCGCCACGCCGTCCTCGTGCGCGAGCGTGCCCACGGGCTGGAAGATCTCTCCGGTCGGTCCCATGGAGCCCGCCACGACCACCGGACGGCTTGCCGCATCGGCCTCCTCGCGCGCGAGCGAGGCGGCCAGCCGGTTGATCTCGTATACGCGGTCCTCGAGGCTGTGCAGCTTGAGGCGATAGCGGGTGCCGCCGAAGCTGTTGGTGAGGATGATGTCGGAGCCAGCCTCGATGAAGCTCCGATAAACATCGCGCACCCGGTCGGCATGCTCCTCGTTCCAGATCTCGGGCGCATCGCCCGACTGGAGGCCGCGGGCAAAGTAGTTCGTGCCCGTGGCGCCATCGGCGAGCAGCCAGGGTCGGCTCGCCAGAAGCTTTTCCAACGACGTCTTCATCACGAGGTCCTCGAAAAGATCATATAAAGAACTCTTTATATGATTGCAGAGCTATGTCAATCGGACCGCCAGCCACCGAAGGAGTCGCGGCCGCAAATCAGTTGCATGCGGGCGTTGACTGGCCAGGAAAAAGCCTCCGCGCCGGCCGTGGCGCCGCCGTCGCGAAGCGCTTCGAGGGACTGGATC
>JBFXDI010000206.1:0-4610 GCA_050181295.1 Parvibaculaceae bacterium | reverse complement strand
CTGGCACGCGGCCGGCAGCCTCTTCACGCTCACCGCTCCATCCTCCGTCGCCACGCTCCAGAAATACACCCGCGAGCTCTATCCGAAGCTCGAGGCCGAGAGCGGCCAGCCCATCGGCTATCACCAGACCGGCGGCTACACGCTCGCGCGCTCGGACGAGGAGATGAAAAAGCTCCGCATTCTGATGAGCCGCTGCCTTCGCAACGGCATCGAGTCGGAGTTCCACAGCCTCGAGGAGGCGCGTCGCCGGACACCGATCCTAAACACTGACGGCCTCAAGGGTGCGCTGTGGGAGCCCGGCAAGGGCCATGTCGATCCCGCAAGCGTCACCCAGGCCTATGCCAAGGCGGCGCGCCAGATGGGCGTTGGCGTGCATCGCGAAACGCCGGTGACCGCGACGCGCCTCCTGCCGTCAGGCGAATGGGACGTGGAAACGCCGCAGGGCACCATCCGCTGCCAATATATCGTCAACGCCGCCGGGCTCTGGGCGCGCGAGGTGGCGGCGCTCGCCGACATCCGCCTGCCGCTCGTGCCGGTCGAGCACCATTATCTCGTGACCGAAACGATCCCCGAGATCGCGGCCATGGAGACGCAGGTCCCAACCCTCGGCGACGGCGAGGCCAACTGGTATCTCCGGCAGGAGGGCAAGGGCCTCTTGCTCGGCGCCTACGAGACGCCCTGCATCCACTGGGCCGTGGACCGCACGCCCGCCGACTTCGGCCACGAACTCCTGCCGGACGATGTGTCGCGGATGGACGAGAACTTCGCCGACGCGGTCGAGCGGGTGCCGTCGCTCGGGCGGGCGGGCATCAAGCGGGTCATCAACGGGCCCATGATCTTCTCGCCCGACCTCTCGCCCCTGCTCGGCCCCTGGCCCGGCCTGCCGACCTATTTCTGCGCCGCCGGCGTCATGACCGCCTTCAACCAGGGCGGCGGCGTCGGCAAGGTGATCGCCGAATGGATGATCGAGGGCGAGCCGTCGCTCGACATCTTCGCCTGGGACGTCGCGCGCTACGGCGACTGGACCGGCAAGGCGTACACGAAGGCCCGCACGAAATATTTCTACGAGCACCGCTCGCACCGCATCTATCCCTACCAGCAGTTCGCCGAGGGGCGGCCGGTGCGGACGAGCCCCATCTATCCGGCGCTGAAAGCGCAGGGGGCTGTGTTCGGTGATATCTTCGGGCTCGAATCGCCGCTCTGGTTCGCGCGCCCCGGCGAGGAGCCCGTGGAGCGCTATGTTTACGAGCGGCAGAACTGGTTCGATGCCGTGGGCGAGGAGATGAAGGCGGTGCGCGAAGGCGTCGGCCTCTTCGAGACCTCATCCTACGGCAAGATCGAAGTGTCGGGCGAGGGCGCGGAAACCTTCCTCGACCGGCTGCTCGCCAACCGCCTGCCAACGATCGGGCGCACGATGCTCTCGCCCATGCTGTCGCCCAAAGGACGGCTCATCGGCGATTTCACGGTGAGCCGGCTCGAGGAGGACCGCTTCCTGCTTCTCGGCTCGGGCGCCATGCAGAGTTTCCACATGCGATGGTTCGGGACGCAGGCGGCGGGGGATGCGAGCGTCCGTATCGAGAACATGAGCGCGCGGCTCATGGGCCTTCACATCGCGGGGCCCCGCTCGCGCGAGCTCCTGTCGCGGCTGGCGGGTGAGGACGTCGGCGGCAACGCATTACCGTTTCTCAGCGTGCGGACGATGGAGCTCGGCCCCTGCCCCGCGGCGACCGTCGTGCGCGTCTCCTTCACGGGCGAGCTCGGCTACGAGATCTACATGGCGCCGGAAGTCCAGCATCCGCTCTACGAGGCGATCCTGCGCGAAGGCTCGGATCTCGGCCTGAGGCTCGCGGGCGGCCGCGCGCTCATGGGCTTGCGGCTGGAGAAGGGTTTCGGAAGCTGGGGGCTCGAGTTCTCGCCCGACTATTCGCCCTGGGCGACGCCGCTCTCCCGCTTCGTGCGGCTATCGAAACCCGATTTCGTCGGCAGGGCGGCGGCGGAGGCGGAGCGTGCGGGCGAGCATCCCCGCATGATCCTGCTCGACGTCCTGGCGGAGGATGCGGACGCCACAGGCGGCGAAGCCATCTACTCCAACGGCCGTTATGCGGGCTACACGACCTCCGGCGGGTATGGGCACACCTGCGGCCTCAGCCTCGCGCTCGGCTATCTGAACCGGGATTTCGCGGATGCTTCAGGCGCCTTCGAGGTCGAGATCGTCGGAAAGCGGCAGCCGGCGCGGCTCCTGGACGAGCCTCCGGTCGACCCGGACGGAGCCCGGATGCGAGGGTAACCATCGTCCATATCTTACGGCGGCAGGTCAGCTACGCATCTTCAGGACTACACCCGGCCCACACCTTCGGTGCGGGCCGACCTCCCCAAGGCAGAGGTATGCAGACCAGCTATCCAGCTCTGCGGATGCTCCCGAGCACGACGCCCACCACCGCGCCGATGACAATCCCCATCGTCATGTTGCCCATCGCGGCGCCGATGCCCGTGCCCACCGCCACGCCGATGGCGATGCTGAGCGCGATGTCGCGTTGCTGATCCTGCATCAGCGTCTCCTCGCAAACGGCCGTCCAGACAATGTTTTTTCGGTTTCGGCGAAGCTCCGTCAGCCGCTCTTCGCGTCGGCCGCTCCGAGATAGTCCTCGGTGGACCTGAGCTTCGCATAGCCGAAGCCCAGGGCCGCCATGAACGCGGCATGCACCTCGGCGGCCGGCACCTTCCTGCCCTCGAATTCCTGATCGTGCGTGGCGCAGGCGTCGTGCACGACCGCGACCTTGTAGCCGTAGTCGGCGGCGGCGCGCGTGGCCGCATCGACGCACATGTGGCTCATGCTGCCGAGGATGGTCACCTCCTCGATGCCCTTCTCGTCCAACGTCCGCTTGAGATCGGTCTTGAGGAAGGCGTTGATGCTGTTCTTCACGACGACCGGCTCATCGGGACGATTGCGCACGCTCGCGTGGATCTCGGCGCCCGGCGTCCCCGGCACAAAGAAAGGCGCCCCCTTCCCCGACTCGTGGCGAACGAAGACCACGAGATCGCCCTCGGCACGCGCCCTGTCGATGACCCGGGCGGCGTTGCCGGCCGCCTTCTCCTGTCCCACAAGCGGCCACTTGCCGTCTGAGAAATAGTCGTTCTGGATGTCCACCACGATCACAGCACGCTTGGGCATCCTCTGTTCCTCTCTCAAGTTTTCTCTTCTCCCCTGGTGGAGGGATAGGGGATTCTGGCCTCATCACGCCGGCGGGCGCCATTTCTCCCGCATGGTGACAAGCTCCTCGGCAGCCGTCGGATGCACGGCGACGGCGGCGTCGATATCGGCCTTTGTCGCCCCCATGACCAGCGGAATCGCCACAAGCTGGATCATCTCGGCCGCATCGGGCCCAAGCAGATGGCAGCCGAGCACCTTGCCGGACTTTCCGTCCACCACCAGCTTCATGAGCATCCGGTCCTCGCGGCCGGCGAACAGCGTCTTCATGGGCCGGAAGCTCGACTTGTAGATGTCGATGCTCTCGAACTCCTGCCGCGCCTTCGCTTCGGTGAGCCCGACGGTTCCAATCTCGGGGGTCGTGAAGACGGCGCTCGGCACCTTCGAGTGGTCGACCTCGACCTTCCTGCCGCCGAACACCGTGTCGGCGAAGGCATGGCCCTCGCGGATGGCGACCGGGGTCAGGTTCACCCGGTCCGTGACATCGCCGACGGCGTGAATGTTGTCGACGCTCGACTTCGAATGGCGATCGACCCTGACGGCGCCGCTCTTCGTCAGATCGACGCCCGCCTCCTCCAGCCCGATACCCGATGTGCTGGGGCGCCGTCCGACCGCGGCGACAACTTTCCCGGCCGTGAAGCGGCGCCCGTCCTTCGTCTCGACGACGAGCCCGCCGCTGCTCTTCAGCAGGCACCCCGGGTCCGCCATGGTGCAGACCTCGATGCCGCGGGTGCGCATGCCCTCGGCGAGCGCGAAGCGCAGGTCGTCGTCGAAGCCGCGGAGGATCTGCTCGCCGCGGTAGAGGACGGTCGTCTTCGTGCCGAGCGCCGCAAAGATGCAGGCGAACTCCAGCGCAATATAGCCGCCGCCCAGGACGATCACGCTCTGCGGCTGCTCCTCGAGCTCGAAGATCTCGTTCGAGGTGATGGCGAGCTCGCCACCCGGCACCTCGAGCGGCACGGGCCAGCCGCCGGTCGCGATCAGCATATGCTTCGCCGTGATCTTGCGGCCGGATGCCGTTTCGATCGTATGGGCGTCCTTCAGCACCGCACGCTCGTCCAGGATGGCGGCGCCGGCATTGCCGAGCGTGCGCCGATAGGCCCCCTCGAGCCTCAGCACTTCGGCGTCGCGCGCCGTCTTGAACTTCCTCCAGTCGAAGCGCGGCTCGCCGACCTCCCAGCCATAGGCGCGCGCGTCCTCGATCTCGTCGCGAAAGCGGCCGGCATAGACGAAGAATTTCTTCGGCACGCAACCCCGGATCACGCAGGTGCCGCCAACGCGGTATTCCTCCGCCACCATGACCTTCGCGCCGTGCGCCGCCGACACGCGCGCCGCGCGCACGCCGCCCGAGCCGCCCCCGATGACGAACAGGTCGCAGTCGTAGGTCATTGCACGAGAAGCT
>JBFXDI010000205.1:0-4644 GCA_050181295.1 Parvibaculaceae bacterium | reverse complement strand
GCTCGAGGAGCCAGTTCGGCCGGCTGCTCGCCTACGGCATCACCTCGACGCTCTTCTTCTACGTCTTCATCAACACGGCGATGGTGATGGGGCTGATCCCGGTGGTGGGCGTGCCGCTGCCGCTCATCTCCTATGGCGGCACCGCCATGCTGACCCTGCTGATGGGCTTCGGCTTCGTGCTTTCGGTCAACATCCATCGCGATACCCGCATCGGGCAGCACGGTTTCGACGACGCCTGACCGGATTCGGCCTCCCCGGCGGCCGCGGCGAGCAGCGGCTGCGTTGGCTCCCGATTTCCCGCGGAATTCCGGCGCGTTCGGCCCGGGCCCCCGCTATCGACAAAGCCCCGCCCGTTTGCTATATCGCCGCCTCCCCGAAAGGGCGGGCCGCTAGCTCAGTTGGTAGAGCAGCTGACTCTTAATCAGCGGGTCCACGGTTCGAGTCCGTGGCGGCCCACCATCTTTTCAGTGCCGTAGAGGTGGCACCCCACGGAACGGATCAAGCACGAGTTGGACAGTCCAACTTTCTGTCCAACTCTCGTTCGCGTTTAGTCGCCCCAGGCCCGCGCGGCGTCGACCATGTCAATCGGTGAGGCGAGTAGAGACCCCTCGGACGCAACGGCCGCGCCGGCGCTTCGCCGGGTGCTCGGCACTCCGCTCCTGGTTTTCTATGGGCTCGGCGTCATCATCGGGGCCGGCATCTATGTGCTCGTCGGCAGCGTCGTCGGTGCCGCCGGATCCGCAGCACCCTGGTCGTTCATGCTCGCCGGCCTGCTGGCCGGGTTGACCGGGCTGAGCTACGCCGAGCTTGCGGTGCGCTTTCCCGAAGCGGCCGGCGCCGCGGCCTACGTCAAGGAGGCCTTCGGCTCCGATCGCCTTTCGCAACTGGTCGGGCTCGCCGTCGCGGCCGCGGTCGTGCTGAGCACGGCCTCCATCGCGCGCGGGAGCATCGGCTATTTCCAGTTCTTCGCCCCGTGGCCGGATACCGTCATCGCCGGCGGGCTGGTCCTGCTCTTCACCGCCGTCGCCTGCCTCGGCGTTCGCGAGAGCGTCGGCCTTGCCGCGGCGATGACGCTGATCGAGGTCGGCGGCCTGTTGCTGGTCGTCCTCGCGGGGTGGCCGGCGCTGCAATCGCTGCCGGTGCGGATCGGGGAGCTCATGCCGGCCGCCGATCCGGCCGCCTTCGCCGGCCTCGCGACCGGCGCGTTCCTCGCCTTCTTTGCCTTCATCGGATTCGAGAACCTGGCCAACATGGCGGAGGAAGCGGCGGCGCCGGAGCGGAGCCTGCCGCGCTCCATCCTGATCAGCCTCGGCCTCAGCACATTGCTCTATGTCACCGTCGCCGCGGTGACGGTGCTGGCGCTGCCCCTCGATGAGCTTGCGGCGTCTGCGGCCCCGCTGCTGCTCGTGGCGGCCCGCGCGCCGTGGTTCTCCCCCGGGCTGTTCGCCGCGATCGCGCTCATCGCGGTGGCGAACGGCGTTCTCATCGAGCTGGTGATGCTGGGCCGGCTGCTCTACGGCATGGCCCGTCGGGGCTGGCTGCCGCGCGGGTTCGCCAATGTCGGCCGTCGCTGGCGCACGCCGATCCTGGCGACGCTGGTTGCCGGCGGCACCGTGTTCGCGCTCACCGTTGCGTTGCCGTTCGAGTCTCTTGTCGCGGTCACCAGCACGATCACGCTCTTCGTGTTCGCAGCGGTGAATGTGGCGCTCTGGCGGCTTCAGCGCCGTCGGCCGCGCACCATCGGCTTCCGCAGCCCGCGCCTGGTGCCGCCGCTGGCAGCCATCGCCAGCGTCGCTCTGGCGATCGTGCAATTCCTGATCTAGGCGCGTTCGAGAGGGAAGGCCAAAGCCCGGAGGAACTCTCGGCTCACCACGGTCGGCTTTCGGAGTGCGCGCGCCGATCCGCGCGACCTATCCTCGGCGAGATTCGTCCGGGAATTAGTCACCCGACAACCTGTCGGGGCGGGCGAGTTCTATGCGCCGCTCGTCAGAGGCGCGATCGCGGTTTGCGGCTTGCGCCGCTTTCGGCCGCGGAGCGCTCGCTTATACAGTGGCGGCGATGTTCAACGTCGAGAGATTTCGACCTCGACAGTTTACGGAGTATCGCAGGTCCTCGAATGGGCATAAGCTAGACTTACATTCAGTACATTTGCGGCACGTCGAATCAAAAGGTGGTCAGCGATGGCAACCGATTCGACCACACCCGTCAACGGGGCGGCGGCGGATTTCGCGCGCGCGTCCGACAGCGTGCTCGCGCATGCGCGCAACCAAGCGATGCGAACGCGATCGACAGCGGGGCCGGCGTGACGACGACATCCACGCGGATGGCGCCGGGCGATCGGTCGCGAGCGGAGACAATATAGGGACGGTCGATACCAGGCCCATTGGCGACTTTGCATAGTCAAATCAATGGGAGGTCAACATGGCAACCAGTTCGGTCCCGCCCCTCCAGCGTGAGGCGGCGGCGCTGCATTTCGGAATCGCCTCCAACGGTCCTGGCGACGAAACGCTGTTCGGCGATGCCGGCAATAACAACATCCTGGGCAGGGGCGGCGACGACACCATCTTCGGCCGCGACGGCAACGACACCCTCTCCGGCGGCCCGGGCGACGACAGCCTCTTGGGCGAGAACGGCAATGACCGGCTCCTCGCGAGTTTTGACCATGACGTGGCCGAGGGCGGGGACGGCGACGACACCATCTTCGGCGGGGACGGCGACGATAGTCTCTCCGGCGGCGATGGCGACGACAGCGTTCTGGGGGAGGCCAACGACGACAGCCTCCTCGGCGGCGATGGCGACGATGTGCTGCGCGGCGCCGGCGGCGACGACACGATCTTCGGCGGCGAGGGCGACGACACGATCTCCGGCGGCCCGGGCGCGGACAGTCTTGCCGGCGGGTACGGCGACGACAGCATCTCCGCGAGCTTCGCCGCCGACATCGTCGATGGGGGTGCTGGCAACGACACGATTGTCGGAGGCGACGGCGGCGACACCCTCGAAGGCGGCAATGGCGACGATAGCCTCCTTGGCGAGGCCAACGACGACAGTATCCTCGGCGGCAATGGCAACGACATTGCCCAGGGCGGCGGCGGTGTCGATACGATCTCGGGCGGCAGCGGCGGCGATACGCTCTTCGGCGCAGCCGGCCGGGATAGCATCGTCGGCGGCGACGGCAATGATAGCGTGCTCGGCGGCAGCGGCGACGACACGCTCTTCGGCGGTATCGTCGTCGTCGTCGGCGGCGGCTTTTTTGACAGGATCGTCGGAGGCGACGGCGACGATGTGTTGCACAGCGACGTGGGCTTCAACACCATCCTCGGAGGCAACGGCGACGACACCATCATCGGAGGCGGCGACGACCACCTGGTCAGGGGCGACAATGGCAACGACAGCATCCTCGGAGGCGGCCCCGCCGACGGCCTCAGCGGCAACAATGGCGACGACACCATCATCGGAGGCGACGGCAACGACGAACTCAGCGGCAACAATGGCGACGACAGCATCCTCGGCGGGAACGGCGACGACACCGCCCTCGGCGGAAATGGCGATGATAGTATCATCGCGGGCGCCGGCGACGATGCCGCGCGCGGCGGCGCGGGTGCCGACTTCATCCAGGATGACTTCGTCGGCCTGGTGCCCGGCGACGATACCCTCGCGGGCGATGACGGGGACGATATCCTCGACGGCGGCAATGGCACGGATTCGATCCTGGGAGGCAACGGCAACGATTTGGCCTTTGGCGGCAATGGCGCGGATACGATCCTGGGCGGCGACGGCGACGACACGCTCGATGGCGGGAACACCGTCGTGAGCGGCAGCGGCGACGGGAACGACCCCAATACCATCGACGGCGGCAGCGGCAATGACATGCTCCTGCTGACCGGCTTCGCCGGCACTTACCGGGGCGACAGCGGGATCGACTTCCTCGCGGTTTTCGGCGGCGGGGCCGTGGATTTCAGCGCCGCAAGCCAGAATGTGTCGGCACTCGAAGCGCTCGACCTGCGCGAGGGCGTGTTCGGGCCCGATACCCTTACGCTCAATGCGGCCGATATCCTCGATTTCGCGAGCGATGCCACGACCGGCGAGCTGTTCGGTGCGGATCCGATCGATCTTGTGATCCGCGGCGATGCGGACGACACCGTCAATCTGGCGGTCGGCAGCGGCTTCACGAATGTCGGGAGCCAATCGCTCGACAATGCCGTCTATGGCGGCGCCGGTGTGACCTACGACATCTATTCGGATGGCGGCGGCCAGTTTGTCGCCGTCGAGGATGCCATCGATACGGTCAATACGGCATAGGTGCGATCGCACTTCCATCGTCAATTCCGGGTCTGGCGACGTCGGGTCAGCGTCGCCAGACCCGTGAGGGAAGGGGCATCGCGCGCTTGGCCCAAATGATGCCCCGGCGGGATCAGAGGGTCGAAGGCTTGCACAAGGCGGGACCGCCGGCACAACCGTCGTCGAATTGCAAGCTCCTGGCGCTGAGGCCGGTTATCCGTCGCTCCCGGCGGTCCTTGTGGATTGGCGGCGTCAAGATTCGGCCGCCGGTTAATCACCCGACAACCTATTGAAGGCCAGGCTGGCGGGCTCTTCCGCAATCGCCTGCAACCTGCTCATGACCCTCGCGCTCGAGATCCGCGGCCT
>JBFXDI010000204.1:0-4685 GCA_050181295.1 Parvibaculaceae bacterium | reverse complement strand
GCGATCGAAATTTTCCGTCCGTTGGGCGTGCTCCAGGTGTAGAGGTCGATCATCAGGCAAGCTCCGTGTATCCGAGGGCGTCGGCGGCGGCCTCGATCTCGAGCACGCGGCCATAGGCAGAGGTCGGCACGAAATCGAGGCGCCGCAAGAGGAGCGTGTCCCGCGGGGCGGAAAGGGCGGGGTCGGTCGCGGCGGCGGTGAGCGCGCGCTTGAGGCGCGTCATCTCGGGCATGGGGCGCCCGGCCGCCGTGACATAGGGAAGGGCCGGCGCGAGCGGGCTCCAGGCGATGGCCCTGAGCTTCTCCGCGACCTTCGGCCGGTGCGCCTTCGCGAGCGCGAGCGACACGCAGTCGATGGCCGCGACGTCGGCCTCGCCGGCGGCCACCATGTCCATGGAGCGGACATGCGAGCCGGACTCGACGGTGCGTCCGAAGAAGCGGCCGTCCCTGGCCAAGGGCGCGAACACGGCCTTCAGCGCCAGGTGCCCCGAGAGCGAGTCGTCGCCGTTGAAGGCGGCCGTGGCGCCGCGCAGCGCCTCCGGCCGCTCCGGGCCTTTCGCGGCGTGGACCACGATGGCGCTCCGGTACTGGCCTTCCTCGCAGCCTTCCGCCGCATAGGTCGGGGCGGCCACCACCTCCACCTGGCCTTGCAGCGCATGGGTGAGCGGATAGCCGCAGGTCTGCGAGAGCAGCAGGAGGGGTGAGCGCCACTGGACTTCCCGCGCCGCTTCGCGGTCGAGTGTCGCCGGGACGTCCAGAAAACCTTCCGCCTTCAGATGCCGGGCAAGCCCCGCCCACCATGCGTCGGTCGCGGCGCGGATCTCCGGCCAGTCGTACATCGGCAGCGAGGCTATGAAGGGCATGCGACGCGCTCCCCGATGTCGCTCGTCCCCGCGAAGGCGGGGACCCAGCCCAACTCTGGATTCCCGCCTGCGCGGGAATGAGCGGATGGAGGAGCGGAAGCCCTCATGTCGAGCCTGCCGGAGCATGAGGGCCGGTGGGATGCCTCCCGCTCAAAGCCGCCCCTCCGCCTGCAGGCGGCCCAGGGGAAACTCCGTGAGCGGATCGTTTTGCTGGAGCGCCGCGTAGCGCTGCCGCGCCGCTGCACAGTCCTCCCGCATCTGGGCCACCAGCGGCTCGACGCCGCTAAAAGTCCGGTCGGGCCGGATGAAGCCGATGAAATCCACTGTCAGCCTCTTTCCGTAGAGATCGCCGGAGAAGTCGAGGAGGTGCACCTCGAGGAAGCGCCGGTTGGTGGCGAAGGTCGGCCGCATGCCCACATAGCCCGCGCCGCAGAGCGATTCCCGCGACCCCTCGATCCGGACCCGCATGGCGTAGATGCCTTCCTTCGGATCGACCCCAGGCTGAAGCACGATGTTGGCGGTCGGAAAGCCGATGGCGCGGCCGCGCTTGTCGCCCTCCACGACCTCGCCGATGACCGTCCACCAGTAGCCGAGATCGCGCCCCGCCGCCTCCACATGGCCGTGCCGGAGCGCCGTGCGGATGCTGCTCGAGGAGAAGGGCGAAAGCCCGTCCGCCCCCGTCACCTGGTCGAGGATCGAGAGCGTGAAGCCGTTGGCTTCGCCGAGCCGCCTCAGCGTCTCGGTGTTGCCGCGCCGCCCGTGGCCGAAATGGAAGTCGGGGCCCGTCACGAGATGGCGGATCCCGAGCCGCTCGACGAGGATCTTTTCCACGAAGGCCTCGGCCTCGAGATTGGCGAGCCCGCGGTCGAAGGTGACGGCGGCCGTGAAGCGGGCGCCAAGCCCTTCCGCGAGCCGTGCCTTGAGGGCAAGTCCGCTCAGGCGGAAGACCGGCTCGTCCGGCCGGAAGAAGGAGCGCGGATGCGGCTCGAAGGTGATGAGGCCCATGGGCCCGCCGAGCCCTTCCGACCTCCGCCTCGCCTCGGCGAGGAGCGCCTGGTGGCCGCGATGCACGCCGTCGAAATTGCCGATGGCGGCGGCGCCGCCGCGGCATTCGCGCGGCACGGGGTCGGCATCGGTGATGATCATGGACGCTTCATGGACCCTTGAAGCAGGAGGTCTTTGGCCCGGACTTGGCCTCGCCCTTCGACATGCTCAGGACGAGGCCTTCTGTAATCCTCATGCTGAGCCCGTCGAAGCATGAGGACAGAGATGGCCTTGCCGCCTGAACGCATCATGCGCGTGAGCCGCCTACCACCTGAGCGCCGGCATGGCGCCCGCGAGCGCGATGCCGGGCGCTATCTGCCGCACCGCGTGCCGGACGTCGCCGCCATGGGCTTGAAGCTCCGCCTCGTGGATGCCGCCGGCGATGAAGAGCATGGCGAGCCCGTTGCGGACCGCGCCCTCGACGTCGGTGTGGAGCCCGTCGCCGATGGCGAGCGCCTCCTCACGCCGGACCGGCCGTCCGAGCGCCCCGGCCGCGAGCTCCAGGCACTGGTCGTAGATGGGGGGAAAGGGCTTGCCCGCCATGAGCACACGTCCGCCCAGCGCCTCGTAGCGCTCGGCGAGCGCGCCCGCGCAAGGGTAGAGCCGGTCGCCCTGCCGCACCACCTTGTCCGGGTTGGCGCAGATCATGTCGAGATGGCGCTCGCGCATGCGGGAAAGCACCGGATCGTAGTGCTCAGGCTTCTCGTCGTGGTCATCGATGAGCCCGGTGCAGACGACGGCGGTCGCCTCCTCGAGCGTCCCGAGCCGCACATCGAGGCCCTCGAAAAGAGTGAGGTCGCGGTCGGGCCCGATATAGTGGAGCGTCTGGCCCGCATGCTCGCTCACCAGCCGGCGCGTGACGTCGCCGGAGGTGCAGATGGCGTCGAAGGCTTCCTTGGGCGCGCCCAGCCGCGCGAGCTGCTTCAGCACCGGCGCCGAAGGCCGGGGCGCGTTGGTGATGAGCACCACGGCGCCGCCCGCGGCCCGGTGGCGTTCGAGCGCGTCCACAGCCTCCGCGAAGACGGTGACGCCGTTGTGGACGACCCCCCAGACGTCGCAGAGCCAGACCGGATAGCGCGGGCTCAAGGCCCGTGCTCCGTTGTCGGCATGGAGGGGGGACGCGGGCAGGGGGGAGGCGGCTGACATGGGCACGTGGTTAGAGCATGATGCCGAAAAGTGTGAAGCACTTTTCGGCTGACATCATGCTCTACTCTTAAAGAATCGATCACGTCCATGAGTTTGGGCTGATCAGCCCAAACTCATCGTGATCTACGCGGGGAAGGGCCCGTCAAGCGGCGGCGACCGCTGGAACCTCGGCGCCGATGTCCTCGCGCACGCGCCTCGGCGGCGCGAACAGGCGGCCGCGCGCTAGGGTCGCGAAGTCCTCCACCGCCTCCAGGTCCTCCGCCGACTCGACGCGGGCGGCAATCACGGTGAAGCCCGCCTCTTCGGCCCTGCGCGCGAAGGCCTCGACCGCGCCGCCCGGCTGGAAGCCCTGCCACCCGTGCGCGCGCATGACGGCGCCCATGTCCATGTCGATGAACTTGAAGCCGAGCTTGGTCAGGAGGTCGAGGTCGGGCGAATCGGGCCGCGCCTCGCTTAAGGAGAAGGTGGCGCCGAGCTGCGCCAGGTAGGCGAGCCCCTTGTGGCCCTCGGGCGACAGGCCGGCGAGCGTGGGCTGGCTTATCTCCGCGACAATCCCGCCCGCGATGTCGGCATTGCCCCGCAGGAACTCGACCAGCCGCTCGAGGAACTTCTCGTCCGCCAGCGCCTCGGCCGAAAGCGCGCAGAAGACGCCCGTCCGCTTGCCCTTGGCGTTGAAGTGGCGAACGACCGGCGCCACGCGGTGGAAAAGCTCCTCGTCGAGCGTCGCGATGCGCCCGTCCCGCGCCGCCTCCAGCCGCTGCATCTGCTGCGACAGCGGCCCGCCGTCGGCCTCCTGGCCGAGGGTGGCGCGGTAATAGGCGGTGCGCTGCTCGGAGAGCCGCACGATGGGCTCGAGCAGAAGGTCCCGCTGGTCCGATGTCTCAGGCGCCTTCTCCTCGCCGGAAAGGGCGGGCTCCTTCGCCTCTGGGGCAGGACCGGAGCCGCGTCTCGATTCGCCCGCATCGGGCTTGCGCTTCCGCCGGCGCCGGAAGAGCGGCCCCTCGGAGAGGCGCGCGCTGACGGTTGCGATCTGCGCCACGGCCAGCGCCAGGATGGCGCCGATCACCGCCGGGTGCGGTCCCTCGTCCACTATCACCCACCAGAGGCCGGCGCCGATCGCCGCGAACGACATGGCGACCACGACGAAGAGGGAGACGGCGCGGATGAGCTTCATCGCCGGCTGCCGCCGCTCGCGCGGCATGGCGCACGCCCGCCGTTCCGGCCGACCTCGAGACACCGCCCCGGCACGTTCAGGACCCCACTTTGCCTCCCGTCCGCGCCCCGGAATTCGGCCATGCCGCTCCGGCTTGGGAAGTCCGCTGCTTCCGGTCGCGCGACGCTTCAACCCTTGGCGCGAGACTAGTCAGTCCTCAGTCGCCGCACAATGGACTTGGACGGCGCCGAATGAGGCTTGTGGAGAACTATGGCAACCGCGCCACAGGAGGTTAGCGATGTAGGACAAGCGGAGAACGTCAAGTTGGAGGCTTTGCTGCACACCTCCCCCTCGGGGATCGTTGCGAAATCCGATGGGCGGGGCTGGAGTTGGCTTGAGGCTGCATTTTGAAGCGGAGAAGCTTGTTTGGTGTGGTCGGCTGGGCGCCGGGAATGGCGGTTTTGGTGTCTCAAGTGAGTT
>JBFXDI010000203.1:0-4954 GCA_050181295.1 Parvibaculaceae bacterium | reverse complement strand
ACGGGATGGCAAAGCGCCTCGCGGACGGGCTGGCGCGGGTGACCGGTGCCAGCTTCGCGGCACCGGTCGAGGCGAACGAGATCTTCGTGAGCCTGCCCGAGCCGCTGATCCTCGCGCTCGAGCGGGAAGGCTTTCTCTTCTATCGCTGGGACAATGCGCAGCTCCTGCGGCTGGTCACCGCCTGGAACACCGATCCCGCCGATGTGGACCGGTTTCTCGCCGTCGCCGCGCGCCATGCCGGCGCCGCCGCGTAACGCCTAACGCTTTCGACCGGGGGAGGATCGTCATGGCCGACAACCGAGCGGGCCGCGAGCCCGCGCGCGATCCGCAGGCGCTGGAGCGGCTGCTGGTGGCGCGCCAGCGGGCGGGCGACGTCGAGGGCATGGTGGCGCTCTACGAGCCCGACGCCACGCTCGACAGCGGCGACGGGCAGCCGAAGCTCGGCCGGGAGGCGATCCGCAGCTTTTTCCAGGCGCTGGTCGCGACCGGGCGGAAGTTCGAGCTCGGGACCCAGCGTCCGGCCGTGGTCAGCGGCGACCTCGCGCTCACCGCGACCCACCTCGTCGACGGAGGCATGACGGCCGAGGTCGCCCGCCGCCAAAGCGACGGCACATGGCTCTGGGCGATCGACAAATTCTCCAATTCATAGCCGCGCCCGGCGCCTTGCCGTTGTCGAAACCCGGCGGCGCCGATGCCAAAACCCGGCGGATTTGCTAGACTGGGTCCGAACGATCATCCGATGGCCATGCAGCAGGATCCATTGTCCGACGACCTCCGCGCCGCGTTCGCCCGCGAGGGCTATCTCGAGCCGATCCCCGTTTTCTCCGGGCCCGAGATCGCGGCCTTGCGCGAACGCATGGAAAGCTTCGAGCGCCGCCGCCCGGCCGATGCCGCCTGGGCGTTCGACGTCAAATGCAACCTGCTCTTCGACTGGGTGGTGGAGGCGGCGCGCCATCCGCGGCTGCTGGCATTGGTCGAGGCGCTGATCGGACCCGACATCCTGCTTACCAACGGCGTGTTCCGGAACAAGCGCCCGGGCTCGGGGCTCACCTATGGCTGGCACCAGGACATGGCGCGGGTCCAGGTCGAGCCGGCGGTGGCGATCGCCTTCATCGCCATCACGGAATCGACGCCGGAGAATGGCGGGGTTTCGGTCATCCCGCGCACCCATCGTTCGATCGCGCCTTTCAGCGTCACCACCACCTCGGAAGGCCAGCGGCGGCGCACGGTGGCGCGGGTGATCGACCCGCCGCTCGAGCGGGTGCGCGATCTGCATGCGGCGCCGGGGGACGTGGTGTTCTTCAACGCGAACACGATCCACGGCTCCGGCCCGAACCGGAGCGGCCGCCTGCGCTCGGCGCTGCTCTTCGACTACACGCCGGCGCGGGCACGGCAATCGGTCGGCACCGGCTCCGGCCAGCTCCTCAAGGGACGCGACCTCGGGAATTTCGGTCTCGAGCCCTTCCCCGGCGGCGATTGCCGGCCGGAGGATGCGGCCGCGCGGCGCGCGGTCTTCCGGCGCTATCCCGACAATCCGCTGCTGGGACCGCACGGGCCGGGCGAGCCGGTCTATTTCCCGGACGCGCCGGAGTTCGAGGCGCTGCAAGGCTGACACGGCGGATCCCGCGGGCGCTCCGCAGGCTACCGGGCAGGCGGCGGCAACGGGCTTGATCCGTGGGCTGCGATCCCCTAATGAAGGGCCCTCGCGGGCGGCCGATCGCTATGGCTCACGCCCGCCTCGCGCCGAGGTCCCCTTCGTCTAGTGGCCTAGGACACCGCCCTCTCACGGCGGTAACAGGGGTTCAAATCCCCTAGGGGACGCCAGCTTCTCGGAAACCATTGAAGCACAGGCGCTTCAAGGCTTTACAAGATCAGCCGGGAAGCAAAACCACACACGCTTACCACACAGGTTTGAGTGCTATCAGCGGGCGAGCCAGCGCATGCGCGGCTGGTGTGCGAGAGGGGAGGGTTCTGCCAGGCGGCGTGTCCGGGACAGGTCAGAAGAGTCTCGGCAGGCCGAGAAAAGCGATCTCCCGGGCGGCTTCGTTCTCGATGAAACGCAGGACGTCCGAGCCGTAGTATCGGTGCCGGCGAATATCCCGGCGCAGCGCCACCTGCTCCCGCTCGACGGCCGACATCAGCCTCGTCCGATCGACCCTGCCGTCGTCGAGAACCTCGACCACGCCCGCAAACTCGTCGATGGGGTTCTGCATGACCCTTTCGTAGACGAGGAGCCTGATGTTGCTCTCGGCGGGTCGGCGGACCCAACGCCCAAAGAATGATTTGTAGCGCCGGAGCCGATCCAGGGCGAAGGCCCGGAACGCCGCCTCGCTGTCGAGCCCGGCCGTGCTCTCGTGAGACAGCCAATAGTCGAAGTAGGAGAGCGTCTGCGGCACGATGTGGCGGACCTGGACCAGATAGAGCGCATGGCGGAGGATCGGAACTTTGCCGTTGAAATCGTGGGTCTTCTGCAGGAAGACCGCGTTCTCGCCGTGATCGCGCCGGCAGGGGAATGTTCGGCAGCAGTCGGCGGCCAGGTAGGTCTCGCAGTAGTGGAAGCGCGGCTCGAAATAGGCGCTCAGAATCCGCTGCAGCATGTGATGGCCGCTGCGCGGAATCGAAACCGATACGACCTTTCGCTCCAGCATCGTGCCGTCCCACTTCAACGCAAGAAGCAATGGAAATACACGAGGAAAGCGACCGTGCCAGTTGACCGGCGATCGCTCTCCGCCATCGATGCCCTTGACCCACCTCTCGGCAGCGCCGAGATGGCTACTCGCCGCCGCGTGATGCCGAAGACGCGGAAAAATTGTTCGAAGCGCGGTTGCGCCTCGCCGATTTCGTCGAACGCATCATCCGAACTTTCGATAATTCCCAGCTTCGGCTTGTAGGTGACCATCCGGCGGCTCCAGGCTCAAGCCAGCCTGCATCAGGAAGAACCTCGCTGCCGTTCCTGCGGCTGTAGCGTGGGCCGTTGAAAACGCCTGCCGCGACGACAATCCGGTAAAGCCTTTAGGAAACATCCAGAGGTGATGGCTTTGGCGGCGGCGGGGCAAGGTCTGTATCCACCGCCCGCTCTCGCCCAGGGAACTTGCAAGGAGAAACCTCACTCCCGATCGCGTTCGTATCGATGATCGACGGGAAACGCGGGTAGCCACCGCTCTCTTCGGCAGACCCAGGTTTCGTAGGTCGGGCGGACCATGTTGTCCGAATCCAACGCCCCGGCATTGACCTCGATTTCGGAGTCTCTTTTGTCGAAGACCGAGGAGCCGCACACCGGGCAGAAGTGGCGAAAGCCATAATGCGCCGTTTCGCCGGTCACGGTGACGACGCTCTCCGGGAAGACCGCGAAGGTGTAAAAAACGGTGCCATATTGCTTTCGGCAATCGAGGCAATGGCAGATGCCGATGCGGCTCGGCTCGGCGTCGATCGCCAGCCTCACCCTTCCGCACAAGCATCCGCCGGTAAAGGAATGGCCTTCCATTCGGCAAACCTCCTGCCGCTGCCGCTCGCCCGCGACGCGCCCCTTCATTGGCGAATGCAAGCCTTGGGCGAACGCCAGCCTTGGGCGAACGCCAGCCTTGGAGAACGAGAGTCTCGAGCGATCGGTCCCGCCGATCTCGCCGAGGTCGCGTTCGGGCGAACCTGCGGATGATCGCACAGCACGGCCCGGGGGTCTCCAACCCAAAGCCTTGGGTCATTGCAAAGTCAAGCGGAAGGCCAGGGGAGAAAGGCGCTCCCGCGAAGCCGGCTGCGGCCTCGACCGCGATGCGGCGGGGCTGATCTCGGCGCCGCCGGCTGTGCCTTGCAAGCGGTTTTTCGCACCATACCCTTGAAACAACGGGACCGCCCCGGGGCCGGTTCCGGCTGGTTTCGAAAACGGCCGCATTGCGCGGAGGTTCCCTCGGTTCCTGACGAAACAGCAATTGACAAGCCTGCGACCCGGGCGAAGAGTTCGACCGGGCCGGTTGCGGATTTTCGTCCGATTATTCCCTCTGTCGAGAGCGAGTGCGTGCAAGCGAACCCTGAAGCCACTCTCCAGCTCCTGCAACGAGCGGCGGCCGGCGCGATCGACGCGGCCGAGGAGAATGTCCGGGACGTGCTGGATGCGCTTCCGGTCGCCATCTACCGAACCGATGCCGACGGCGTCCTCAGCTATTGCAACGAGGCGGCCGTGTCCCTGTGGGGATACCGCCCCGAGATCGGCAAGGCCGAATGGTGCGGGTCGTGGAAACTGTTCCGCCCGGACGGGACACCGCTCCCCCATGCCGAATGCCCGATGGCGGTGGCGCTGAAGACCGGCCGGGCCATCCGGGGCATCGAAGCGATCGCCGAACGGCCTGATGGCAGCCGCGTGCGATTCCTTCCCTACCCGACGCCGCTCTACGACGCCGCGGGAAAGCTCAAGGGCGCGGTCAACATGCTGGTCGACCTCACGGATCGCGACCGCGATCGGCAGCGCCTTTCCCAGCTCGCCTCGATCGTCGAATCCTCGAACGACGCGATCGTCAGCAAGGATCTCGACGGTATCATCCAGAGCTGGAATCGCGGCGCGGAGCGGCTGTTCGGCTACCGGCCCGAGGAAGCGATCGGCAAATCGGTCACGATCCTCATACCTTCGGACCGCCTCGGCGAGGAAGCCGACATCCTGGCGCGCATCCGGCGCGGCGAGCGCGTCGAGACCTACGAGACGATCCGTCAGCACAAGGACGGAAGCCAGCTCCAGGTTTCGCTGACGGTCTCTCCGGTGAAGGATGTCGACGGCAGGGTCATCGGCGCCTCGAAGATCGCGCGGGACATCACCGACCGCAAAGCGGCGGAGGAGCGGCAGAAGCTGCTGATCGCGGAGATGCGGCATCGCATCAAGAACAGCCTGGCGACGGTGCAATCGATCGCCAGCCAGACCCTGCGGTCCGCCTCGCCCGAAGAGCGTGCCGCCTTCATCGGCCGCCTT
>JBFXDI010000202.1:0-5287 GCA_050181295.1 Parvibaculaceae bacterium | reverse complement strand
GATGCCCATGTCGACGCCATCGCATGGCAGCGCCTCTCGGCAAGAGCCTGTCCGGAGGACGGTGCCATCGTCGTCGCGAGCCGTTCCCACCGGGATATCGCCACGGACTCCTGGCTTGCCTCGCGAAAGGTCGGCGCGCTGATCTCGGCAGGGTCCTCGCTCAAGTTCTGCCTCCTGGCGTCGGGCGAAGCCGATCTCTATCCCCGCTTCGGACGCACCATGGAATGGGACACTGCGGCGGGCCACGCCGTGCTCGCGGCGGCCGGCGGCCGGGTGGAGACGACCGACGGCATGGCCCTCACATACGGCAAGAGGGAGCGGGGCTTCGACAATCCGGGGTTCATCGCGCGTGGGAAGTAGCCTGGTGCAAGTCCGTCCATTAACCGTTTGGCAGCCTTGACGGCGTATTAATCCGGCGAGGCCCCGTCAGCGCCCAGGAAGCTCTCGGGACCGCCAAAAAGCCACGCTTTGGGCCTAGTCTGGGCGGGCGAGACGGGGAATCCCGCGAATGGACAGGAAGGTGCCGGACGGCTCGGGGCGAGCCGCATGGCGCTTCGCATGTGCGGCTTCGAGTGTTCGATGCAACGGTTCGGAGTGAGCATGGCCATGATACGCAACGGATTGGGACGGCGGAAACTGGTGACGGGTCTGGCTGCCGCGGGTATCGCCCTGTGCGTTCCCATGATGAGTCCGCAAGTCGCCCAGGGCGCGCGCGCCTACAACAACGATCCCAACACCTTCTCCGTGGAGGAGATCGTCGACGCCGGTCACTCCTTCTTCGGCACCACCACCAAGGGGCTGGCGCTGGCGGTCGAGAGCGTGTTCGCGAAAGCCGGCCGCCCGAGCGGCTACATCATCGGCGAGGAGGCCTCCGGTGCCTTCTTCGGCGGCCTCCGCTACGGCGAAGGATCGCTCTTCATCAAGAACGGCAAGCGCCGCAAGATCTACTGGCAGGGCCCCTCCGTCGGCTTCGACTTCGGCGGCAACGGCTCGCGCGTGCTGGTGCTCGTCTACGACATCCGCTCGCCCGGACAGATCTATGACCGCTTCGTCGGCGTCGAGGGATCGGCCTATCTGGTCGGCGGCTTCGGCGTGAACTTCCAGACCAACGAGGCCCTGAAGCTCGCACCCATCCGCACCGGCGTCGGCGCGCGGCTCGGCGCCAATGTGGGCTATCTCAAATACACCAACGCGCCCACCTGGAACCCCTTCTGAGCACCGATTCTCCACGGATACTGCGGCGTGACGGAATTCCGTCGCGCCGACAAACTTCAACCGCTATTCTGACCGACGCTCCGGTTGCAGGAGCGCCGGGCCTTCGGGCCTTGCATTGGCGGGAAGCGGACGGCGGAGAGTGCGGGTGAGGGACGAGGGGTTCTCATGTCCCAGATAGAGATGGTCATGTCGGCGGCGCTGGGCTTTGCCTTCGCCGGCCTGATCGCCCTCCTGGTCGGCCGTTTCGTCTGGAGCTATTCCAACCGCATCGGCCGTCGCCGGACCGAACGGTCGGGATCCGGCGCCATGGCCGAGATGCAGGCCGATCGCGACCGCCTGAAGGTCGAGAACGCGATGCTCACGCGACGATTCGAGATGCGTGTCGACGATCTCAAGACGCGCCTTGCCGAGCAGATGGCCGACGCATCGCGGTACCGCAACCGCATCGATCAGCTTGCGGCCGATCTGGGGTCGAGGACGGAGCTCCTGACGCGTCGCGAGCTCGAGATCGCGCAGTTCAGGGAACAGGTCGCTCCGCTCGAAAGCGAGCTTGCCACGCGCACCCAGGCGCTGCAGCAGATCAAGGCCCAGCTTCGCGACCGGGACGAGGAGGGCGCCAGGGAGCCGGAAATTCTCGCGCCGGCCCAGCACGCCGTTCTGCCGCCGTTCGATGCGGGCGAGCTTTCTGGCCTCTCGCCCGAGGCCCAGTCCGATCCCGTGCTCCAGGACCGTGTGAGCTCACGGATCGCCGAGCTTTCCTCGCTTGCCCGGCAGATCGAGACTCAGCGCCAGGAGCTATTGCGCGAGCAGGCCGAACTCATCGCGATCAAGGACGGCATGACGCGCCCACGCAAGCGTCGGCGCCGCAAGGGCGAGGACGGCCCGGCCGCGCCGCAGAGGCCCGCCGTCGTTCGGAAGAGCCGGGCACGGGCCGAGCCGGCCGCAACGGAAGCCGCAGCGCCTCAGGACGTGTCATTTCCGGAGGTATTGCCGGAGCCCCAAAGCCCGGTTCCTCAGGCTCTCCCGATTCTAGTCAACACCGAGGGCGTGGCCTCCACCGAGGCTGTGGCTGTGGCCGACACATCGGGCGATCCGGAGCTTCCCCTGCAAATGCCCGTCAAGGCGGTGGTGGAAGCCGCTGTCTCGAGCGCGGAGACGCCTGAGCCCGCCACTCCAGCCGAGCCTGCCGACGCGACCACGGAAGAGGGGGAAGGCGCGACCGTCATCACGCTCGCCAGCCGCATCCGGGCGCTGCAGCGCGGCGCGCAAGGCTAAAGATCGTCAATCTCTGGTTTCTCAGCCGCCGATCAGGCTGATCGGGGTATCACCGAACTGCACGCCGAGCCGGTGCTCCGTGCGCCACGCCACGCGGCAGGGGAGCGCAGGATGATAGGCGGAATCGAGCGTGAAGGTGTCGGGAATCGGGCCTGTGTCGCGCACGACCAGAAGCGCACCGCCGATCGAGATGTTGCGGATGACGCATTCGAACTGCGCCGCGGGCTCGGCGACGACGATCATCGCACGGGTGAGGGTCTGATAGCGCCGCGCACGGCGCCGCTCCGACGGGGCGGCCTGGCCGTTGGGCTTCACTGGATTTGACACCATGGAGTCTCAATCGCTCGGTTCATCGCCAGTTTTCAACCGAAGATTTGAAATTGCCTTAACGACGCGGAAAGCAGTGCCTATCCGTCGCAGCCGCATGCGCTGGCCGGAGCGGAAATAGGCGCGCGGGCGGCCATGCGCCGGCCGGCCACGACGGAGAGGGCGGCCGCGCCCAGAATGATCGAGCCGCCGATCACTCCCGCCAGTTCCGGCGCCTCGCCCGCGCCGAGCCATGCCCAGAAGGGATTGAGCACCACATCGAGGAGGGCAAGGAGGGTGAGCGCCACGGCAGGCACATAGCGGGCGCCCTTCGCAAACAGGATGAGCGGGATCGCCAGCTGGACGAGGCCCATGAGCGCCAGCACCAGGATGGCGTCGCGCGGCACGGCGAAGCCGCCGCCGACCACGCCCGCCAGCACGAAAGTGGCGAGCCCCCCTACGCAGACGGCCGGCACCATGTCGATCGAGGCATAGCGCCGGAGCGTGATCGTCTGGCCGGCGAAGCAGAGCGCGGTCAGGATGGCCGCGAGATTCCCGGCCCACCCTCCGGCGGTCAGCCCCGCGTGCATGATCACCGTCACGCCCGCGAGCGCCATGAAGGTCGCAAGCCACGTCGCCGGTCCCGGCTTCTCGCGCAGCACCGCCGTGCTCAGAAGGGCCGTGAAGATCGGCGCCGCCGCCCCGATCGAGGAGACGTTGGCGGTGCTGGTCAGCGTGAGCGAGGTGACGTAGAGCGTGGAGCCGAGGCTGAAAAAGGCAGCGCAGGCCAGCATGGCGAAGGGCGGGATGTCGCGGAACCTTGCCGCCGTCTGCCGGCCGTAGAGCACGATGAGATAGGCAAGCAGCGCCACGCCCACCGAAAGCCCGCGCCAGGTGTTGATCTGCCAGCCGTCGAGGCCCGGAAGCCGGCGCACGAAAAGGCCGGCGAGGCTCCATCCGCAGGTCGCCAGGACCACCAGCGCGACGCCGTAGAGATACTCCCGGGGAATCCGCTGGGCCAGCATGCACGTCCGATCCCGACCCGCGCCGCCGAACAGCCGGCAGCGCCCGGCGGCCCCATGCATTCCGCGAGGCGCGGCGAAAAGTCAACGGGCGGAGGAGAGGGACGCGGGGAGCGCCCGGTCTTCTCCCGCGGGCTCTCCCACGCTAGAGCAGGGCGGAAGGAGAAAGTCGCATGAAGCGGAAGGTGCTGGTGATCGGGATCGGGGCGGGAAACCCCGAGCACATGACCGTGCAGGCGATCGGCGCGCTCAACCGGGCAAGCGTGCTCTTCATTCCGGACAAGGGCGCCGACAAGAACGACCTTCAGCGCGTGCGCCGCGAGATCTGCGAGCGCTTCATCGGGAAGCCCGGCTACCGGATGGTCGACTTCGACGTGCCGGAGCGTAGGCAATCGCTGCCTGCCTACCGCGACAACATCGAGGTTTGGCGCGACAAGGTGGAGGCGGTCTACGAGCGGCTCCTGACCGACGAGCTCCAGGAGGACGAATGGGGCGCCTTCCTCGTCTGGGGCGATCCCTCGATCTATGACGGGACGCTCCGCATCCTCGATCATCTGCGCGCCAGCGGCCGTCTCGAGATCGAATGCGAGGTGATCCCCGGCATCAGCAGCGTGCAGGCGCTGGCGGCGAGCCACCGCGTGGCGCTCAACCGCATCGGCCAATCGATCCTCCTCACCACCGGCCGGCGGCTGAAGCAGGGCCTGCCTCAAGGCGCGGAAAACGTGGTCGTCATGCTCGACGGTGACAGCGCGCTGAAAAGCGCCGATCCCGACCTCCACATCCACTGGGCGGCCTATGCCGGCATGCCGGAGGAAATTCTCGTCTCCGGCCGGCTCGGCGACGTGGTCGAGGAGATCGAGTGGCGGAAGGCCGAGGCGCGCGCCCGGCACGGCTGGATCATGGACAGCTACCTGCTCACGCGCGCTTCAGACGGGGAGGAGTGATGCGCCGTTTCCCGCCCGAGCGCATCGTGTGCCTCACCGAGGAGACGGTCGAGACGCTCTATCTCCTCGGCGAGCAGGATCGGATCGTCGGCGTCTCGGGCTATTGCGTGCGCCCGCCGGGGGTCAGGCGCGAGAAGCCGCGCGTCTCGGCCTTCACCTCGGCCGACATCCCGAAGATTCTGGCGCTCGAGCCCGACCTCGTCTTCACCTTCTCCGACCTCCAGGCGGAGATCGCGGCCACCCTCATCCGCGAGGGCGTCGCGGTCCATGCCTTCAACCAGCGCGACATCGCGGGCATCCTCGCAATGGTGCGGACCGTAGGCGCGCTCGCCGGCGCGGGCGAGAAGGCGGAGGCGCTGGCGCGTGCCTTCGAGGCGCGGCTCGATGCCGTGCGCGGGCAGGGGAGCGGCGGCGCGCGGCCGCGCGTCTATTTCGAGGAGTGGGACGATCCGCTCATCATCGGCATCGGCTGGGTGAGCGAGCTCGTGGAGATCGCCGGCGGGGAGGACGTGTTTCCGGAGCTGA
>JBFXDI010000201.1:0-5346 GCA_050181295.1 Parvibaculaceae bacterium | reverse complement strand
AAGCTGATGTTGTTCAGCCGCGGGAACGCCATGTCCGGCGCGCCGATAAGCAGGGGCACGAACCAGTTGCCGAAGCCGCCGATCAGGGCCGGCATCAGCACGAAGAAGATCATGATGAGGCCGTGCGTCGAGACGACGACGTTGAAGAGCTGAGGATCGGCGAAGAGCTGCAAGCCCGACTGGGCGAGCTCGAGCCGCATGGCGACGGAAAGCAGGCTGCCGAGAAGGCCGGCAACCACGGACAGCACGATATACATCGTGCCGATGTCCTTGTGGTTGGTCGAAAAGACCCAGCGCCGCCATCCCCTCGGATGATCGGATGGCGGTGGAACGCCGGTGCGAGATTCGACAACCGTCATGGCTGCGGCTCCTGAAGGTCGGCGTCCGAGGGGCTATTCTTCGCCGTTTCAATGCTCACGAATGCTTTCCTTGTGAGTGCGCGTGCGCTGTCCCGGCGCCGATCGGGAAGATTGCCGGCGCGGCGTGCGGCGCTTCTCGCCGACTCGTCGTTTCCGGTATGTCCTTGAAAAAGCGCAACGACAGCATGCCGGGCCTCCGCGGCTCGCCGGCGATCGGTCCGATCCTGCCAGCGGCTTCACGCGGGATGCGGAAGCCGTCATGGACCCCGGGCACCGTCAGCGTGACTTCGAAATAATCCCCCGCCTCGAGCTCGTCCGAATGCCAGGGCACGACACCCTTCGGAGTCCGGAGGGGGTAATTGTCATTTGCCGGTTGGCAGGCCGTTGTCGGGCGGGCGTTCTCCCGGATCATCCAAAGGGCCGCACCGCCGGGATCGCTTGGCATCTCGACGTCGATCGGCGCGGCCGTGGCGGGCGGCATGCTGTGCGAGAGGGGAGGGCCGATGACGATTCCGCCATCGACGCCGAAAAGCGATCGCCGCGCACCTGTGGGGGAACTGCGCATTGTCAACTCGCCTCCCGCTCTTCGTGGGTAGCTCACGACGCGACGCGGCCTTGTGGCGCTTCGGCCTGCACCGGCGTCCTACGGCACGTTCCGCTCGTCGCATGCCATGCGCAAAATGCTTCGTCGCAGCCCGGCGCGTCGCGCCGCCAGGAACGGCCCCGCCCTCATCGCGAGCGGTCGGACGGGTCCGGGTTTTTGCGACGCACGAGGGCTTGCGCCCGCCGTCGCGAGCGCACGGTGGGCGCGAAGATCGACGCCGACACCAGAATCGCCGCCGCCGAAGCAAGCCAGGGAGCCAGGAGCCTTACCGTTTCCTCGATCATCGGAATCCTCCAAAAAAAAAGAGGGCGCTACGGGCGCAGGAGCGCCCGTGATCCTGTACGTATGCAGCGATGATGGATCCAACAAACGATAAGATTTGCGGTATGATATCGGCGATGTCGATACATAGGAGGGTTGATCTTGGATACCGAGCTCGCCCGGACGTTCCTCACGATTGTTGCGGCCGGAAACTTCGTCAACGCCGCGGACCGGTTGCATGTCACGCAATCAACCGTCAGCGCGCGCATTCATGCGCTGGAGGAGATGCTCGGTTGCACCTTGTTCGTTCGCAACAAGGCGGGGACCACCCTCACCTCCGCCGGGCGTCAGTTCCAGAAGCACGCCTCGACGCTGGTCCGCACCGTCGAACAGGCGCGCCAGGACGTCGGAATTCCCAGAGGGTTTCGCGCGGCCCTCACGATCGGGGGGCGCTTCGGCCTATGGGAGCAACTGCTGTTGAAGTGGCTGCCCGTGATGCAGGCGCAGGCGCCCGATGTCTCGATACGCGCAGAGATCGGTTTCGAGGCCGATCTGATGCAAAGTTTGGTCGAGGGCCGGCTCGATATCGGCGTGATGTATGTGCCGCAAAGCCGTCCGGGCCTGAAGATCGAGCCCCTGCTCATGGAGCGTCTGGTTCTTGTGTCCGCCGGATCGGCCGGCGATCCGAAACCCCGATCCGACTATGTCTATGTCGATTGGGGGCCGGAGTTCTACGCCAAGCACAGCGTCAACTTTCCGGACTTCATCGGCCCGGCCCTCACCGCAAATATCGGCTGGCTCGGTCTGCAGCATCTGCTCGCCAGCGGCGGATCCGGCTACTTTCCGATCCGCGTCCTGCGGCCGTATCTCGAAGCAGGTCGCCTGACGATGGTACCCGGAACCCCCGAGTTCGCCCTGCAAGCATACGTGGTGTACCCCGTCGAAGGCGGCTCCGACGCCCTCCAAATCGCCCTTGAGGGGATACGGGAGGTGGCCGCCGCAGAACAGTCATGACAGCCATGACTTGCGGGTTTCGACCAGGCGCACCTCACCTCTCCGCTGTTACGGGCCGAGCCGCGGTTGGTGACCAATTCGGTTCATCCTGGAGCTAGCTCAACCCCACTCGAGCCGGATCGAGATTTGAACGTCGGATTTCGGGAAACAAGAAATGTTTCCTCCTCGCAGACATGATGGTTCGACCAGTACGCCCGCGCGCGTCTGTGATCTGGTCCGACTTCGGTCCCCAAGGCTCGACGTCTTCATATCGACAGGCATTTCCGTCTCCAAACAGTACGATTCCGAACGGTCTGGCTAACCGAGCCTGCCAACCTGCGGCGACGCGCTGGTGAACCCACCGGCCGAGGTTCCATTACCTGGACGATTCTGAGCGTACCGGAACCTTGATCGCCGCTAGGGCATGCATCCGGCTGCGACTTTCTCGCAACTCAAGATACGTTCCCGACGTAGAGGTTCCGATAGAGCCCGCTCCCAACGTCATGTCCTTGGATAGTTCGGACCATGCTCACGGTTGATCTGGCATGACTGCCTCAAAAGGCATAGAGTCCGGGCAATCGAACAGATGCGGCGTGTCGAATCAGCAAGGGGGTCAGAAATGGCAACCGATTCGACTACATTCGTCCGGCGCGAGCCGGCAGTGGCACAGTTCGGCATCATCTCCGGCGGGGCGGGCGACGACAGCCTTCCTGGCACCGACCTTCCCGACAGTATCCTTGGCAGAAGCGGCGACGACACGATCCGTGGCGGCGCTGGAGGCGACACGCTCTCCGGCGGCCCGGACGATGACAGCCTGCTGGGCGAAGCCGGCGACGACCGGCTGCTCGCGAGCTTCGGGCATGACCGGGCGGAGGGCGGCGACGGCAACGACACTATCTTCGGCGGCGATGGCGACGACAGCCTCTCCGGCGGCGATGGCGAGGACAGCATCCTCGGCGAGGCGAATGACGACAGCTTGCTCGGCGGTGCCGGCAACGACGTGCTGCGCGGCGCGGGTGGCGACGACACGATCTTTGGCGGGGCTGGCGACGACACGCTCTCCGGCGGCCCCGGCGACGACAGCCTTTTCGGGGGCACTGGCAACGACAGCATCAATGCGAGCTTCGACAACGACGTGGCCAGCGGTGGAGAGGGCGACGACACCGTCCTCGGCGGCGACGGCCGTGACACGCTCGACGGCGGCAATGGCGACGACAGCCTGCTCGGCGAGAACAACGACGACAGCATCATTGGCGGCGATGGCAATGATGTCGCACAAGGCGGCGGCGGCCATGACGCCATTGCAGGCGGCAGCGGCAACGACACGCTCTCCGGGGCTTCGGGCCGCGACCGCCTCGCGGGCGACGCCGGAGACGACAGCATCCTTGGAGGCAGCGGCGCGGACACGATCGACGGTGGTTCCGGAAACAATACGGCTTCCTACACCCAGTCGTCGTCCCGCGTCACCGTCGACCTTGCGACTGGAACTGCGACGGGCGGCGGCGCGCAGGGCGACTTCCTTGTCGACATCCAGAACCTGACCGGATCGGATCGCGCAGACCGGCTGACGGGCGATGGGTCGAGCAATCGGCTCGTCGGCCGTGCCGGCAACGATACGCTGGACGGAAACGGAGGTGCGGACAGCCTGGTCGGCGACGGGTCATCAGGCACGGCGGCAGACAATCGGCTTGCAGGAAACGACAGCTTGGTCGGTTCCGGAACGATGGTCGGGGATGGCTCGACCGGCGGAGCCGGCGACGACACGCTTTCGGGAAACGATACGATCGGCAGGTCCGAGATATTCGACATACGGACGATCACGGGCGACGGCTCGGACGGCGGAAACGGCGACGATTTCCTGAGCGGCGACGACAGCCTCGTTGCCGGCAGCGGCAATGATACGCTCACGGGCGACGGATCCGATGGCGGTGACGGCAACGATACGCTGGTCGGCAACGACACCATCGAAGGCCAGTTCTTCGTCGAGAGCGTCGTCGGGGATGGGTCGGAAGGCGGCGCCGGCGACGACTCGCTCCTCGGCAACGATCTCTTCAAGGGCAATTCGAACCGCTTCAGGGACGATGTCGTCGGCGACGGCTCGAAGGGAAATGACGGCGACGATACGCTGATCGGGAACGACACCCTCAGCAATGTCGACGGCTTCGGGCAGTACGTTGGCGACGGCTCGGACGGCGGCAATGGCCGCGATCTGCTCATCGGCCGCGATGTCATCGAGCTCGCCAGCTCCGCCGGCGTCGTCGGCGATGGCTCCGCGGGGAATAACGGCCACGACACGCTCGTTGGCAACGACGAAATACGGATCGGCCTGCAAGGCGATGTTGTCGGGGACGGGTCGAGCGGCGGCGAAGGCGACGACTCGCTGCTGGGCAACGATACCATCGAGACGGGCATCTTCGAAGGCACGGCCATCGGCGACGGATCCGCGGGAGGTAGCGGCAACGATGTCCTGGTCGGAAACGATACGATCGTCGGCGGCGCGGGAAACGACAGCATTGTCGGCGATGGCTCGTCGGGCGGCAACGGCGACGACACGATCTTCGGCAACGATTCCATCCTCGGCGGCGGCGGCGACGATACGATCGTCGGCGATGCGATTCTGGGCGGCAACGGCAACGATCTCGTGTTCGGCGAAGATACGATCGAGGGCGGCGACGGCAATGATCTGATCTTCGGCGATTCCCGATCGGGGTTTCCCGAGCCGGGCACCGAGGACCACAGCGACGATTCCATCTCGGGCGGCGCGGGCGACGACGAGCTTCAGGGTCAGCTCGGCTCGGATACCCTCTTGGGCGGCGCCGGGAACGACCTGCTCCTCGGGAGCAACGGGGCGGATTCGTTGCTGGGCGGTGCCGGGAACGACAGCCTCGAAGGTGCCGGCGCCGGCGGCGCCGGCGGCAACGACACGCTCGACGGTGGCGACGGCACAGACGTACTGGCGATCGGCACCATCACCGGCGACAGTTTTCGGGGAGGAGATGATTTGGATTTCCTCAATCTCGGGCGCGATGTCGATTTCGGCTCCGAGAGCCAGGACGTCTCGGGGATCGAGGTTATCGATCTGCGGGCGGACAGCTTCAACAATTCAAGTGGCCCGCTCGTGGTTTCGCT
>JBFXDI010000200.1:0-5373 GCA_050181295.1 Parvibaculaceae bacterium | reverse complement strand
AGTCGACGAGATTCCAGCTAGCGTCCAATTCTACGTCCCGTGAGGGCGACTTGGCGACAAGGATGTTGCGCTCGGGGCGCATCAACAGCCGGACATGCTCGGGGCTCAGCCGCTCAAGTGCCGCCGCCAGCTCGGCGAGGCCGTTCGAATTCACAGCGAGCGAGTATGTAACGTCGGGTCCACCGTAGACCTGGATCTCAATCGAACGGGCCTTCGCGAGCATCCTTATGATAGTCGCCGGCATCTTCTCGGATGCGACGCAGAGCCCTCCTTCGCAGTACCGGTAAGGCAGGAGGACTTTCATACCCGCCGCCGTGATCGCCACGCCCTTTGGAAAATACCCCCCGGTGGACACGGCGACGCGTAACGACATGGAGCCGTCCGACTCGTCCTTCATCAGAGCCAGAGTGCCGGCGATGTCGTGCGGATTCGCCTGAACAGCTTGAGTGCCGCCACAAACAGTTGCGTTAGTGGGTCCGGATCGACCGCATTGGAGTGCCCAGTCCCCTATCTTGTCGATCAGTTCGGCTTTCTCTTGGAGCTGTTTGGGTTCGACCGCCGCCTGCTTGGTGGTGGTCTCGGGCTCGATCGTCTGTTGCGTGGACTGCGGCTCCGCCGGCTTGAGGATGAGCCGCCCGCGAAGCTCATCGTAGTAGGCGGGCCGCTGCACATGCCGCACCGTGGCGGCCAGCTCCTCCACCTCATCGCGCACGTCCTTTGCGATATCCGTGATATCCACGCCCGGACGCTCGAGGTGCTTGATGAGGACCCGGGTATAGACGGAGGTGGTCTCGGTGTCCGTCTCGCCGAGGCGGTCGAGCGCCGACTGCCCGTAGCCGGCGGAGTAGAGGATCAGCGTTCCGGCGGGCGCTTCGACGCGCGCAAGGCCGCGCTCTCCCCCCACGCTCCTCGTTCCCTTGCCCGCGAAAGGATTGTCGCGGCAGGCATCGACGATCACCATGCTCGTTGCCACGCCGGACTTCCTGAGACGCTCCACGATCGAGACAAGGCTCACGGCCTCGTCCTTCAGGAAGTCCTCGTTGCCGTCGCGGGGCGCAGGGACATCGGCGGGCAGCAGGAAGTTCTGCCCGTCCAGTTCGACGCCATGGCCCGAGAAGTGCACGAGCGCGATATCGCCGGGCCGGATCGAGGCCTGGAAATCGGAGAGCTTGCGATTGAGCTCGCGCCTGTTGGCGTTCGTGACGACGGTCACGGCGAACCCAAGACGCTCGAGCGTCGAGCCCAGCGCGCCCGCATCGCCTACGGCCTTCCGCAGCGGCGGGATCTCCTCGTAGAGGTCAATGCCGATGACGAGGGCCAGCCGGTTCGCGGCCGCCGCGGGGAGCGCTCCCAGGCTGAGGAGCGCAATCAGCAAGAGAAGGCGACCGAGCATGGCAGCGGCCCTTGTGACGATTCCGAGTATATATGGTGACTAAACGAAGCTGAATGTGGGCTGAATACTTGACCCGACCTCGCCAAGAAGCGGCACCAACACCCGTGGGCACGAAGCGTTCCCGTGTCGGCTCATGTCCTAGCCTGGAGCCTTCACCAGAGGGCGCTCGCATGCTACCTATCCGCCCCCCAAGCCCCGACCTCCGGAGACGCCCGCATGCTGACGCGCCTCGAAAAACTTCTCTACCGGCTCGAGGCCCAGCACGCCTGTCTCGCCTTCGCGTTCAAGGACATTGCCGACAAGCCTGGTCCGGTCTTCGAGATCGGCCTCGGCCACGGTCGCACCTTCCATCACCTGCGCCACCATCTCGCGGGCCGGGAGATCTTCGTCTTCGAACGGCAGGTCGACAGCTACCCCGACTGTACGCCGGAGGCCAACCACATCCTGCTCGGCGACATCGGAACGACGCTTCCCGAGGCGGCAAAGCGCTTTGCCGGCCAAGTGGTGCTCGCCCACTCAGACATCGGCACCTTCGAGGCCTCCCACAACCAAATGATGTCGGGTCTCGTGAGCTCGCATCTGGCGCCAGCGCTGGCCCCCGGCGCGCTGGTGCTGAGCGACCTGCCGCTTTCGGTGCCGGACACGAGGCCGCTTCCGCTTCCCGCCGGCGCCAAGGAAGGCCGCTACTTCATCTACCGCTATCGGTGACCGGCTCGAGACTGGGAACGGGCGTCGGAATGCCGCCGCTCTTTAGCTCCAGATCGAGCGCGCGGGTGAATGCGACGACCTGCAAGGGGATGCTCTTTCCCCGCAGGGCGATCTCCTCCCGATGCCCAGCCTCGACATGCGAGGCGCCCGCGAGGTCGATCGTCGCCTGCGAGATCACAAGCTGAGCGGAGAAGTCCTTGCTCGCCGCTTCGAGGCGGCTCGCCGTATTGACGGTGTCGCCAAGCGCCGTGATGCGCTCGCCCGCTCCGGTGCCGCTCGCCACGCCGATCCGGCCGAGGATCGCCAGCCCCGTGTGGATGCCGATGCCGATCCGGAGGGGCTCCGGCAGCTCGTTGCGGAGGCTCTGGTTGAGGGCATCCAGCACGCCCCCCATGGCGCGGGCGGCGACAATCGATTCCCGTGCTCCTTCGGCTGGCGTCCGGTCCATGCCGAAGATCGCCATGATGCCGTCGCCCATGAACTTGTCGACATAGCCGCCGGCATCGGCGATCGATTCGCTCATGCGCGCCAGATACTGGTTGAGCAGGAACACGACATCGTAGGGAAGCTGTCGTTCCGACAGCCGCGTAAAACCCCGAATGTCGGCGAAGAGCAGCGTGACGGTCTGCTCGACGCCCCAGAAATACTTGTCGAACTGGTGGATGTCGTCGGCCGCCGTCGTATTGGCAGGAAGGAGCGTCACGACCTTGAGCTCGCCTACCGGCCGTAGCTGGCAGGCGAGGCGCACGTTGCCCATGGCCCCGACGCGCTCGAGCACGCGCCGCTCGGCCTCGCCCGGCAATGGCTGCTTTTCCTGCCCCTCGAGCACTCGGACACGGCAGGTCGAGCAGCGGGCCCGGCCGCCGCAGACCGAGGCGTGGGGAATGCTGAAGGTCCGCGAGATTTCAAGGAGCGTCCGGCCCGGTGGAGACGTCACCGTGGGCCCTCCCGCGTAGACCACTTTCACGCGCGGCAGGAAGCGCCCGAGTACTGAGCGCGCAAGGCGGTAGGCTATGAAAGCCGCAAGCAGGGCGACGTAGCTCCAGAGCGCCCAGGCCATCATCGTTGTCGCGAAGGCAAACTGCTCCGGCGACAGGGGTGGGGTCCATTCGGTCGATTGCCGCAGCTCGCGCGCTCCCACCATGAACCCGCTGTAGGCGAGCACCGGTATGAGGACGGCGGCGCCCAGCAGCCACGGCGCCGCCGTCGGATACCAGGAGTGGTATCTCAGCCACCGGTGGATGCCGATCGAACCGTGCACCCACACGAGCACTATGAGGCCGAGCTGCTGCCATGCCTCCCAGGGCCACATGGCGAAAAGCGCATATTCGTAGTCGTCCCGGACGCCGAAAAGCTCGTGCACGCCGCGGGTGCCTATCACGTGCCGGAAGAGCAGCAGCGGGATGAGGAGCCCGAAGCCAAGCTGCACCGCCTCCACGGGCTTCAAGCGCAGGGTGCGCCTGTTGATGAAGGTCGCCAGTCCCAGCACCAGGTGGATGAGCGCGGCGCCGGCAAGGATGACGGTACCCGGCAGGCTGCGCGTGACCGCGGTGCGAACGTCCCGCACGGCCTCCATGACGTCGAGCGAGACCAGCCCCAGCGCATGGTTCATCAGATGGGTTGCCGCAAAGGCGAAGAGCACGACCCCCGTCCAGATGCGCAGGCGGCGATCGAGAAGCGCGAAGCTCAGGCGTCTGGCATCTGTCGGCATGGGCGCGTCCGGTGGATCGCGGGCGGAAGGCGATGCAGTCTGCCCCATCGGCAGGATGAGGGAAATGGCCGGCCCGGCGCGTTGACGCTCCCCTCCCCCTTGGTCCATGCTCCGCTGCCCTCAAACCGGTCGGAAACCTGAAAATCATGCGGATCGGATCACGTCTATTGGCAACGGCCGGCGTCCTTCTCGCGGTTTCAAGCTCCTGCCTCGCGGGCGACACCGCGCAGTTGAAGCTCAGGGACGATTTCGAACTCGGGAAGTTCGATCCCCAGGGCGGGCTCTACTACAAGGAGAACTTCGAGCAGAGCGCCGGCACGGTGCGCTTCCAGTCCGAAGATGTCCGCGAGGGAAAAGGCGCGCTGGCGCTCACACTCAAATCGCTTTGCACGGCCAGCGATCAGGGGTGCAGCGAGCGGGCGGAGGTCTGGGAGCGGCCAGAAGTGCTCGTGCCCTACGACGCGCCGGTCTGGTACGGCTTCTCGATGAAGCTTGCCGATCCGATACCCGAAGACGATCACCGCTACCTGATGGCGCAGTGGAAGAGGCAGATGAATTCGCAGGCCGAGAAGGGCTATAGCCCCTTCCTGGCGGTGAGGCTCGACAAGGGAAAGCTCACGATCACGGTGGAGACCGACGAGGTGACCACCTATCCCCTCGGGACGACGGAGCGCCCGACCGCCTGCAAGAAGGGCGAGACGCTGGTCAACAACCGGCCGCATGACGGCCAGACGCGGGCGCTCATCGCCTGGGAAGCGGGGATGGAGCTTTCCGCCTGGCGCTATTTCAACGGCTGTACGCCCGACATCGCGGTGACGTTCCACGAGGGGCTGCCCTCTGCTGCCTCCGGCTGGATCGACTTCGCCTTCTTCATCCAGACGGGTCCCCGAGGCGGCGGCCTGATCGACATCGTCGCCAACGGCAAGCGCATAGCGACGGCAGAAGGCCATATCGGACACGAGGGACCGGGCCTCCTCGACAAGCAATACTTCAAGTTCGGCCCCTATCGCGCGGGCCGTGAAGGCGAATGGACCGTCCTCTACGACAATTTCCGCCGCGGGCCGAAATGCAGCGACGTGACCGACGCGCCGGTGTGCTCCAGCTTCTCCATGGCAGGACAATAGGCGACGGTCCGGAAGGACCTCCCGTGAGACCCGCGATCGTCTTCCTGCACGGGATCACCGGTTCCGCCACCGGATGGACCCGGCAGATCGCGCATTTCGAGTCGGCCCACCAGGCGCTCGCCTGGAACGCGCCGGGTTATGGAGGACGCCGCCGGGCTGATGGTCCGTTGACCTTCGAGGGGCTCGCCGCCCTGCTGGCATCGGATCTCGACGCCTTCGGCATCGCGAATGCCGCGCTGATCGGCCATTCCTTCGGCGGCATGGTCGCGCAGCAGTTCGTACGCGACTTTCCGCAGCGGGTGACGCACCTCGTGCTCGCCAACACCAGCCCCGCCTTCGGCAACCCCGACGGAGAATTCCAGAAGCGGTTCATCGCGGATCGGCTGGCGCCGCTCGACCGGGGTCTTGGGATGGACGAACTGGCGCTCACGGCGATC
>JBFXDI010000199.1:0-5414 GCA_050181295.1 Parvibaculaceae bacterium | reverse complement strand
AAGCTGATGTTGTTCAGCCGCGGGAACGCCATGTCCGGCGCGCCGATAAGCAGGGGCACGAACCAGTTGCCGAAGCCGCCGATCAGGGCCGGCATCAGCACGAAGAAGATCATGATGAGGCCGTGCGCCGAGACGACGACGTTGAATAGCTGAGGATCGGCGAAGAGCTGCAGACCCGGCTGGGCGAGTTCGAGCCGCATGGCGACGGAAAGCAGACTGCCGAGAAGCCCGGCAACCACGGACAGCACGATATACATCGTGCCGATGTCCTTGTGATTGGTCGAAAAGACCCAGCGCCGCCATCCCCTCGGATGATCGGATGGCGGTGGAACGCCGGTGCGAGATTCGACGACCGTCATGGCTGCGGCTCCTGAAGGTCGGCGTCCGAGGGGCTATTCTTCGTCGTTTCAATGCTCACGAATGCTTTCCTTGTGAGTGCGCGTGCGCTGTCCCGGCGCCGATCGGGAAGATTGCCGGCGCGGCGTGCGGCGCTTCTCGCCGACTCGTCGTTTCCGGTATGTCCTTGAAGAACCGCAACGACAGCATGCCGGGCTGCCGCGGTGCGCCGGCGATCGGCCCGATCCTGCCGGCGACGTCATTCGGGGTGCAGAAACCGTCATGGACCCCGGGCACCGTCAACGTGACTTCGAAATAGTCCGCCGCCTCGAGATCGTCCGAATGCCACGGCACGACGCCCTTTGGAGTCCGGAGAGGGTGATTGTCATTTGCCGGTTGGCAGGCCGTCGTCGTACAGGCGTTCCCGCTGATCATCCAAAGGACCGCGACGCCGGGATCGCATGGCATGCCAACGTCGATCGGCGCGGCGGTGGCGGCCGGCACGGTGTGCGAGAAGGGAAGGCCGATGGCGGCTCCGCCTCCGACACCGAAAAGCGACCGCCGCGCACCTGTGGGGGAACTGCGCATTGTCAACTCGCCTCCCGCTCTCCGTGGGTAGCTCACGACGCGACGCGGCCTTGTGACGTTTCGGTGCGCATCGGCGTCGTACCGGCGTGTTCCGTTCGCCGCATGCCATGCGCAAAACGCTTCGTTGCACCCCGGCGAGCGCCGCGACGCCAGGAAGGCCCTCGCCCTCATCGCAGGCGATCGGATAGGTCCGGATTTTTGCGACGCGCGCGCGCTTGTGCCCGCCCCCGCGAGCGCGCGGCACGCGCGAGGATCGACGCCGACAGCAGAATCGCCGCCGCCGACGCAAGCCAGGGAACCAGAAGCCTTACCGTTTCTTCGATCATCGGAATCCTCCAGAACTGGAGCGCTACGGGCGCGGGAGCGCCCTTGATTCCGTACCTATGCAGCGATGACCGATCCAACAAACGATAAGATTTTGGGTATGGTATCGATAATGTCGATATATAGGAGGATTGATCTTGGATACCGAGCTCGCCCGGACGTTCCTCACGATTGTTGCGGCCGGAAACTTCGTCAACGCCGCGGATCGGTTGCATGTCACGCAATCGACCGTCAGCGCGCGCATTCATGCGCTGGAGGAGATGCTTGGTTGCACCTTGTTCGTCCGCAACAAGGCGGGAACCACCCTCACCTCCGCCGGGCGTCAGTTCCAGAAGCACGCCTCGACGCTGGTCCGCACCGTCGAACAGGCGCGCCATGACGTCGGAATTCCCAGAGGGTTTCGCGCCGCGCTCACGATCGGGGGGCGCTTCGGCCTATGGGAGCAACTGCTGTTGAAGTGGTTGCCCCTGATGCAGGCGCAGGCTCCCGATGTTTCGGTACGTGCAGAGATCGGTTTCGAAGCCGATCTGATGCAGAGCCTGGTCGAGGGCCGGCTCGATATCGGCGTGATGTATGTACCGCAAAGCCGTCCGGGCCTGAAGATCGAGCCTCTGCTCATGGAGCGTCTGGTTCTGGTGTCCGCCGCGTCGACGAGCGATCCGAAGCCCCGGCCCGATTATGTCTATGTCGATTGGGGGCCGGAGTTCTACGCCAAGCACAGCGTCAACTTTCCGGACTTTATCGGCCCGGCCCTCACCGCGAATATCGGCTGGCTCGGTCTGCAGCACCTGCTCGCCAGCGGCGGGTCGGGCTATTTTCCGATCCGTGTCCTGCGGCCGTATCTCGAAGCGGGTCGCCTGACGATGGTACCCGGAACGCCCGAGTTCGCCTTGCAAGCCTATATGGTATATCCCGCCGAAGGCGGCTCCGACGCCCTGCAAATCGCCCTTGAGGGGATACGGGAGGTGGCCGCCGCAGAACAGTCGTGACAGCCACGACTTGCGGGTCTCGATCGGGCACACCTCGCCTGTCGGCTGTTACGGGGCCGGGCCGCTGTTGGTGAACAAGCCGGTTCGTCCTGGAGCTAGCTCAACCCCATTCGAGCCGGATCGAGATTTGAACGTCGGATTTCGGGAAACAGGAAATGTTTCCCCCTCGCAGACATGATGCTTCGACCAGTACGCCCGCGCGCGTCTGCGATCTCGATCCGACTTCGGTCTCCAAGGCTCGACGTCGTCGTATCGACAGGCGTTTCCGTCTTCAAACGGTACGATTCCGAACGGTCTGGCTAACCGGGTCCGAACGGTCTGGCTAACCGGGTCCGAACGGTCTGGCTAACCGGGTCCGAACGGTCTGGCTAACCGGGCCTGCCGCCTGCGGCTATGCCCTGGTGAACCCACCAATCGAGGTTCCATTACCTGGACGATTCTGAGCGAACCGGGCCCTTGATCGCCGCTACGGCAGGCACCCGGCTGCGACTTTCTCGCAACTCAAGATACGTTGCCGACGTAGAGTTTCGAGAGAGCCCGTTCCAAACGTTATGTCCTTGGATAGTTCGGACCATGCTCGCGGTTGAGCTGGCATGACTGCCTCAAAAGACATAGAGTCCGGGCAATCGAACAGATGCGGCGTGTCGAATCACCAAGGGGGTCAGAAATGGCAACCGATTCGACTGCATTCGTCCGGCGCGAGCCGGCAATGGCGCAGTTCGGCATCATCTCCGGCGGAGCGGGCGACGATAGCCTTCCCGGCACGGACCTTCCCGACAGTGTCCTTGGCAGAAGCGGCGACGACACGATCCGCGGCGGCGCCGGGGGCGACACGCTCTCCGGCGGCCCGGACGATGACAGCCTGCTGGGCGAAGCCGGCGACGACCGGTTGCTCGCAAGCTTCGGGCATGACCGGGCGGAGGGCGGCGACGGCAACGACACTATCTTCGGCGGCGACGGCGACGACAGCCTCTCCGGCGGCGATGGCGAGGACAGCATCCTCGGCGAGGCGAATGACGACAGCTTGCTCGGCGGTGCCGGCAACGACGTGCTGCGCGGCGCGGGTGGCGACGACACGATCTTTGGCGGGGCTGGCGACGACACGCTCTCCGGCGGCCCCGGCGACGACAGCCTTTTCGGGGGCACTGGCAACGACAGCATCAATGCGAGCTTCGACAACGACGTGGCCAGCGGTGGAGAGGGCGACGACACCGTCCTCGGCGGCGACGGCCGTGACACGCTCGACGGCGGCAATGGCGACGACAGCCTGCTCGGCGAGAACAACGACGACAGCATCATTGGCGGCGATGGCAATGATGTCGCACAAGGCGGCGGCGGCCATGACGCCATTGCAGGCGGCAGCGGCAACGACACGCTCTCCGGGGCTTCGGGCCGCGACCGCCTCGCGGGCGACGCCGGAGACGACAGCATCCTTGGAGGCAGCGGCGCGGACACGATCGACGGTGGTTCCGGAAACAATACGGCTTCCTACACCCAGTCGTCGGCCCGCGTCACCGTCGACCTTGCGACTGGAACTGCGACGGGCGGCGACGCGCAGGGCGACTTCCTTGTCGACATCCAGAACCTGACCGGATCGGATCGCGCAGACCGGTTGACGGGCGATGGGTCGAGCAATCGGCTCGTCGGTCGCGCCGGCAACGATACGTTGGATGGAAACGGAGGTGCGGACAGCCTGGTCGGCGACGGGTCATCAGGCACGGCGGCAGACAATCGGCTTGCAGGAAACGACAGCCTGTTCGGTTCCGGAACGATGGTCGGGGACGGCTCGACCGGCGGGGCCGGTGACGATACGCTTTCGGGAAACGACACGCTCGGCAGGTCCGAAATATTTGACATACGGACGATCACGGGCGACGGCTCCGACGGCGGAAACGGCGACGATTTCCTGAGCGGCGACGACAGCCTCGTTGCCGGCAGCGGCAATGATACGCTCACGGGCGACGGATCCGATGGCGGCGACGGCAACGATACGCTGGTCGGCAACGACACCATCGAAGGCCAGTTCTTCATCGAGAGTGTCGTCGGGGATGGGTCAGAGGGCGGCACCGGCGACGACTCGCTCCTCGGCAACGATCTCTTCAAGGGCAATTCGAACCGCTTCAGGGACGATGTCGTCGGCGACGGCTCGAAGGGAAATGACGGCGACGATACGCTGATCGGGAACGACACCCTCAGCAACGTCGACGGCTTCGGGCAGTACGTTGGCGACGGCTCTGAAGGCGGCAATGGCCGCGATCTGCTCATCGGCCGCGATGTCATCGAGCTCGCCAGCTCGGCCGGCGTCGTCGGCGATGGCTCCTCGGGGAATAGCGGCCACGACACTCTCGTCGGCAACGACGAAATACGGATCGGCGTGGAAGGGAATGTTGTCGGGGACGGGTCGAGCGGCGGCGAAGGCGACGACTCGCTGCTGGGCAACGATACCCTCGAGACGGGCCTCTCCGAAGGCACGGCCATCGGCGACGGATCCGCGGGAGGTAGCGGCAACGATGTCCTGGTCGGAAACGATACGATCGTCGGCGGCGCGGGAAACGACAGCATCGTCGGCGATGGCTCGTCGGGCGGCAACGGCGACGACACGATCTTCGGCAACGATTCCATCCTCGGCGGCGGCGGCAGCGATACGATCGTCGGCGATGCGATTCTGGGCGGCAACGGCAACGATCTCGTGTTCGGCGAAGATACGATCGAGGGCGGCGACGGCAATGATCTGATCTTCGGCGACTCCCGATCGGGGTTCCCCGAGCCGGGCACCGAGGACCACAGCGACGATTCCATCTCGGGCGGCGCCGGCGACGACGAGCTTCAGGGTCAGCTCGGCTCGGATACCCTCTTGGGCGGCGCCGGGAACGACCTGCTCCTCGGGAGCAACGGGGCGGATTCGTTGCTGGGCGGTGCCGGGAATGACAGCCTCGAAGGTGCCGGCGCCGGCGGCGCCGGCGGCAACGACACGCTCGACGGTGGCGACGGCACAGACGTACTGGCGATCGGCACCATCACCGGCGACAGTTTTCGGGGAGGAGATGATGTGGATTTCCTCAATCTCGGGCGCGATGTCGATTTCGGCTCCGAGAGCCAGGACGTCTCGGGGATCGAGGTTATCGATCTGCGGGCGGACAGCTTCAACAATTCAAGTGGCCCGCTCGTGGTTTCGCT
>JBFXDI010000198.1:0-5442 GCA_050181295.1 Parvibaculaceae bacterium | reverse complement strand
ACGTCGGGTCCAATTCCTTCCCGATCGCCTTCGGCGACTTCGCCCGCGGTTACCTGATTGTCGACCGCTTCGGGATCCGCGTGCTCCGCGATCCCTACACCAACAAGCCCTACGTGCATTTCTACACCACGAAGCGGGTGGGCGGCGGCGTGCAGAACTTCGAGGCGATCAAGCTTCTCAAGGTCAGCACCTGATCTGACTGACCCGCGGCATGCGGGGCCTGAGCGCCGGCAGGCCATGACCGGCGCCTTTCCTTCACCCGACATCCAGAGGAACCGAAATGAAAGACCTTCACAGCAACATCAAGATACTGCGGGCCATCGAGCCAAAGCCGGTCGGCACCTCCGGCATCGCCAACGGCTCGCTCTCGCCGGTGCTCGACCGTCGTCAGGGCGGAGTGGTGTACCGCTCGGCCGAGTTCATCATCCTGCATGGCACCGCCGGCGCGACAGGCGACACCACGACGCCCGTCGTCTATCACAGCGACAGCGCCACGGCGGCGTCATTCACCTCCGTTGCGGATGCCGACCTCATCGGCACCGAAGCCGGCGCCGGACTGCCCCAGCAGGCATCCTCGCGGACGTCGGGCGTCGGCATGAACATCGCCACCAAGATCGGCTACCGCGGGAACAAGCGCTATCTGCGCCTGCGTCTCTACGGGACCGGCCATGCGACGGGGATCGTCGCCGCCGCGTTGGAACTCGGGGACCCCGATCGCGCTCCCGTGGCGGGCCAGGTCGGCTGACCGCTCGCATGAACGCGATGCAACAGTGTGCTCCGGCAGCGCCGGAGCACGTCGTGATCCTCGGTCTCGGGCCTTCCGTCGAGGCCTACCTCACGCTGGCGAAGCGCCTGGGCGGCCGGAGCGCCTATGCAGAAGAGCTCTGGGGCATCAACTGCCTCGGCGACATCCTGCGCTGCGACCGCGTGTTCCACATGGACGATGTCCGCGTGCAGGAGGGGCGCGCGGCGATGAACCCGGAAGGCAACATTGCAGCCATGCTGCGATGGCTTCGGACCCACCCTGGCCCGATCTACACCTCGAACCCGCATCCCGACTATCCGGGCCTTGTGCCGTTCCCGCTCGAGGCGCTGCTGAACGCCAGGCTCGACGGCGGACATTCGCCTTATTTCAACTCCACGGCCGCCTACGCCATCGCTTTCGCTGTCTACCTCGGCGTCAAGCGCATCTCGCTCTTCGGCATCGACTACACGCTGCCCAATGTCCATTCCGGCGAGTGCGGCCGGGCCTGCTGCGAATACTGGCTTGGCGTCGCCTCCGCGCGCGGCATCACGATCACCGTGCCGGAGCAATCCTCGCTGCTGGATGCCTGCGCGCCCGAGCGCGAGCTGCTCTATGGCTACGACATGCTGGACGTGACCCTTTCCGAGAGGGCGGACGGTTCGCTGACCGCTCTCTTCGCTGACCGCTCGGACCCTCCGACCGCGCAGGAGATCGAGCGGCGGTACGACCACACCAAGCACCCCAACCGTCTCATGAAAGGAGAAGTCGCATGAAGGCCAAGGTGACGAAGGAATTCGCGGGCGTCGACGATGGCGGCGTTCATCCGCGCACCATCCTCAAGGGCGAGGAAGTGACCGGCGATCTAGCATGGACTGCGGTCAGCGGCGGAAACGCCGAGTGGGTGAAGGGCGGCGAGCCCACGCCCGAGGATGAGGAGCGCTATCGTGCCCAGGCGCGGCAAGCGCCGGTTCGGGGCGGCCCCGTGTCCGGAACCGCCATCGACGACTTCAAGCGCGAAGCTGCGGCGGACGCGCTTGAGGAGCGTGGCGGACTCACGGCCAATGAGGCGCAGAACACCGGCGCGGCCGCACTTGGCCGTCCCGATGCTCCGGCACAGACCGACCGTCAGCCGACGAAGACCGAGGACAACAAGTCCAAGGGCGGCAAGGGCAAGGCGAAGAAGTAGGCCCTGCGCCCGTGCTCAAGCCCGTCCGAATCGTCGACCCGACAGATACGCCCGTCTCGCTCGAGGAGGCGCGTGCACACTGTCAGGTCGACTTCACCGATGAGGACGATCTCATCAAAGCCTACATCGCATCGGCGACCGACTATCTGGACGGGTATACGGGCATCCTCGGCCGGGCGCTCATGCCGCAGACCTGGCGTTTCAGCTTCGAATGCTTCGAGTCCTGCCTGCGGCTGCCGCTCGTGCCGGTGGGATCGGTCGTCGTGAAATATTACGACGGCTCGATCGCCGATCAGGAACTCTCCGCGAGCGTCTACCAGCTCCTCGAGGATGCCTTGAGTCCCCGCGTGTCGCTGGCGCTGAACCAGTCCTGGCCGGGCACGGTGGCGGCGCGGGAGGATGCGGTGCGGATCGAGGCCGTCTGCGGTTACGAAGATGCCTCCAAGGTCCCCGCCGCCATCAAGCAGGCGATCCTCCTGCTGGTCGGCCACTGGTTCAAGAACCGCGAGGCCGTTGTCATCGGCCAGACGCCGATTGAGCTTCCTCTGGGCGCCAAGGCGCTGCTTTCGCCCTGGCGGCACCGGGCCGCCTGATTCCCATCCATCCCCTGAAAGGAGCCTCCGATGGCCGACATCTCGATTACTGCCGCGAACGTGAAGCTGGTGAGCGGCCCTAGCGAACAGCTGAAGGCGGGCGCCGCCGTCACCGCAGGCCAGATCGCCTACAGGGATTCCGCGACCAAGACCGCCAAGCTTGCGGACAATGACAGCGCTACCGCTGAAGTCAGAGCAGTCTTCGGGATGGCGCTCCATGCCGCTGCGGTGGACCAGCCCATCGCTCTCGCCAAGAGCGGCGCGGTGGTCGATCTCGGCGCTGTCCTTACGGCTGGCGTCGACTACTACTTGAGCGGCACCGCCGGCGCCATTTGCCCACGGGCCGACGTGACGACGGGCGACGACCCAATTCGCATCGGCATGGCGCTCACGACGTCGCGCCTGCAGCTCGACTTCAACGACCCGAACGTCACGCTGTAGCCGATCATGGTCGTCCGCTTCATCGGCGAGTTCTGGTTTCGCCACACCGCGCAGGTGAAGACCCGCTATCCGGAAGGGTACGAGGGCCCCGTCACCAAGCGGTGCGGCGAGGCCGCGATCGCGGCCGGGAAGGCGGTGCGCGTGAAGAAGAAGGCGGCTTCCGCAGGCGGTGAAGATGGCTCTTAAGCCCACGGCCGGCGAGCTCCGGCACCGGATCGCCTTCGATGTGCGCGAGACCGTCAACCCCGACGCTCCGGACGATTTCGGCAACACCGAATCCGAGTTCCAGGAGCAGTTCCAGTGCGCGGCGGCCTTTCGCCCCGCCGGAGGTTCTGAAGCAGTGCAGGCGGCGCGGCTTGAGGGCCGTAGCATGATGCGCGTTTACGTGCGATCGGCCGTCGAAACCCGCCGGATCGGGACCGACTGGCGGATGCGCGACCTCCGGCGCGGGACCGAGTACGCCATCGGCTATGTCGACAGCGTGACCGATCCCGCCTGGGTCTACATCGAAGCACAAAGCGGAGTCGCGATCTGATGGCCACCGTCCTCGGCCTCACGAAGCTCGAGCGGAAGCTCAACCGCCTACCGGTCGCGGCGAAGGCCAAGATCAAGGCCGCGATGGAGGAAGGCGCGAATCAAATCGTCGCCATGATGAAGAGCCTCGTTCCTGTGGACAAAGGCACGCTTCGGGACTCGATAGGCTGGACCTGGGGCCGCGCTCCCAAGGGCGCGTCGATCATAGCCGTGGCGAAGTCGAAGATCGGCGCCGAAATGACGATCACGATCTATGCCGGGAGTGACGAGGCGTATTACGCTAGGTGGCAGGAATTCGGGACGCAGACGGCGCCAGCCCACCCCTACTTCTACGTGTCATGGCGGGCAAACCGCAAAGAGGTCCGCGGCAGGATCCGGCGCGCCACGCGCGAAGCCGCGACGCAGGTTGCCGCCGGGCGATAAGCCATGGCCAGCCCCACACTCGAACTGCAGGGCGCGATCGTCGCGCTCCTGAAGGCGCATGAGCCTCTCAAGGCGCTCGTAGGAACCCGCATTCATGACCAGGTGCCGCGCGATCCCCGTAGCGGTGCCACGACTGCCGAGTTCCCCTATGCGTCCATGGGGCCAAGCTTTGAGCTGCAGGACGATGCGGACTGCATCCGGTCCGTCGAGGTCAGCTTCCAGATCGATGCCTGGTCGCGCGCCCAGGGCTTTCCCGAGGTACTCCGGATCGCCGATGAGGTTCGTTCCGCGCTGCATCAGCAGGAATTTGACCTCAGCACCAACGCGCTCGTCTCTTTCGATCACAGGCGGACCGACAAGCTCCGTGACAGCGATGGCGTCACCTCGCACGCCGTCATCGTCTTCATCGCTCTGATCGAGCAACCCTGACCGGCCCCGCCCGTCTTCCCCTCGCGCATCCATTGAAGGAGAAACACCATGGCGCGCCCCGTGACAGCCAAGTTCGGCAAGTTCATCGTATCTCTCTCGGACGGCGGCACGCCCGAGACTTTTGTCGCACCTTGCGGCTTCACCTCAAAGAGCCTCACGCTCTCGAAGAACCTCAGCGAGGTCTCGATCCCGGACTGCGATAATCCGGACGATCCGATCTGGCTCGGCCGCGATGTTCAGTCGAACACGGCCGCGATTTCCGGGGAAGGCGTTCTGGCGGCAGAAGCCGTCGAAGCGTGGAACGCGGCTTATGAGAGCACCGACAGCATCAACTGCGAGATCGAGATCCAGTTCTCGACCGGCACGCTCCGCTACGTCGGGTACTTCCACCTGGAGACGCTGACGCTCGGCGCCGAGCAAGGCGGGCGCGTGACGATCAACGTCTCCATGCAAAGCGACGGCGAGGTCGAGCGCACCTGGACACCTGCATGAGCCGGTCCGCCAACATAACGCTCGATTTCGGGGACGGAACCTATCCGTTCGCCCTTACGTGGGGCGGGCTCATGGAATTGCAGGAGAAGTGCGATGCTGGTCCGTTCGTCATTTACGACCGGCTGGCCAATCTTACTTGCAAGGTCGAGGACATCCGGGAGCCCATCCGCATCGGCCTCATCGGCGGCGGCATGCAGCCGGTCCCAGCCTTGAAGCTGGTTCAGCAGTATGTCGAGAAACGCCCCCTCGTCGAGAACCGGATCGTCGCCCAGGCTATCCTCAGCGTGGCGATCGTCGGCGCGCCGGAGGAAGAAGTCGGAAAAAAAGCCGAGACGGCGGATCAAAGCGGCTCGACGATCTCCCCAACGGAAAGATCAGATTCGCCGTCGTCTTCGGGATCGGAGCCGCGATCGGGTTCTCGCCGGAAGAGGTCAAAGCCATGAGCATGTGGGAGTTTGCGGCGGCAGTGGATGGCTATGCCGAGGCGCACTCACCAGACGACCGGAGCCTCTCCGCATCCGAAGTTGATGATCTCTGGAACATGGTCACGCACAAGATGGGGACGTGTTAGTTGGCAACTGACCTCGAAAAGCTCGTTG
>JBFXDI010000197.1:0-5443 GCA_050181295.1 Parvibaculaceae bacterium | reverse complement strand
GCGTGTGCGAGGATCCACAGCATCCCTATACCCAGGCTCTCATTTCCGCCATTCCGAAGCCCGATCCTCGGCTGCGCGGCCGAATCCAGCGGCGGCGCTACGAACCGGAGGCAGCAGTTTGAAGACACGCGGCGAGGTCGAATGCGTCCTTGATATCCGGGCGGGCCTCGGGGAATGCCCCCTGTGGTGCCCGGTCGAGCAGTCGCTTTACTGGGTCGACATCCTCGCCGGCAGCATGAACCGGTTCGATCCCGCTTCCGGTGAAAACCAGGTCTGGACCTTTGGCGAGCCGATCGGCTCGTTCGGCGTCTATGCGGGCGGCGACTGGCTCCTGGCGCTCAAGTCCGGACTTCACCGCTACAGCCCCGGCGGGGGAGAGCTGAAGCCGCTGGTGCAGCCGGAAGCGCATCTCCCCATGAACCGGCTGAACGACGGCCGCTGCGACCGGCAAGGCCGGTTCTGGGTTGGAAGCATGCGGGATCCGGTCGATCCCGCGGTGCCGGCGGGAACGCTCTACCGGTTCGGACCCGGAGGCCGCTGCGAGCCCGTCATCCCGGGCCTCTTCGTGTCCAACGGCCTTGCCTTCAGCCCGGACGGCCGGACCCTCTATTTCTCCGATTCCCACCCGTCTGTGCGCACGGTCTGGGCCTGCGACCTCGATCCCGCCGACGGCACGCTTTCGAACCGGCGGGTGTTCATCGACACGCGCGGCATGCCGGGCCGCCCCGACGGCGCCGCGGTCGATGCCGACGGCTGCTACTGGATGGCGGCCAATGACGGCTGGGAGATCGTGCGCTTCACGCCCGCCGGACAAATTGACCGGCGCATCGCCCTTCCCGTGGCAAAGCCGAGCATGCTCGCCTTCGGCGGATCGCGGCTTGACGTGATCTATGTCACCTCCATCCGGCCGCAGGGCGTCGATCTATCGGACCAGCCACAGGCCGGAAGTCTCTTTGCCGTCGAGGCCGGCGTCACCGGCCTGCTCGAGCCGCTGTTCGCGGGCTAGCCCTACCGCTTCACGTAGCCGTCAGAGACGAACGGGCCGCCCTGATACTTGACTTCCGGGGCTTCCGGGTCGCGCTTGTCGCCGTCTGGAATGAGGGTGGCGGCGAAGCGCTCCGCGTTGTCTTCGGGCCTATAGTCCACATGCGGCGCCGCCGCGTTGCTCCACCAGGAGCGGTCGTTGCCGGAGACGCCGTAAAGAATGGTGCAGCCGAGCTTCGGCGCGGCGAAGCAGGCGTCGATCATCCGCAGGAGATCCTCATAGCTCTGCCAAGTCGAGAGATGGCGCGGATCGATGGGATCCGGCCGTGCGGTGCCGATCCGCAGGCAGGCGCTCTCGACGCCATATTTGTCGGCGTAGAAGCTGGCGAGGTCTTCTCCGAAAGCCTTGCTGACGCCGTAAAGCGAATCCGGACGCGTCTTGACGTTCGCATCCAGCCTGTCGTCGCGCGTGTAGAAACCGATGGCGTGATTGGAGCTCGCATAGACGATGGGCCCGGCGCCGTGCCGGCGCGCCGCCTCGAAGACGTTGTAGGTGCCGATGATGTTGGAGGCGAGAATCCGGTCGAAGGCCGTCTCGTACGAAATGCCGCCGAAATGCACGATGCGGCCGACGCCCGCGACCAGCCGGTCCACGGCCCCCGCGTCGGCGAGATCGGCGACGATCACCTCCTCGCCAGCCAGCGCCGGAGCCGGATCCGCCACGTCGGACGATCGGAGCGCGCCGTGGAGCTTGAGGAGGCGTGGCCTGAGCCAGCGTCCGAGAACGCCGGCGGCTCCGGTCAGCAGCATCGGGCGGCTTTCGCTCATGGGTCCTCCGGAGATCGTTCCACCGCGGATCGCATCACTTGTCAGACGATTTTACAAAGCGGTGCGGTCAGGGCAAACTGGCAAAAGGTCTCGCGTCACGGCGTACTGCCGTCTACTGGGGAATGGAGGACAGGGGAGCGTGAGATGGCGCGGGTAGGCAGTGGCAAGGCCAAGCGGGCGAAGCCACGAATCGACTGGCAGGTCCAGCCGCCGGTGCGGCAGTCGCGACTCGGCGACCAGCTGTACGAGAAGATCCTCGACCAGATCGTCACCGGTGTCCTGCCGGAAGGCCGCAAGCTCCCCTCCGAAAGCCAGCTCTGCGATCTCTTCGGCGTCTCCCGGCCGGTCGTGCGGGAGGCCCTCTCCCGTCTGCAGGCGGACGGCGTGATCGTCTCCCGCCACGGCTCCGGCTCGTTCGTGCAGCGCCGGCCGAACCAGGCGATTTCGCTCCTCACTCCGCTCGGGGACGTGGCCGATCTCATGCGCTGCATGGAGTACAGGACCGCGCTCGAGGGCGAGGCCGCTCATCTCGCTGCGCTCCGACGCTCCACCGGCGATCTCGAGCGCATGGCCAAGGCGCTGGAAGAGCTCGACAAGGTGATCGCCAAGGGCGAGGTCGGCGCGGAAGCCGACCGGGCCTTCCATATGGCCATCGCCGCCGCCGCGCAGAACCGCTACTTCGTGCACAACATGGAAGCGATCGTGGTGCAGACCATCGCGGGAATGGACCTGGCCCGCAAGCTTTCGCTCCGCCGCAACGCCCGCCGTCTGGCGCTGGTGCAGGAGGAGCATTTCCGGATCTACCATGCGATCGAAACCGAGGACGCCGAGGAAGCCCGCAACGCCATGCGCACCCACATCACCAACGCGCGCCACCGCATCCTCACCGACAGCACCGAGCCTTGAGCGGCGTCAGGCCGCGTGCTCCTTGGAGCGCTCAAGCGCCGTATTGAAAGCCAGAAGTTCCTTCGCCACCGCCTCGACGCGGTCCTGGCGCTCGGGATCAAGATTGCTCATGAGAGGCAGCACAGGACCCATGTCCGCGATACCCGAGAGGCTCACCGCGTCATGCAGCACGCGGACCGGATTCCAGGCGTCCCGGCAGTCCTCGAGCGGGATGAAGGCGGCGCGAAGCCTTTCGGCTGCCGCGTAGTCCTCCTTGCGCAGGGCCGAGAGAATCATCTGCGAAGCGCGGGGCGCAATGCAGACGGATCCGGACGTGAAGCTCGACAGGCCGAACTCGCGCCAGTGAACGATCGCGGGGCGCTCGCCGATCCCGCTGATCACCAGGGCAGGATCGACGAGATCGAGAAGCGCGCGCAGGAAGGGATCGCGCACCGGATCCTCCCGCACGACGGCGTATTTGACGGCCTTCACGAGCCCTCTTTCCGAAAGCCGCGCAATCGCCCGCGGAGTGATATAGGCTTCGGACTTCACGTAGATGATGGCGGGCTTCCCCAGCCTTTCGACAAAGGCAGCGATCCCGGACTCCACGCCTTCGGGCGTCGAGTTGCCGGAAGCTGGCAACACCATGGCGGTCGGAAACGGCTGCCCGCGCAAGATCGTCGCCTGGTCGAGCATCTTGCCGAAATCCGGGCCGGCCGAGGGAATGATCCACGTATCCAGCGATGCCGCCTCGAGCAGCATGTCGAGGACATCGGCGTACTCATAAAGGCCGATATTGTAGAAATTGGCGTTGCCGCCATACATCACCGTCGAGACGCCGCCCTGCTCGATATGCCGGATGAGCGCGGCATTGGCCTTCCTGTCCAGCGACAGATCCACCTTCCGCGCCAATGGCGGCACCGCCAGGACGGATCGCTGCAAATCGCCGTGCATTGATGACTCCTCGAGAACCTCGGCGTCGCGAGCGGGACGCGACTCGCTCTTAGCTTTTCCACCCTCTAGAAGTCAACTTGTCTTACATGTCGGCTGTTGACATCCCCTGAATGAAAGTCCTGATCTAGCCGCTTCCCGAAATGTGAGGAACCGACGCATGGGCAAATCTCGCACCGGAGGAGGCATCGGCGCCGCGAAGCGCGCCGAACCGAACGTGATCGCGATGCAGGGCGCCGGGCACTACAGCGCCAACACCGTCGGCGCCAAGGCCGCGATCGACGCCGCGGGGGATCTGGTGCTCGATTGCCTCGGCACAATGCCTGTCGCCGACAAGCGCTTTCCGTTGGGCTTCGCAGACTACGGCGCGGCCGACGGCGGCACCTCGATAGACTTGTGGCGGCGGGTGGCGAGGCAGGTGCGCGAGATGGCGCCGGAGCGGCAGATGTCGCTCTGCTACACTGACCTGCCGCACAACGATTTCTCCGCCCTGTTCCAGCTTGTCCATGGCGTGCTCCCCGGCCACGAGAAGAGCCCGCTCGGCGCCGAGCCCAACATCTTCACCTTCGCGAGCGGAGCAAGCTTCTATCGCCAGATCTTTCCCGACGCTTCGCTCGCGCTGGGCTTCTCAGCGACCGCGATGCACTGGCTGAGCCATCTGCCGGGCTCCATTGCCGAGCATACGCATGCGGTCGGCGCGAGCCCCGCCGAGAAGCGGGTGTTCAGGAAGGCGGCCGAGAGCGACTGGGAAACCATCCTGCTGCACCGCGCCCACGAACTGGCGCCGGGAGGCAAGCTTGTGCTCGTCAATTTCTGCGAAGACGATGAAGGCCGCTATCTCGGCAACACCGGTGGCGTGAACATGCATGACCGCTTCGCGGCGCACTGGCGCGCGCTCTGGGAGAAACGTGTCATCACGGAGCAGGAGTTCCGCCGCGCAACGTTTCCGCAGTACTACAAGACGAAGCAGGAGTTCACGGCGCCGCTCGAAAATCCGTCATCGCCCGTGCGCCGCGCGGGATTGAAGCTGGAAAACGTGTTCACCCGCGTGACCGGCTGCCCCTATGCGGCCGCGTTCAATGCGAAGCGCAATCCTTCCGAGTTCGCCAAGGTCTACATACCGACGCTCCGCTCCTGGAGCCAGAGCCCGTTCTTCGGGGCGCTCGACAGCTCCCGCCCGACAGTGGAGCGGATGGCGATCCTGGATCGGTTCTATGCCGCCTATGAAGCGGAAGTCGCGGCGGCTCCACAAGGACACGGCATGGACTATGTCCACTGCTTCATGGTCGTCTCGAAGAGCGGATAGAATCTGCAGGCGCTAAGCGCGCCCTCTAGCCCTTGCTGTAGATCTTGCGGACCGAATTCGGATGCAGGCGCGGATTGAAGCCGTAGATATGCACAGACACCGCGAAATCAGGGCTGTCGTTGCGCATCTGATGGATGTTCGGACCGCTCGGGAGCATGGCTGCAACGTAGCCGCGCCGGCGGACGGCCTCGCAGGTGAGATTGGCCCGGGTCCCCTCGACCATGTCATACCAGGCTTCCGTGATCTCGCCCCGGATCACGGCGAAGCAGCACGAGCAATGATGGTCATGGATAGGCGTCGAGGCTCCCGGAGCCCAGTTCATCGCCCAGACGCTCATGTCCCTGTCATCGAAAAGAAGGGTTCGCGTGTAAGCGCCTTGCCTGCGGTCGAGCCTCGTCCAGTCGACGAGCTGCGGCTTCGAAACGATCGTCCGCAGCGTCTCGCGCGCCGCCGCCAGATAAGCCTCCGCCAGGGTTGCGCACATTCCGG
>JBFXDI010000196.1:0-5568 GCA_050181295.1 Parvibaculaceae bacterium | reverse complement strand
ACCGCCTTTGAACGGTCGCCTGACGGCGGCAAGGGGCTGGCGCGCGACATGCGCGTTCGCTGGGCGCTCGAGGAAGTGGGTCAGCCCTATGACGTGCGTCTCATTTCCTTCAAGGAGATGAAGGAATCCGCGCATCGGGCGCTGCATCCTTTCGGGCAGATCCCGACCTATGAGGACGGCGATCTCGTCCTGTTCGAGTCGGGGGCGATCGTGTTCCATATTGCCGAGCGCCCCACGGGCCTGCTGCCGGACGATGCGAATGCCCGGGCGCGCGCCGTCGCGTGGATGTTTGCCGCGCTCAACACGGTGGAGCCACCGATCTTCGACCGCAGCCTCGCCAAGATCCTCGAGCGGGACGCGCCCTGGTACGAGCAGCGCCTGCGCGTCCTGGAGGACAGCATCCGGAAACGGCTGGCCGACCTCTCCGTTTGTCTTGGCGACGCAGACTGGCTCGATGGCGCGTTCAGCGCCGGCGACCTGCTGATGGTGACGGTGCTGCTCAGGTTGAAAGGATCGGGGATATTGGAGGAAAATCCGAACCTCTCCGCTTATCTCGCCCGCGGTGAAGCGCGGCCCGCCTACAAGCGTGCTTTCGCCGCTCAACTGGCGGTCTTCACCGCCGCTTCGGCCGGCTGATCAGGGCCGCCCAGGATCGCGTGAGAGGGCCGCCTCGCTTCGAAGCCCGGCTTGCAGAATAGCCTTTACCGATACCCTGCAATCGGACAAAGGTTGCTGTCTGCATGGGGGGCGAAGTTGAGAAGGGTCTCTTTACGGGCCTGCGGGAGGGTGTGCGCGTTGAGTGCGGCCATCCTGCTTGCGGTTCCCATGGCGCGGGCCCTGCCACCCGTTGTCCGGGCTCCTCCAGTGAGCGCCGACAACCCGTCGCTGCCCGTCGTGCCCGCCAACATCGTCGGCAAGCGGGACAACCGCTGCCGCATCGGCAAGGCAGCCGAGGCGCTGCGCCTCAGCCAGGATGAAGTGCGGATGATCCGTGAGACGAGCGGCCGCATCGTCTGTCCTCCGACCCGCAGGCGCGACGGCGTGTGGGCCAGCGGCACGCTGGTGAGCGAGGATGTCGTGTGCACCGCCGCTCACACCTTCATCACCGACAAGGGCAAGCGCTTCAAGCCGCTGTCGTCCTGCTGGTTCGAGACGCAGGGGACGCGGCCACAGCGCCTGGCGCTCGATTTCAGCAAGGACGGCGAGACATTCCTTATCCCCAAGTTCGATCCCGACGCCATCGGCCGCTTCGCGATCGACCGAAGCTGCGTGCGGCTGAAGAGGAGGTTGAAGCAGGTCCTGCCGCCGGTCATCGACACGCCGGGGGAGGCCATCCACAGGGCGAGCACGCTCATTTCCGTCTCGGCCCGGCAGCTCGACATGCGCAAGGCCGCCAAGGGGTGCAGGAGCAGCAAGGAACCTATCGTGCAGGCCTGCGCCTTGCGCCTCCATTCCAAGGGCGTACTGCGCAACAATTCGCTGATCTTCGGTGATTGCGACCTGTCGCCCGGCGGCTCCGGCGGACCCGTCTATGCGCGGGTAGAGGGCGAGCTCGTGCTCGTGGGCATGAACATCGCGGCCGGAAAGCCGCGCGCCGACTTCAAGCCCTTCAACTTCACGTTCTTCGGCGACAACGCCTTCAGCGCCTCGATCGCGGTCGCCTTCGATGCCGATTTCACCGCCGACCTCAAGAAGCTCGGCGCGACGGGCGTGAGGATCTGGAGCGAACCCGGCCCCACGCAGTGAGTGTCTAGCCGCCGACCAGCCCCCGGTTCGTAGATCAGCACCCGTTACCCCGTGCGATAGGGTCGCAGCAGCGTCTCGGCTGGGATATTCCATTCGTGGTGCAGCTTCCAAGCTTGTTCCAGCGTCAAAGGGCGCTTGCGACGCAGAATTTCGGAGGCACGGGAGCGCGATCCCAATAGCGCCGCGAGATCGGACTGACTCCTGCCGGATTCCTGCATGCGATATCGGATGGCTTCCACCGGATCAGGCGGATCGATCGGCCAGTGCTTCGCCTCCCATGCCTCGATCAGCGCGGCGAGCACGTCGAAGTGGTCGGCCGCCGAGGTTCCCGGTTTCGGCTCCTTTTCAAAGTAAGGCTCGATCTCCGATAGCGCCCAGTCGTAGTCCGCCTCCGTCTTGATCGGGCGCACGTTCATCTGTCTCATCACACGCTCTCCGGCCTTATTCTGTCGTACTCCTTGTGGGTTCCGACGAACTTCACCAAAACCCGCCTATACCGATAGGCCACGTGAACAACCAGCCGATACCTGTTGCCGCCGATATCAAAGATCACGCGGTTATCGGCCACGAAATCCACGCTGGTGCCGAACATCGCCTTCACATCGGCAGGCCCATTCCACTCAGCCTTGTCAACCATGGAATGCCAATGGCGAAGCGGCTGTTCCGCCTGCGGATGCCTGAGCCAGAAAAGCTTAAGGGTCCGCTTGGCGATGACCTGCATGGCGGGAAATAGTAGCATGTTCCCGAATTGGGAACAAGAGGTAGTCAGCCGCCGACCAGTCCCCGGTTCGAGCGCTGGGCGGCAAGCACCAGCGTGAAGCTCACGAGCATCAGGATGGCGGCCAGCGCGTTGATCTCCGGCGTCACGCCGAAGCGGATCATGGCGTAGATCTGCATCGGCAGCGTGGTGGAGGAAGGTCCTGCGCCGGACGTGAAGTAGGCGATGATGAACTCGTCCAGCGACAGCGTGAAGGCAAGGAGCGCGCCGGCGATGACCGAAGGGGCGATGAGGGGCAGGGTGACACGAAAGAAGGTCTGGGTTTCGGAGGCGCCGAGGTCGCGCGAGGCCTCGGTGAGCGACCAGTCGAAGCTCTTAAGTCTCGCGCGCACGACCGCGGCCACGAAGGCGATGTTGAAGACCGCATGCGAGAGCGCGATCGAATAGAGCCCGAGCGTCATGCCCAGCAATGCGTAGAAGGAGAGGAGCGCGATCGCGAGCACGATGTCGGGGATGATCATGGGCGCGAACATGGTCGCCTCCACGAGCGCTCCGGGCTTTCGCTGCTCGACGCCGATGGCGAGCAGGGTGCCGAGCACGGTGGATATGGCGGTCGAGGCGACAGCGACGATGAGGCTGTTCCAGAGCGCGCCCAGGACTTTCGGATTCTGGACGAGACGGACATACCATTCGGTCGAGAAGCCGGTCCAGGCGGTCGGAAGGCCCGCACGGTTGAAGCTCAAGGCCACGAGCACGACGATCGGCAAATAGAGGAAGGCGATCACGGCGCCGAGATGGAGGTTGAGCCAAGGCGAGCGCTCAGGCATCGCGGCCAACCTTCCTGCAGGACAAACCCCACCCGGCGGGCCTTTCCCGCCGACCTTCCCCCGAGGGGTAGGTTTGCAGGATTTCGCACCCCTCCCCCTTGTGGGGAGGGGCCGGGGGTGGGGATTTGCCAGGCCGCCGTTCCATCATCCCGCTCCCAGTCCCGAGGCCCGGCGGGACGCGACCGCCTGTACGAAGAGCAGGACCATCATCAGCGCGATGAGGATGGCGGCGAGCGCGGCGCCAAAGGGCCAGTCCCGCGCGGTGAGGAACTGGTCGTAGATCAGGTTGCCGACCATCTGCATGCGACCGCCGCCGAGGAGATCCGGCGTGACGAAATTGCCGATCGAGAGCACGAAGACGAACACCGCGCCCGCAGCGATCCCCGGGAGCGTCAGCGGCAGGGTGATCCTCAGAAACGTCTGCGCCGTCCCGGCGCCCAGATCGCGCGACGCCTCCACGAGCGAATGATCGAGCCGCTGGAGCGAGGAATAAACGGCGAGCACGACGAAAGGCAGGTAGTTGTAGACGAGCCCCACAACGACGGCGAACTCGTTATAGAGGAGGGGCAGGGGCTCCGCGATGACGCCGCTGCCGATGAGCGCGCGGTTGATGAGGCCTTCGCGGTTCAGGAGCACGATCCAGGCGTAGGTCCGGATCAGGTAGTTCGACCAGAAGGGCAGCATGACGATGACGAGCAGCGCCGTCTGCCGGTTCGCGGGCGTTTTGACGATCGCGTAAGCCGCGGGATACCCGATGAGCAGCGCGATCGCTGTGGCGGTCGCCGCGATGCGGGCGGAATCGGCGACGATCGAGAGGTAGAGCGGTTCCGCCGCGCGCACGAAGTTTTCCAGCGTCGGCTCGTAGACGATGCCGCCATAGACGCCGCGCTCGAAGAAGGCGTTGGCGAAGACCAGGAGGCAGGGAACGACCAGGAACACGGCCAGCCAGCCGAGGCCGGGTCCGATTAGAAGCCAGTTGCGGAGGGAGAATGGCATATGGCGGCGGGTGGTTGCTCCGCCGCCATATGACCGTGTGCCGGGGAATTTGTCACCCGTCCTGGCGAGGCCGGGTCGGCACGATTGTCATCGGCAGAAACCGGCCGCCAACATCAGTCCGAGGGGAACGAGGAGGGTCGGCAGGTCGGCCTTCCAGCGGCCGGGGCGGATGACATGGTCCTGCCAGCGATAGGATTCAAAATGCACGGTGCTCACCAATCTTCTTTTCCAACGAAGGCTCGACATATGGGGCCCGGACCCGTCCGGAACAGGCCTTCTCGCAGGGATGTGATCGGGCGTGATGGCCGTCAGTCCAGGCCCTTGTGCAGGTCATCGGCCTTCCGCAACGTCGGAAAGGCGGCGATATAGATCAGCAGCGTCACGAAGATGCCGACGCCGCCGAATAGCACGGTCGGCACCGGACCGATGAGCGAGGCCATGCTGCCCGCCCGGAAGTCTCCAAGTTCGTTCGAGGCGTTGATGAAGATCATCACGGCGGCGTTGACGCGCCCTCGCAGGTAGTCCGGCGTCCAGACCTGGGTGAGAACGTCGCGGATCACGACGCTCACCATGTCGGCGGCGCCCATGAACATGAGCGCCAGAATCGAGAGCCAAGGGGTCGTCGAAAGGCCAAAGAGCAGGGTGGCTGCGCCGAACCCGCCGATCGCCGCGAAGAGAAGCGGGCCGGCGTGGCGGCGGATCGGCCAGATGCCGAGGACGATCGCCATGCAGATCGCCCCGATACCGATGCCGGAGCGCAGAAGGCCGAGGCCCCACGGGTCGAGCACCAGGATGTCCTGCGCGAAGATCGGCATGAGCGCCATGGCGCCGCCGAGGAAGACCACGAAGAGGTCGAGGGAAACGGCCCCTAGGATCAGGCGATTGTTGAAGACGTGGCGGAATCCTCCGACGAGCGAGGCGATGCTTTGCCTCTCGCCCGAGCGCTCGGGGCGGCGCGCCTCTATGAGGAAGGCGAGCAGCAGCGCCGCCACGGCCATGCTCATGGCGACGGCCTGCGCCGCGTAAAGCGAGATGCCGTAGAGCAGGCCACCAAGCACCGGCCCCACGATGACGGTGAGCTGCCAGGTGGCGGAGGAGCAGGCGGAGGCGGCCGAAAACTGCTCGCGCGGCACGAGCGTCGGGGCGAGCGCCGCAGCGGCGGGCCAGTAGAAGGCGCGCGTCGCGGCCAGAAGCGCCACCAGGGCGAGTATGAGGGAGAAGCCAGCCTCCGTGGCCTCGAGCACCGTGAACAAAGCCAGCATGAGGACAAGGTCCACGGCG
>JBFXDI010000195.1:0-5632 GCA_050181295.1 Parvibaculaceae bacterium | reverse complement strand
GTGATGAGCAGGATCACCACCGTAGCCGACGCGACGACAGGGCTCATCTGCTGCTGAAGTTGCTCCCAGAGGAGCCGTGGCACCGTCTTCGTGCCGGACTGGGTCAGGAACAGGGCGAGGATGATCTCGTCGAAGGAGAACGTGAAGGCGAAGATGAAGCCGACGATGACACCCACGCGGATCATCGGGAAGGTGACATGCCAGAACGTGTTCCAGAGATTGGCGCCGAGCGTCATGGCCGCGAGCTCATAGGACGGGCTGTAGCTGCGCAGCGCCGCCGACACGGTGATGAAGGCAAGCGGCATGCACACGACCGTGTGGCCAAAGAGGATCGCTGGATAGGTGCCGACCAGCCCGAGCCGCACCATGATCGGAAAGAGGCCGATCGCCAGCACGATCTGAGGCAGGATGAGGGGCGCGATCACCAGCACGGCGAGTGCCTGCCGGCCCGGGAAGCTGCCGCGCACGATGGCGACGGCGGCGAGCGTGCCGAGAGCAGTCGCGAGCGCGGCCGCCGGAAGACCGATCTTGAGGCTGTTGCCGAACGCCATCGCATAGTCCTGGCTTTCGACCAGCCGCTCGTACCACTGGGTGGACCAGCCCGGCGGCGGAAAGCTGAGGAAGCTCTTGCTGCTGAAGGAGAGCGGCACGATCACGAAAGTCGGAACGACGAGATAGACGAGCACCAGCGCCGCAAATCCGGCGATCAGCACGCGTGCCAGCTTCCATCCTGGCTGTCCGCTCATGAGCTGAACGCTCCCGATGCGCCGAGCCGCCGCGCGAAGCGTTCGTAGACGAGATAGAGCGCCGCCGTGACGACCAGGAGCAGCGTCGCGAGCGCCGATGCCATGGGCCAGTTCAAAAGGCGCGAGGTCTGCTGCTCTATGAGGACTGCTATCATCATGTTGTTCGGCCCGCCGAGGAGCGCCGGCGTGATGAAGAAGCCGAGGGCAGAGATGAACACGAGGAGGCAGCCGGCGCTGATGCCGGGCATGGTGAGCGGCAGGTAGACGTGCAGGAACTGGCGCAAGGGATTGGCGCCGAGCACGGATGCCGCGCGCAGCACCGTGGGATCGATGCTGCGCATGACGGCCATCAGCGGAAGCACCATGAAGGGCAGCATGATATGGACCATGCCGATATGGACGCCGATGGTGTTGTTCATCAGCCGAAGAGGCTGATCGATCAGGCCGAGCGACAGAAGGATGTCGTTCAGGATTCCGCGGCGTTGGAAAATGACGATCCAGGCATAGGTCCGGATCACCACGCTGGTCCAGAAGGGAATGAGCACCAGGGCCAGCAACACGTGCAGAAGGTTGCCGCGGGCATTGCTGATGACCCAGGCGACTGGGTAGGCGAGCACCAGCGTCACCAGCGTCACTGTCGCCGACAGCGTCAGCGTGTTGAGCAGCACCTTCAGATAGGAGCCATTGTTCCAGATCTCGATGAAGTTGCCGAGGCCCGGCGAGGGCTCCATGACGCTCTGGAACACCACGCGCGCCAGCGGCCAGACGAAGAAGACAAGGAGCACGAGCAGCGGAGGCAGCATCAGCAGCCCGTAGCCACGGGCCGGCGTCCACGCCTGAAGGCGCGGACGCTCGGCGCGCGAGGCAGTGAGGCTCACATCCGCCATTCGTGCGCTTCCGGCCGGCCGCTCAGCCGATCAGCCACTTGTTGAAGCGATCGATGATCTCCGCTCCGTTTGCGGCCCAGTAGTCGAAGTCCTGGAACACCGCGTTCTTGCTGTTCTGCGGCGAGTTCGGCAGCGCCTCCTTGGTCTTGTCGTCGAGGAGATCGAAGGCAGCCGGAACCACGGGGCCATAGGGGATATGCTTGGCGAATGTGGCCTGGTTCTCCGCCGTCATCACGTTGGCGATGAACTCCATGGCCTCGGTCTTGTTCTTCGCGCCCTTCGGGATCACGATCGAATCGCAGACATAGAGCGCCCCGTCGAAGGTGTAGTCGACCGATGCGCCTTCGAGACGGGGCTTGTAGAGGCGGCCGTTCCAGACCGAGCCCACATCCGTCTCGCCGTCGATGATGAGTTGCGCGCCCTGCGCGCCCGAGTCCCACCAGGTGAGCGAGCCTTTGATGGCGTCGAGCTTGGAGAACGCGGTGTCGAGATCAAGCGGGTAGAGCTTGTCCAGAGGCTGGGTCGCCATCGCGGCGACCTCCAGCGTCTGCGCCGGGTACTTCCAGAGGCTTCTTTGCGCGTCCTTGGCGGGATCGAAGAACTCGGCCCAGCTCTTCGGGCGCGTATCGGCGGTGAGGGCCTTCGTGTTCCAGGCCATGGCGTAGGCGGCGACGTCGGCCAGCAGGTAGAACTCCTTTCCTGCCTCGGGCAGGAGTTTCGACTTGTCGATCACGCCGTAGTCGATAGGCTCGAGAAGTCCTTGCCGTGCCAGGACAGCCGCATCCGCGGCGTCCGTGAAGATGACGTCGGTATCGACGGCATTGTTCTCCACCATCGCCTTGATCTTGGCGGTGTCGGCGTAAGGCGCGCCCGAAATCTCGATGCCCGTTTTCTTGGTGAAGGTGTCGAAATAGGCGGCCTTGAACGCCTCCTCGATGGCGCCACCGGGATTGGGGATGGTAAGCCTGCTCGGCTTCGCGCGCAGAACGGCCGGGAAGCCCGTGACAGCGAAGACGGCTGCCGTAGCGGCGGTGCCCTTCATGAGGTCGCGGCGGGACCATTGCCCGCCCAGAGGCTGCAGAATGTCAGTCGATGGCTTCTTGCCCATGTGCAACTCCCCATTTGTGGCGCACATCTTCTTGTCCGGCAGGTCAGTGCGCTTGGACCTGCCTTTGAGCGGCTCAGTACATGAGGATCCCGCCACTCGCGATCACCGTCTCGCCGGTCATGTAGCGGTTGCGATCGCTGGCAAGGAAGCCGACGACCTCGGCGATGTCGCTTGCGTCCGCGGCGCGGCCGATCGGAACGCCGCGCTCGATGTCGGCGAGGATTCCGAGGTCTCTCAACTGCTGGGTCGCGATGGCGCCGGGAGACACCGCGTTGACGAGGATCTGGTCTTCGGCGCAGGCCGCTGCAAAGGACTTCGTGAAGCTGATGACCCCGGCCTTGGCTGCCGAATAATGCGCGTTCTTCGGATAGGGAATATAGGCGTCGATCGAGGCGATGGAGACGACGCGCCCCGACTTTCTCGACTGCATGAGAGGGATGGTGGCGGCCGTGACGTGATACATGCCGCGCAGATTGACGTCGAAGACGAAGTCCCACGTCTCGTCGTCGATCTCGAAGATCGGCTTCCGGGGATAGACGCCGGCATTGTTGATCAGGATATCGACATGACCGAGCGCCTTGGCTGCCTCCGCGACCGCGGCCCGCGCGCCAGGCTGCCGCCTGATGTCGCCGGGCACGGCCGTTACGCTTCCCTTGAATGATCTTTCGAGGTCCGAGAGGGCTGCCGCGTCAATGTCGATCACCGCCAGGCGCGCGCCGCGCTGGACGAAAAGCTCCGTGATGGCGCGACCGAGCCCTTTCGCGCCTCCCGTCACGATCGCGGTTTTACCTTCCAGTTCGCGCGCATCAGACGCCATAGACAACCCTCTCCGCATGGAAAGCACTTATGTGTCCCCGGAGGATTGTCCGGTTCGTGGCGAGCGGCAAACGCCAAAATATAATGCAGGCATTAGCGGGACTGTTGGGTACTGCGAGATAAGTCCGGCTACTGCCTGCTCCAGTGTCTCTAATTGGGAGACGCCGCCGCGAGCGTGCTAGTGTTCACCCGAAGGAGACGCCAGATGATCAAGCTTGGGCTCTTCAGCCTCATGGGGTTGTACGACCGCAACACCTCGCCCGCTTCGGTGGTGCAGACGACAGTCGACATGGTCCAGATGGCCGAGGATCTGAACTTCGACATCGCCTGGTTCGCGGAGCACCATTTCACGAACCACTCCATATGCCCGTCAGCCCTGATGATGGTCACGCGCATGGTGCCTGTCACCAAGCGGATCCGGCTTGGGCCCGCGGTGCTACCCCTCCCGTTCCACAATCCTCTGCGGCTCGTGCAGGAGGTGGCCTTCGCGGACCTGCTGACGGGTGGACGCCTGGTACTCGGGCTGGGCTGCGGCTACCAGCCCCATGAGTTCAGCCGGTTTCGCATCGACCCCGCGCACAAGCATGACATCATGCTGGAGGCCTGGGACATCCTGGAGATGGGCCTGCGGACCGGCGCCGTGGAGTACGCAGGACGCTTCTTCGATATTCCCCCGACCGAGCTTCCGATGCGGCCCTTCGGGCTCGAGCCGCCAGAGATGTTCGTCGTGAGCACGCAGCCCTCCATCGTCGCGCGCATGGCGCGTGGGGGCCACACGCCCTTCATGAGCTTCGGCCATCGCGGCTTGGCCTCGGCGCTGGAGATCAGGCGCAGGATGGAGACCGCCTGGGAGGCTGCCGGCGGTGATGTCGCCGCCATGCCGCTGGCCGTGCAGCGTTTTGTCTACGTGACGGAGGACAGGGAGGACGCTTTGCACGCGGCCGCTTGCGTCAGAAACCTTGCCCGGGCCGATCGGACGCTCACCAGCAATGCCGTCGACAAGGACGGCCCGTTCGTGCGGCTGATGCCCTTCTTTGACGAGCCGCCGCTCGACAATTTCCTCGATAACGCGATTATCGGAAGCGCCCCCTACTGCGCTGAGAAGCTTGCGGAAGAGATCGACGCGATCCGCCCGACCCATCTTTCCTGTTTCATGGGCTTTGCTGGCATAGGCCGGCGGGAGACGCTGGCCTCCATGGAGCGCTTCGGCGCCCATGTCCTGCCTCAGCTCGAGCCGATCCTGCAGAATCCCACCCTTTCCGATGCAGCCTGAGGGATTTGACGGGGAAGGCCGGATACGGGAAGCTGCATCTGATATGATCGCCAGGTAGCGGATCAATGAGGCGTGAGACGGTGCAGCCGCCCGGCTCGACGAGCTCGGCGAAGGCAGGCACGACCAGCCGTTCGCCGCGGGCAGGGCGCCGCCTCCCGCCGCTCAATCTGTTCCGCGCCTTCGACGCTGCCGTTCGGCACCTGAGCTTCACCGCGGCCGCGGACGAGCTGCTGGTGACGCAGTCGGCGGTCAGCCAGCAGATCCGCCAGCTCGAGGAGTTCCTCGACGTTCGCCTGTTCCGCCGCCTTCCGCGAGGGCTTGAGCTGACGCGGGAGGGCACGGCGCTCGCCGGAACCGTTGTTGAAGCGCTCAACATGATGGCGCGCGCTTGCGGCAAGCTTGCCGATCCGGAGGCGCCGACGGTCCTCTGCCTGAACGCTTCGCCGGCCTTTGCATCGAAATGGCTCGCCCCGCGTCTCAAGCATTTCATGGAGGTCCATCCCAACATCCGCGTGACGCTGCTCTCTTCGACAGACCCCGTGAGTTTCAATCGGCAGGACATCGACGTCGCCATCCGCTGGGGACGGGGCCACTGGGAGGGCGCGCATGCCGAGCTGATCGCGAGGGAGCCGATTCTCGGGCTCTGCAGCCCGTCGCTTGCGGAGCCCGGCAGCGACGGCTTCGTGCTCCGGGATATCGGTGAGCATACGCTGCTGCAGGTCATCAACCAGCCGGGATGGACGGTCTGGCTTGAGCAGCAGGGCGTCAGCGGCTCGGCCTTCAAGGATACACTCTATTTCAG
>JBFXDI010000194.1:0-5653 GCA_050181295.1 Parvibaculaceae bacterium | reverse complement strand
CCCAGCCCCTCTCCCCCTCGGAGGGAGAGGGTGGCCGACAGGCCGGGTGAGGGGGAGGAAGAAGAAGAGGATTGCTCCCCTCCCCCTTGTGGGGAGGGGGACGACGTCCGGGGCGTTGCCGGCAGTGCGACACCCAGCACTCGCTCGACCACCTGTCGGAAGGCCGCATCCTTCGGGTCGCCCCTGAGATCGATCATGCCGCGGTCGGAAATCTCGCGGACCGAGATCGAGAGGCCGGGCGCCATGGCAGTGCCCGAAAGTGCGCTCATGAACACGGGTTCAGCCATTCTGCCTCAGCCCTTCCTTGTCGTAGAAGACGGGCTCCACGATCCTCGCCTTCACGACTTTGTCCTTAAGCGGGAAGGAGAGCGTCTCGCCCATGCGCGCCCGCCCGTCGGCGATCAGCGCCATGGCGATCGAGCGCTCGAGCGTCGGGCTCCAGTAGGTGGAGGTGACCTGCCCGATCATCTGCATGGGCGGCGCGGACTTGACCTCCGCGACCGCGTAGGCGCCATCGGGGAGCACCTCCTTCGGATCCTCGGTGAGGAGGCCGACTAGCTGCTTGCGACCGGCCGACTTCAGGAACGCCTGCTCGAGCGACCGCTTGCCGATGAAGTCGGACTTCTTCTTCGAGACGAGGCCCGAGAGGCCGACATCCTCCGGCGTGACAGTGCCGTCGGTCTCATCGCCGACCACGATGAAGCCCTTCTCGGCGCGGAGCACATGCAGCGCCTCCGTGCCGTAGGGCTCGAGCCCGTATTCCCGGCCCGCGGCGACGAGCGCGTCCCAGAGACCGCGTCCGAAATTCGCCGGCACCGCGACCTCGTAGGAGAGTTCGCCCGAGAAGCTGATGCGGAAAACGCGCACGGGGTAGGAGCCGAGCGTGCCCTCCTTGAAGGACATGAAGGGGAAGGCTTCCGGGGAGAAGTCGATACCGCCGCCGAGCTTCTCCAGGACCTTGCGGGCCTCAGGACCGGCGACGGCGAACTGCGCCCACTGCTCGGTGACGGGCGTGACATAGACCTTGAGCGTCGTCCATTCGGTCTGGAGCCATTCCTCGAGCCAGGCGGCGATGCGGTCCGCGCCTCCGGACGTCGTGTGCATGAGGAAATGGTCCTCGCCGAGCCGGACCGTCACGCCGTCGTCCATGACGAAGCCGAGCTCGTTCAGCATGAGGCCGTAGCGGGCGCGCCCGACTTTCAGCGTCGAAAAGGTGTTGGTGTAGACGAGGTCGAGGAAGCGGGCGGCATCCGGCCCCTTGATCTCGATCTTGCCGAGGGTGGAGGCATCGAGCAGCCCCACCTTGCGGCGGGCGGCGAGGATCTCGCGGTTGATCGCCTGGTGCCGGTCTTCCGAAGCCCTGGGATAGCAGTAGGCGCGGCGCCACTGGCCCACGGGCTCGAACTGGGCGCCTTGAGCGACGTGCCAGTCGAAGATTGAGGTGCGCCGCACGGGCAGGAACAGCGGGCCCACATGGCTGCCGGCGATCGAGCCGAAGGAGAAGGGCGTGTAGGGTGGCCGGAAGGTGGTGACGCCGATCTCGGGGATGGCTTTCCCGGTCGCCTCCGAGAGGACGCCGAGGCCGAGGATGTTCGACGTCTTGCCCTGGTCGGTCGCCATGCCCCAGGTGGTGTAGCGCTTGGTGTGCTCGACCGATTCGTAGCCCTCGCGCTGGGCGAGCTCGAGGTCGGCGGCGGTCACGTCGTTCTGGAGGTCGACGAAGTGCTTGTTGCCTTCGTTGTACTTGCCGGTCGCCGGCGCGAACCAGATGGGCTCGAGCGGGGCTGCCTGCACGTCACCCTCGCCGGAGCGAGACTCCTCACCCCCACCCCGACCCTCCCCCGTCGAGGGGGAGGGAGAAGAAAGGTGCTCCCCTCCCCCTTGTGGGGAGGGGGAGTTGCCACGCGCAGCCCTCGCAGCGGCCTCGCCGGCGGCGTGGCCTTCCTCGATCGAGGCCTTGGTGCCGAACGTCCCGTTGCAGGCGCCGGCGGCGCGGATGGCGTCGTGATGCCGGTCGGGTCTCAGCGCCTGGAGCGTCTCGTCGAAGGCGAGCTTGCCGCCGTTGTGGCACCACAGATGCACCGCCGGGTTCCAGCCGCCCGAGACGGCGACGAAGTCGCAGGCGATGCGCCTCTCGTTGACGACGCGGCCGCGGCCCGGGCGCCAGGGCGCGACCTTGACGGCCTCGATGGACCGGCCGCCCGATCCTGCCTCGACGCCGGCGATGGCCGAGCCGAAGGCGATCTCGATTCCGGCCCCCCTTGCCTCTTCGACAAGCGCGCTCTTCGGTGCCGCGCGGCTGTCGATGATGCGCGCGATGCCGACGCCCGCGGCCTTGAGCGCCAGGACTGTGCGGTAGGCGTCGTCGTTGTTGGTGAAGACGACGCCGATCAAGCCCGGCGCCGCCCCGTAGCGCGCGACGTAGCCCCGCGCGGCCGACGCCAGCATGACGCCCGGACGGTCGTTGTTGGCGAACGCGATCGGCCGCTCGATGGCGCCGGTCGCGAGCACGACCTCCTTCGCGCGCACCTTCCACAGTCGGTGGCGCGGCGCGCCGGCTGCAAGCAGCGCCGGATCGTGCTCGGCGACGCGCTCGAAGAGCAGCGCATGGCCGTGATGGAAATGCCCGACCGCCGTGGTGCGCCTGAGGACGTGGACGTTGTCGGCCGCCGCGAGCCTGGCCGCAGCCGTCGCCGCCCAGGCCTCGGCGGGGCTGTCGTCGATGGTCGCGCCGGAGATGTCGGAGAGCCCGCCGAAGCGCGGGTTCTCGTCCGCGAGGATGACGCGCGCGCCTGAAGCCGCAGCAGCTTCCGCCGCCGCAAGCCCCGCGACGCCGCCGCCCACGACAAGCACGTCGCAATGGACGTGCACCTGCTCGTAGGTGTCGGGATCGCGGTCCGTCGGCGCATGCCCGAGGCCGGCGGCGCGGCGGATGACCGGCTCGTAGAGTGACTTCCAGAAGGCCCGCGGCCACATGAAGGTCTTGTAGTAGAAGCCGCCGGGGAAGAGGCGCGACAGGCGGTTGTTGAGCGCGCCCAGATCAAAGTCGAGCGAGGGCCAGCGGTTCTGGCTCACCGCCACGAGGCCGTCATGGAGCTCGACCTGGGTGGCCCGGAGGTTGGGCTCGTGGCGCGCGCCCTCGCCGACGCCGACGAGGCCGTTCATCTCCTCCGACCCCAGGCCCACGAGGCCACGCGGCCGATGGTACTTGAAGCTCCGGCCGATGAGGCGCTGGCCGTTGGCAAGCAGCGCCGAGGCGAGCGTGTCGCCGGCATAGCCGGTGAGGCGGCGCCCGTCGAAAGTGAAGGAGAGGGGCTTGCCGCGATCGATCAGCCGACCTTGGCCCGGGATGCGATAGGGCTTGCCGGTCATTCCTTCGTCCCCCCGGCGGAGAGGCGCTCGCGGAAATACTCCGCCCAGAAGCCCTTGGCCTCGCGCATGAGGTCGGCGGGAGGCAGCTCCGTGATGCCATAGGTGGCGCGGAAGTCGAGGGTGACCGTGTCGCGCGCCGCGTGGAACCACTTGCCGCAGCCGCGGTCGCAGCGCCAGCGCTCGAAATGCAGGCCCTTGGGGTTGTGGCGGTTGAACAGGTAGTCGCGCTGCTCCCTGTCGGAGACCTGCGCGGGATCATGCGTGGCCGGACGGCGCACATGCGCCTGGCCGCCATAGTGGAAGTCGCCTTCCTCGCCCTCGACCCCGCAGACGGGACAGGTGATCGTCAGCATGTCTTCCCCCGGATCAATGCGCCACGGCGGCCGCGACGCTTTCGTCGATCAGCCGGCCTTCGAGGAAGCGGTTCAAGCCGAAGGGCTCGGCGATCGGATGCGGGCGGTCGTTGGCGATGGTGTCGGCGAAGACGAAGCCGGAGCCCGGAATGGACTTGAAGCCGCCCGTGCCCCAGCCGCAGTTGACATAGAGGCCCTCGACATCTGTCTTGCCGATGATGGGCGAGCGGTCGCCCGTCATGTCGACGATGCCGCCCCACATCCGGAGCATGCGGAGCCTGGAGATGATTGGAAAGGTCTCGACCAGCGCCGTCACCGTGTGCTCGAGCGCCGGGAAGGAGCCGCGCTGGGAATAGTTGTTGTAGGGGTCCGCGCCGCCGCCGACCACGAGCTCGCCCTTGTCGGACTGGCTCATATAGCCATGCACCGTGTTGGCCATGACGACCACGTCCAGCACCGGCTTGATGGGCTCCGAGACGAGCGCCTGCAGGCACACGCTCTCGATCGGCATGCGCTGGCCCGCCATCTCCATGATGACGGAGGTATGGCCGGCGGCCACCACCGCGATCTTCTTGGTGCGGATGTCGCCGCGCGTGGTGCGAAGCCCCGTGACGCGGGAGCCTTCCCGCTCGATGCCGAGGACCTCGCAGTTCTGGATGATGTCGACGCCGAGCGCGTCGGCGCCCCTGGCATAGCCCCAGGCGACGGCATCGTGCCGGCCGGTGCCGCCGCGCGGCTGGTAGTAGGCGCCGAGGATCGGATAGCGCGCGGAAGGGTCGTCGTTGATGATGGGGACGATGCGCTTGACCTCGGCCGGCGTCACCATGCGGCAGTCGAGGCCCGCGAGCCGGTTGGCGTGCGCGGTGCGCTTGAAGGCGCGGAGCTCGTGCTCGGTCTGGCAGAGCATGAGCACGCCGCGGGGCGAGAACATGACGTTGAAGTTGAGCTCCTGCGAGAGGTCCTCGTAGAGCGCGCGCGCCAGCTCGTAGATGGCGATCGAGGGGTCCTGCAGGTAGTTCGAGCGTATGATGGTGGTATTGCGGCCGGTGTTGCCGCCGCCGAGCCAGCCCTTCTCCACCACCGCGATGTTGGTGAGCTTGTGCCGCTTGGCGAGGTAGTAGGCGGTTGCGAGCCCGTGGCCGCCCGCGCCGACGATGACGGCGTCATAGGCGGGTTTGGGCTCCGGGCTCCGCCAGGCGCGGTCCCAGTCCTTGTGGTAGTTGAGCGCGTTGCGCGCCAGCGAGAAGATGGAATAGCGCTTCATGGACTGCGATGTGGCTTGAGGCCCTCCCGAACGGCGGGCGGACCCTATCATCGGTTACCCGCTGCCTCCAGCATGGAGCGACCACCTTCGCGGAAACTGCGACACGGACCCTCACCCCCACCCCGGCCCTCCCCCATCGAGGGGGAGGGAGAATTATGTGGTGGTCGTGGAGGCCTTCTCCCTCCCCCTTCTTGTGGGGAGGGGAAGGGGAGGGGGTGTTCGCGAATGCTTCGGGGAAGCGGCGTGTCGCCGCATCGTGGCGCGGGGTGCGGAATATGGGCTATCTTGGCGCCCGATGTTGCTGATCTGGGTCATATTCGCGGTGCTGACCGCAGCCGTGCTGGCGGCGCTCGCCTGGCCGCTGGCGCGCCGCGGGGGAGAGCGTGGCGACCCGACGCTCGCCGTCTACCGCGACCAGCTCGCCGAACTCGAGCGTGACCAGGCGCGGGGCGTCCTCTCGGCGGCCGACGCCGAAGCCGCCCGCAACGAGGTGGCCCGCCGCCTTCTCAAGGCGGAAGGGACGGCCGAGGCCGGTTCGCCGGCGTCTGTCTCCGGGCGCAGGCCCGTGTTCCTCGCCTCGGCGGCGCTCGTGCCCATCATCGCCATGTCGCTTTATCTCGCCGTCGGCCGGCCCGATCTGCCGGATCTCCCGCGCTCGGAGCGG
>JBFXDI010000193.1:0-5743 GCA_050181295.1 Parvibaculaceae bacterium | reverse complement strand
TCCTGGCGAGGGCGGCGTCGTTCTTCTCCTCGCCCGGATGGAAGCGCGTGTTCTCCAGAAGCAGGATGGAGCCGGGCCTGATGGCCTTGGCGGCGGCCTCGGCCTTGCCGTCCTGCCAGTCGGTGTCGCCGAAGGAGACCTCCTGCCCTATGGCCTTGGCGAGCGCCGGCGCCACGGGCCTGAGCGACATGGACGGAACGACCTTGCCCTTCGGCCGGTCGAAATGTGCGAGCACGATCACCGCGGCGCCCTTCTTGACGAGCTCCCGGATGGTCGGCGCCACGCGCTCGATGCGGGTCAGGTCCCGGACCACGCCGTCCTCGATCGGCACGTTGAGGTCCACGCGCACGAGCACGCGCTTACCCTTCACATCGATGTCGTCGAGCGTCCTGAACGCCGCCATGGCCTCCTCGAAAAGAAAGTGGAACTCTAGCGTCGGCCGGCCTTCACGGCCTTGACCACCGCTTCCGCCGTGATGCCGAAATGGGCATAGAGCTTCTCGTAAGGCCCCGAAGCGCCGAAGCCGGCCATGCCGATGAAGGTGCCGTCCGGGCCGATGAAGCGGTCCCATCCCATGCGGATCCCCGCCTCGACGGCGATGCGCGTCTTCTCGCTCCCGAGCACGGAGGCCTTGTAGGCCTCGTCCTGCCGCTCGAAGAGCTCGAAGCTCGGCACCGACACGATGCGGATGTGGCAGCCTTCGGCCGAGAGCATCTCGCAGGCCTTGAGCGCGATCGAGACCTCCGAGCCCGTGGCGAAGACGACCGCCTCGGCCTCTCCCTCCCCGCCCTCGGCCAGCACATAGGCGCCGTGGGCCGAGAGGTTGTCCTTGTCGAATTTCCTGCGCGCCGGGGGAAGCTTCTGGCGCGTGAGGGCGAGCACGGAGGGCGCATCGCGCGTCTCGAGCGCTAGCTGCCAGCATTCGGCCGTCTCGACCGCGTCGCAGGGGCGGAAGACGCGCAGGTTGGGGATGGCCCTGAGCGCCGCCATGTGCTCGACCGGCTGGTGCGTCGGCCCGTCCTCGCCGAGGCCGATCGAATCGTGCGTCATCACGAGCACCACCCGCTGGCCCATGAGCGCCGCGAGCCGAATGGCGGGCCGGCAGTAGTCGGTGAAGGCGAGGAAGGTGCCGCCATAGGGGATGACGCCGCCATGCAGCGCCATGCCGTTCATGGCCGCCGCCATGCCGTGCTCGCGGATGCCGTAGTGGATGTAGCGGCCGGCATAGTCGCTGGCGGTGAGCGGGCTAAGCCCCTTGGTTTTGGTGTTGTTGGAACCGGTGAGGTCGGCCGAGCCGCCGAGCGTTTCGGGCACGACCGGATTGATGACCTCGAGCGCGTCCTGCGAGGCGTTGCGGGTGGCGGTCGAGGGCGGCGTCTCGGCGAGCTTGCGGCGGTAGTCGGAAAGCGTCGAGGCGAGCTTCGCCGGCAGGTCGCCGCGCATGCGCCGCTCGAACTCGGAGCGGATCTCGGCCGGCGCCTTCTTCAGCCGCTCGTCCCAGGCCTTGCGCTCGCGGCAGCCCTTGAGCCCCGCGATCCGCCAGGCGTCGCGGATGTCGGAGGGCACCTCGAAGGGCGCGTGCGCCCAGCCGAGCGTCTTGCGCGCCGCCTCGACTTCCGCCGCCCCGAGCGGGCTTCCGTGCACGCCGGCGCCGCCCTGCTTGTTGGGGGCGCCGTAGCCGATCACCGTCTTGCAGGCGATGAGGCTCGGCCGGTCGGCGACCTGCGCCGCCTCGAGTGCCGCGGCGATGGCCTCCGGGTCGTGCCCGTCGATGCGCGAGACCGCCCAGCCCGAAGCCTCGAAGCGCTTGAGCTGGTCGGTCGAGTCCGACAGGCTCACCTTGCCGTCGATGGAAATGCCGTTGTCGTCGAGGAGCACGACGAGGCGCGAGAGCTTGAGGTGGCCCGCGAGGCTGATCGCCTCCTGCGAGATCCCCTCCATGAGGCAGCCGTCGCCCACGAGCACATAGGTGCGGTGATCGACGAGCCCGTCGCCGAACTCGGCCTGGAGGTGCCGCTCGGCGATCGCCATGCCGACGGCGTTGGCGAGCCCCTGGCCGAGCGGGCCCGTCGTCGTCTCGATGCCGGCCGCATGCCCATATTCGGGGTGGCCCGCCGTCTTCGAGCCGAGCTGGCGGAAATTCTTCAGCTCCTCGATGGTCATGTCCTCGTAGCCGAGGAGATGGAGGAGCGAATAGAGGAGCATCGAGCCGTGGCCGGCCGAGAGCACGAAGCGGTCGCGGTCGGCCCAGTCGGGGGTGCGGGGGTCGAACTTGAGGAAGCGCGAGAAGAGCACGGTCGCGATGTCGGCGGCGCCCATGGGCAGGCCCGGATGGCCGGAATTGGCGGCCTCGACCGCGTCCATGGAGATCGCCCGGATGGCGTTCGCCATGTCGCGGTGCTTCTTGGCATCGAAGGCCGGGGCGCCGGCGCGGGGCGCTTCGGCCTGGGCGGAGAGGGACATGGGGCGGGAACCGTGCTTGAGGAACGGCCCGAGACATAGCATCCGCCCCCACCCTGTCAATGGCGGGGCGCAAGGCATCCACGGCCTGGAAGGGGCACCGGCGGCCCCCGCCCTTTCAGGCCCTGCCTTCGTCGGCATGGCCGGCTCTCCCCATTCGTCATAGCCGGCCTCCGAGCCGGCCATCCTTTTCAGGCCCACGCTCGACCGCCAAAAGGATTGCCGGGTCAGGCCCGGCAATGACGCAGAACAGTTTGCCGGCCACCACGGAAGCGCGCGTAACCCGCCCTCTTTTGTTGACGCTCGGCTGGCGCGGGCCCTAAATGTCATCAATTCGGGTGCGGCGCGCCGCCGATTGCGGCCGCCCGGGGTTTTGAGCGGATGACGCAAGTCCAGAACATCGAGGAGGCGCTGGACCGCTTCGAGGCTGCCTTGCGGCAGCTCGAGGCCTCGATGGTGCGCTGGCACGAACGCGAGGCCTCGCTGACGCAGGCCAAGAGCGAGGCGGATGCGCTGCGCGCCGACCGCTCGCGCATGGCCGAGGAGCTGGACGCGGTGCGCGCCAAGGCGAGCGCGCTCGCGGAAGCCGGAAGGCAGGCGGCGCGGCACGTGGACAACGCCATGGCCCGCATCCGCAACGTGCTTGGGGAGTAGGGCATGACCCGGAAAGGCGTGAAGCGCTTTTTCGACGAGATCATGCTCCACTCTTGAAGAGGCAGGCGGCAGAGGCGGACGCGCGCGGGGCGTCCGTCGGATTGGGGCAAGGCATGATGCCGGACGGGTCCGGCGCGAAGCGGGGGCTTGGTACTGGGGCTCCCGATCATGCGCGAAGGGTAGCGAGGAGTTAGGAAAGCGATGGGCCAGGTCGTGGTGACGGTATGCGGGCGGGGCTACGCCATGCAGTGCGCCGACGGCGAGGAGGAGCACCTGTCGGAGCTGGCGCAGCTCATCGACCAGGAGGTGGTGACGATCCAGCGCTCGGTCGGCCAGGTGGGCGACACGCGGCTGCTCCTGATGGCGGGCCTCGTCATCGCCGACAAGCTGGCGGAGGGCCTGCGCAAGATCGAGGAGCTGCAGGACCAGATCGCGGCCATGCGCGTCTCGCGCAACGGCGCGGTGAAGCAGGGCCAGGAGCTGGAGGAGAAGGTGGCCGAGCGGCTCGAAGCCGCGACACGCAGGCTCGAGGCCGTCACCCGCGAGACGGCACCGAGGGACCGCCGGCCCCACCCGGAGGGGTGAACCCGCCGTTGCGGTGGAATGCTGAAATAGCTCCCCCGCACATCTCATTCCTGGCCATCTCTGCCTTCGTCGTGTTGCGTTAGGCCTTGAAGCTCTCGATTTCAGCGGCCGGGGGGTTACGCATGAACAAGCGACGCGCAGCATACGTTGTTCTGGCAATCGTTGTTCTTGGCGTCGTTGGAATTTCTGTGTGGCACTTCTGGCCACGGAAGCCTGTCATCGTTGCCGACCGGCTTTGTGAATTTGTCCGCGACCAGCAGAAGATGAAGTGCGTCACGACGCTCGCGTCCGACGAGTTTGTCCATCCGGGGTCCATCGTCAACTACCAGCCCAGCGCCAATCCGGCGACCGACCGTCTCGATCTGCCGGTCGCTTCCATTACCGACTCGAGCTGCCTCGTACGCGGGGCGGAGGCTCTGGCGGACGTGGTCAAGGCCCGCGCCGGTGTCTCCATTCCTCAGTTCTCCTACGAAACGAACGGCAGCCTGAAGGAAGGCGCCGACGTCGAGGTTCCGCAGCTTTACGGCGCCGCCATCAAGGCGGGCCCGGAATGGTCCGACGTGCAGAAGGTCGAACTCGCGAGCGACGAGGCGTGGGTATCGCAGATCGATGAGAACCTGGCTGTTCAAGCCGTCAAAAGCTGTTCGTTCGTCAAGGAGTGCGTGGACCGCATCCGCTCTCGACAGTATCAGGTCATCGCGACCACGCTGGTCGCGAAAGGATTGAGCTACAGGTTCTACGATACGAACAATTCCATGCTCTCACTTGATGCCGCAGCGAAGGCGGAAGCGTTTAGCGCCAGCCTCGGGGCTCGCTCCGACATCAAGAGCACGACCGATGCCACGCTGAAGGCAACGGACCCGCGAGTGGTCGGTGTCAGGCTGCTTCCCGCCGACATCTTCGCGAACGAGCAGGTTTGCGAACAGGCCATCTTATTCAATGCCGATGGCAACGCGACGGTCGGCATTGGCGGCGGAGGCGGCAGCGGCCACATCGGTGATCTGCGGACGGTGAGCAAGGCCCTCAACGAGACGGCCGAGCTGGCGGCAACCGGCACCGAAACCAGCGAATGCGATGACGGTTTCGAGCGGAAGACCTCCGGTGCGAAGGCCACCGCGCGCGTGGAATCGACCTCCGAAGGCAATCTGCGCCTGAGCTTCGACATCGAGGCGCATGGCGGGCACTACGTCACGGCGGCGGGTTGCGCGCTCGGAAAAGTGGTCGGCAAGACCGGGCATGACACCAGCGCGACCGCTTCGGCCGATCTGACAGGGACGATTTTCATCATCGCCCGATCTCAGAAGTCCCCGCTGCTGCGCGTGACATGGCGCGATATGCCCGCGACGGGCGCCGTCATCAAAGCGCTGGACTGGCAGAACGAGCCGCTGAAGGACGCTAAAGGATCGGCCGTGGTCGGTCCGATATCGGCGTCCGGAAACGGCAGTCAGGACTATGAGACCCGCGGGCCCGGGCTCTACCGCGTCGATATCCGGATAGAGCTCAATGCCTCGGTAGGCGGCAACGTTGACCGCGCCAGCCGCCAAACGGCCGACCTGACCGTGGGCATCTTCTGACGCGACGAACGCGAATGGAATGCTGAAGTCGCTCCGCGTCTTCATTCCCGGCTATCTCTGCCCTCGATCAGGCTCCGGTGCTGCGCGAGAGCCTCGGCCAGGAAGTCGATGACGGTACGCACCCGAGCAACCCGCCTCAAGTCAGGATGGGTCAGAAGCCACAGCGACACCTCCATCTCGGCGATTGGGCCGCCTATGCGCCGAAGATCCGAGTCCGGATCGGCGAGATAGCAGGGTAGCGCCGCCACGCCCATGCCCGCCCGCGCCGCCTCTCTCAGCGCCAGAAGCGAGTTGGCGCGGCAGACGATCCGGCCGCCGTCGACATTCCGGCGCAACCAATCCGCCGACAGGAGATGGCCGAGGCTGTCTTCGAAACCGATCCAGTCCTCCTCCGGAAGCAGCCTCCCGGGCGTGCGTTGCGCGAGGAAGCCCGGCGCGGCATAGGCTGCGGTAGCGAGTGCCGCGAGCCG
>JBFXDI010000192.1:0-5921 GCA_050181295.1 Parvibaculaceae bacterium | reverse complement strand
TCGACCGAGCCGGGAAGTTCAAGAAGGATACCTCCCAATCCCAGGTCAACAAGCCTGGAACCGATCCAAAAGTGTTACCCATGTGATCGGATCAAACTGTTACCTATGTGACCGGTCGGACAACGCGAAGCGTTTTGGGGTGGGGGTAGTGCCCTCAACACACTCAGCATCCGTGGCGGGCACTACCCCCACCCCAAGCCGGCTTCGCCGCCTTGGACCTCCCCACAAGGGGGAGGTTGAAGCTGCGGCCCGTTGCTCGCCCTCACCATCCCTCCGTCACCGAGCGGAACGGCTTGACCTTCCGGTTGTCGAAATCGGCGACGCTCTTCAGTTCGCCGCATTGGCGCACGCGGTGGCGCCGCTCATGGGCCCGCAGCGACGAGCGCGAGGAGATTTCGGCGCCGTCGATCGGCGAGCGGAAGGGGGCGATGTCGGGCATCACGCCGAAGGCGCGGCCATGGCGCTCCGCCGCCTTCGCCGCCTCATACACCTGCGCCGGCACGAGCGCCCCGCGCCGGCCGTCCCATATCCATCTCGGCATGTCGGATTCCTTCTGTGAGGCAGGCAGACCCAGCCGCCTCTCCCGGGCCTAGCGCCCGCTGATGGTGGAGGATTTTCCCCGCGCGGCACCGAAGGTCGGCGCCTCGAAGCCATCGCAAAAATAGCGGAAGGGAATGAGCGCGTCGGCCCCGCGGCAGATGCCGGTGAAGGGCTCGGCCGGCAGGCCGCGCTCGGCGAGCGCCTTGCGGAACGCCGCCTCGTCCATGCCTTCCCGCAGTTCGCCCTTCTCCATGTCGAGGATGAAGAAGCCGTAGGTCTCGGGCGGGTCAGGCGGAAGGGAGGTGTCGGTCTCGATGACCCGCTCACCGACGACAATCGAACCGAGGCGCATGTACCGGATCACGTCGGGCGCGGGTCGGACTCCTCTCGGCCCGGCGATATAGCCAACCACGTCGGTAATGAAGGAATAGCCGGGTGCAAGCGGAATTTCGTAGCGACTGCATCCTGAGGCAGTGAGCAAGAGAGCGATCGCACTTGTCCGTCGCAGGACAGCGGTGAAACGGGACCATCCTCGCTTGTCATATCCCTCCACCATCGCGCTCTCCTATCTTAAGCGGCGTCCAGCTACGTCAGGAGGCACGGCCTTCTCGATACGCCTGCTGGAACTCTTCGTCATCATAAGGCGATCTCGAAGGCGTCTCCTCGATCACAATGTGCGGAAAAGGAAGGCCCCGGACAGAAAGCAGGTCGTTGCTGTCTCGCCTAGCGGGATCAAAGGCAGCCCAGGGCGTGCGCAGTTGCGAAGGATCTTTCACTACGAGGATGGACGTTTTCTTTCCTGTCTCGGGCGATGTATAATTTCGGATCAGCACAGCGTCGTAGTCGCGAGCCCAGAGGTAGGACAATGTCGCAGCAATCTCGTGCATCCTCTCCCCGCCCTGAAGATCAATCGTCCCAGGCTTCGAGGCCCTATGGACTAGAGGATATATTTGCTCATTACCCCCTGACCGCTCCGCCGCCCGACGAGCATGGTAATGTGCCGTCTCCGGATCGGCCGCCGACCATACTCCGCTATACGCCGTTGACGCTTGAGTCGTATCGCCAGCTCTTGAAAGATCAAAAGCCTTAAAATCCCTATCGGTGCCGTGATAGAGTGGCATATCCCAGAAGAACCGTCGGGCTTGGTGGCCGCCTACTGCCCGCTGATCGTGGAGGACTTTCCCCGAGCCGCGTCGAAGGTCGGCGCCTCGAAGCCATCGCAAAAATAGCGGAAGGGAATGAGCGCGTCGGCCCCGCGGCAGATGCCGGTGAAGGGCTCGGCCGGCAGGCCGCGCTCGGCGAGCGCCTTGCGGAACGCCGCCTCGTCCATGCCTTCCCGCAGTTCGCCCTTCCCCATGTCGAGGATGAAGAAGCCGTAGGTCTCGGGCGGATCGGGCTTGAAGCGTGGATCGCTCTCGGCGACCCGTTCCCCGACGAGATGATTGCCAAACCGCATGTACCGCGTCACGTTTTCGCCCACCGCCAACCCAATGCCGGGACCAGTCACATAGCTCAGCCAATCGGCAACGAAGGCGTAGCCGGGAGCGAGCGTGATCTCGTACCGGGAGCATCCAGCAAGGAGAACGCCTGCGACTGCCATCAGCGGCATGGCGAGTCGGCGAAGATTCGTCATGGCTGTCTATAGCGGCGAATGACGGTCCACTTATGATTGATGTCGTACGGTGTCCCGCCGACCTCGATGCCCAAGTCTACCGGATTCTGGAATTTGTCGTCTAGACTGAACCGGAAGATGCACTTCTCGCCATCGCAGACTGCAGACATCATCGGAGCGCTATTGCCGATAGAGAACATTGAGGGGCTGGACCATGTGACATTTGTCTCGCCTCTCCGGCCGGTCGCAAAGCCGTCATGCGCCTACGCAAGAACCTCATTCATGAATTTTTCAGTCTCTTGCTGCACCGAAGCCGATTGCTCGTACTGAGTCGCTAGTCCAATCTCACTCAGATTAACCGGCTTTCCTTTGCCGAAATAGTAATGTTTGACAAAGCCGATAGGCCCCCAATCCCATTTGGGCGCCGACGACTGGGTGGCTGTCTCAGATCGAGAGGGCGAAGATCCTAGCTGAGCAACGGTGGGCAAAGCACCGTTGGACACCGGGCGCTCCAAGGCTGTGTTCTGATCCCCACCACTGGCACCCGACAACGCCGTGGCGGTCGCGGAGGCTTTGCTTGTTGCAGGAAAAAAGGCGGAGCCCCCGTCCGCGTAGTATTTTTCCCGGCTGAATTCCTGCTGGAACGGCTCAACCCCATGCTTCGCACGGTAGTTCTTGCGGTATTCGCTTACAGCGAGGTCGGCGCTCTGGTCCAGCGTCAGCGGCTGCATGAGATTGGCGTTGAGGTCGAGCTTGCCGGTGATGCCGTCCGATGCGGATGTGCGGCGCGGATCAGCCCCGGCAAAGCTGTCGTAGTAGGTGTCGAGATAGCGGCGCATCTCTTCAGGTGTGTCTTCCGAATACGGCCAGGTTGGATAGGTCATGGTGCGATCCTTTCAATCGGTGGGTTGGAGGGCATTGCCGCCGATGCACGGCGCCGTGGGGCGCTGCTGAGCGAGCCGAAGCGCACCGCGGGTCTCTCGGCATGGGCGAGCGCCGGGAGCCACGCCGAAGCGCCGCCGGTGCGATGAATCGCACTCCACGATTCTCGTTTGATTGATTGAATTGTCCGTCGTTCCGGCCGTAGCGAAGCGGAGAGCCGGAACCTCGAGGTCGGAATCGGGGCGGCACATCCTCGTGGAGGGACGTTGCCCCATACCGCGAGGTTACGGCTCTTCGCTTCGCTACGGCCGGAACGACGGAGACGTCGTCAAGACCGCGCTGATCTAAAGCCCCATCGCCCTGAGGCGCAGCTCTTCCGCCGCGAGCGCCGCCTCGCGCGTGTCCTTCGCCGTCCGCTGCTGCAGCGCCGCCTCGGCGAGCGCGGTGTCGGCGCGGTCCTTCACCGCCTTCCGCTCGCTGTCGCGCAGCGCCGCGAGGCCCCGGATCGCGGCGCCCGCAGCCGCCGGCGTGAGGCCGGGGAGATTCGCCGGCGTGAGGCCCGCGACCCCCGCCGGCGCGAGGCCGGGGACCCCGCCGAGGCCGGCGGCCCCTGCTCCGGCGGCGCCTGCGCCCGCCCCCGCCGCGCCCGGCGGCAGTTGCGGCAGGTTGCGCGCCATCTCGTCGAGCGCCGCCTCGAACGTCTCCTCCAGCGCCCGGCCCGGCTTGAAGGAGCGGACGCCGAAGAGGAAGAGCTCGCGCATCACCGGCAGCATCTGCGGCGCCGCGCTCATCGCCGCATAGGCCTCGCCGATGAGGTCCTTCATCGCGGTCATGAATTCCAGGCGGCTCTGCTTCTCCGCCTCCGCGTCGACCAGCACCGTGGTGTCGGTCTCGATGTCGACCCGGTAGCCGCGCAGGCGGTCGGAGGCGAGCAGCGCCATCACCTCGTCCCAGTTGGCGCCGTTGGCACGGCGCAGGATCTGCGGCGGCAGAGCGGGCGGCGGAGGAGCGCCGGCAAGGCCGGGCAGCGCGGAGGCCGAGCCGGCCAGCGCCTTCAGCCGGTGCTGCTCCTCCGCCGAGGGGAGATCGATGCCGGTCATTTCCGAGAGGATATCGGCAGTGAAATGTTCGGCGATGATCTCCGCCTTGAGGCGGTAGAGGTCACGGATGAATTTCTGCACCTTCATCTGGCGCTTCTGCATGCGCATGGAGCCGAACTGCGCCTTCAGCACCTGCGCGCCCTTGGTCTCGTTCGGGTTGGTGGCGCCGCGGATGATGTCGGAGATGCCGGTGACCTCGTAGATCTCCTGGATCAGCGTCGCCCGCTGGCGGTCGAGCTGGGCGACGATCGGGTAGAGCCGCTCGATCGGCACGAAGCCGATGGCGCCGTCGATGCCGCCCTTCTCGCGCAGCATCTGGAAATTGTCGTGCGGCAGCAGCGTGCCGTCGTCGGCGCTCTCCAGCGCCTTCAGCGTCGAGCCGTCCTGGTCGACGGTGGCGTCGTAGACGCCGCGCCAGCGCATCTGCCCGATGAGGCGGCTGATCCTCGTCGCCACCGCGTCGAGCTCGTTCGCCTGGTCCTGGTACTGGGTGAATTCCGGCACCGGCTCCAGCGTGTCGGTGGTGGTGACGCCGGTCAGCGGCTCCGGGCAGGGGAAGAAGTCCTGCAGCCTCAGCGGATCGGGGTCGGCCTGCAGCACATGGCGGTAGCCGCGGCCGACATAGAGCCGTTCGCGGCCCTGCTTCGACCAGACCTCCCAGACCTCGACGAAGCGCTCGCCCTCGGCCCCGCCCTGGCGCGCGTCGGAGGCCGATTTCAGCGCATAGGCGAGCCCCGCCTCCTCGCGGGCGTGCGGGAACTTCTGCTCGAACTCGTCCTTCCGCAGCGCATGGCGGCGCGCCACCCAGGGCACGTCCTTCCACGAGCGCGCCGGGCCATGGCAGAAATCCTCCCAATAGACATAGTCGGCGGTGAGCTTCTGCCCGGTGATGCGGGCGGAAAGCCCCTCGCCCGCCTCGCCTTCCCCGCCGTCGCTGCCGCCGTTGTTCCTCCCATCGCCTTCGCCATTGCCGGGCGGGTCGTATTCGCCGAGCTCCTCGATCTCCGGCTCATAGGCGACGAAGGCGACGCCGCGCCCGGGCAGCAGCATGTCCTCGACGGCCGCCGCGATGGTGCCCTCGATGTCATAGGCGTCGACGCAATAGGCGACCGCCCGCTCGATCACCTCGCTCGCCGTCCGCGCCACCTCGTCGCCGGCCCGCTGGTCGGCGAAGCGCCGCCGGATGTCCGGCTTCGGCGTCCGCGTGAACAGGGCAGCCTTCAGCACCTCGGTGTTCGACCAGAGGATGTTTATCCGGCTAAGGCTTTGGCCGCCGTCCCGCTCGTCGCGATAGCGCTGCACCACCTTGCGGCCACGCTGGCGCCAGGCATCCTCGCGCTGCAAGGCGGCGTCGATCTCGGCGAGCCAGGGCGCGGCCGGGCGGTCCTCCAGCTCCTTCGCCGGCTCATCATTGGAATCCGGCAAACCGGCGTCGTCGTTGATCATGATGGGGAATCCTCGCTGGGTTGATGTGTTGGTTGAAGTTGGTTGGAACCGGATTCGCGGATAGGCCGCTCCCCCTCATCCGTCGCCGCGCCGCGCGCGGCGCCATCTTCTCCCACAAGGGGAGAAGGAAGACTGGCGCTTCTCGCCGGAGATGGGAGCGTCGCAACAGGCCGCTTCCCTTCTCCCTTGATGGGAGAAGGTGGCAGCGCGCGGAGCGCGGTGACGGATGAGCAACCGTCTTTATGTGGGGCTGAGTTTCCAGGGCGTATTGGTGCGGATGATTGCATTGAGGATGGTGAGAAGCTTTCGCATGACGGCGACGATAGCGACCTTTCCCCCCT
>JBFXDI010000191.1:0-6046 GCA_050181295.1 Parvibaculaceae bacterium | reverse complement strand
TGATGCACGAAATGCGCATGCGCCATGACCACCGCCCAGAGCGACATGGCGCTCTCGTAGGTCGACTGCGCATCGACGGCGTTGGAGGCGTTCACGTTGGAGGAGCGGTAGGGGAGCTTGAAATGCCGCGCGATCTGCCCGCCGGCCAGCACCGCCTTGACGTATTCCGGCGTCCCGAAGGCGGGCGCGCCCGACTTCATGTCGACGTTGGAGGTGAAGCCGCCGAACATCACCGGCGCACCGGCGCGGATCATCTGCGAGAGCGCGATGACGGCGAGCGCCTCGCCCGTCTGCTGCACGAGCGCGCCCGCGACCGTCACCGGGCTCATGGCGCCGGCGAGCGTGAAGGGCGTGATCGCCACCACCTGCCCGTTCTCGGCGAAGGTCCAGAGCCCGTCGAGAAGCTCCTCGTCCACGCGCCGGGGAGAGTTGACGTTGAAGGAGGTGACGACCGCCGCCCTGTCCCGCATCTCCTCGCGCGTGCGGCCTTGCGCGATCGCCGCCATGTCGATGGCGTCCTCGGCGCGGAAGGCCGAGACCGACCGCACCATGATCGGCCGGTCGGAATATTTGAGCAACGCATAGGCGTTGTCGAGGTGCCGTGTCGGCACCGGCAGGTCCATGGGCTCGACCACCGCGCCGCCCACGAAATGGCACACGCCCAGCGCCTGGTTGAGCTTCACGAGGTCGCAGAGCGCCTCGTAGGTTCCGGGCCTGCGCCCGCGCTCGATGTCGGAGACGTTGGGCGGGCTGCCGACCGTGTTGAAGTTGATGCGGCTGCCGCCGAGATAGGTGTCGCGCTCTGGGTTGCGGGCATGGATGGGGATGCGCTCGGGCGCCAGCGCCACGAAATGCTGGACGATGTCGCGGCCAATGCGCGCGATCTGCGTCTCGTGATCGACGATGGCGCCGTTCCGCTCCAGAAGCTCCAGCACCCGCTTCGAGCGGAACTCGAGGCCCGCCTCCTCGACAAGCCGGTACGCCGCATCAACGAGGCGCCCGAGCGTCTCCCTATCCAGCCACTCGACCGGCGGATGGGAATTGTCGAGCGGCGGCAGCACAGTCTGGCGACCGCCCTGCCCACGGCTCCGCTCGGGCCTCGCCCGGCGCCGGCCGCGTTCCTCGGATTGGGTCATGAAATGCAGGTCTCTTTCATTCGTCATGCCCGGCCTTGAGCCGGGCATCCAGAACCAACTGGGGAAAGCTCCGGCCAGATGGCCGGATCAAGCCCGGCCATGACACGGGAAGGTAGAGTAAACGACACTCTCACGCCAGCCAGCGTTTCCGCCGCTTGTAGGCCTTGACCTCCCGGAACGACTTCCGATCGTCGCCGGCGATGCCGAGATAGAACTCCTTCACGTCTTCGTTGCCGCGAAGCTCGCTCGCCGCGCCATCGAGCACGACCCGTCCGTTCTCCAGGATATAGCCGTAGGTGGCATATCTGAGCGCGATGTTGGTGTTCTGCTCGGCGACCAGGAACGACACCCGCTCCTTCTCGTTGAGCGCCCGCACGATCTCGAAGATCTCCTCGACCAGTTGCGGCGCAAGGCCCATGGAGGGCTCGTCCAGAAGGATCATCTTCGGCTTCGACATGAGCGCCCGGCCGATGGCGCACATCTGCTGCTCGCCGCCTGAGGTGTAGCCAGCAAGCGAGGTCCGCCGCTCCTTCAGCCGCGGGAAGTAGCCGTAGACCATCTCGATGTCCGCCATGATGGCCGAGCGTCCGTCGCCGCGCGTGAAGGCGCCGGTGAGGAGGTTTTCCTCGACCGTCAGGTGGCCGAAGCAGTGCCGCCCCTCCATGACCTGGATGAGGCCGCGCCTGACCAGGAGGGTGGGATTGAGCCTTTCGATGCGCTCGCCCGCGAAGCTGATCGAGCCTTTCGTCACTTCGCCGCGCTCGGCGCGGAGCAGGTTCGAGATGGCCTTGAGCGTGGTGGTCTTGCCCGCCCCGTTGGCGCCGAGCACCGCCGTGATCCCTCCTTCAGGCACTCTCAGCGACACGCCCTTCAGGACGAGGATCACGTGGTCGTAGATGACCTCGACATTGTCGAGCGCGAGGATGGGTGCAGGAGCGCTGGCGACTGCCCTGTATTTGTCGGCCGCGTGACTCTCGACGCCACCCATCTCGCGTCTCCTTGTAAGCCCGTCACCCCAGCGAAAGCTGGGGTCCAATGAAGCCTGTCCGCTTGGCTCTATTGGATGCCAGCCTTCGCTGGCATGACGGTGAAACGACCCTCAGTCGCAGGACTCGGTTCGCTTGGGCCACGGCTGGTTCTTGCTCACATAGTCGGCCGCCGCCGCCTCAAGCATCGGGCGCACCACGTCCTTCATGGGATCGAACCAGTCGGAGATCTTCTTCCACTGCTTGCCGTCCCATTCCTGCATGTAGACCGCGTGGTGGCCGTTGTGGTCCTCGCAGGAGACCTTGACGGGCGACATGAAGCCTTCGAGCCCGATCTCCTTGATGCGATCCGCCGTGATGTCGAGATGCTCGAGCCCCCGGCGCATGTCGGTGGCGTCGATGTCCTTCTTGCCGGTGAGCTCCTGCGCGGTGCGGATGGCCTCGGCGATCAGCACCGAGTTCATGACACCGCGATTATAGAGGTTCTCGCCGACCCGGCTCTTGTTGTCGACCTGGCTCTTGCCCGGCTCGACCACAAGCTTGAGGATGTCCTGGATCGCCGGATAGTCGGTGCCGACGCCGTTGAAGTTGAGCGTGCGGTAGCCGATGGCGCCGTCGCCCGCCGGCCTGGCGTCATCGTCGCCGCCCGACCACCAGACACCGTAGAACTTGTTCATGGGATAGCCGGCGTTGGCGGCTTCCTTGACGGCTGTCGGGTTCATGGCGCCCCATCCCCACATGATCATGTAGTCGGGGTTGTCGCGCTGCACGTTGAGCCAGATCGAGGACTGGTTCTGCATCTCCTTGCCGGGCACGGGATAGTAGACGACATCGAAGCCGTACTTGCCCTTGAACTGGTCGAGCAGCGGGATCGGCTCCTTGCCGTAGCCGGCGTCGAGATAGATGAAGCCGATCTTCTTGCCCTTGAGCGCATCAAGCCCGCCTTCCTGCTCGGCGATGTATTTGATGATGGCCGAGGCGCCGTCCCAATAGGTTGCGGGCGGGTTGAACACCCATGGAAAATCCTTGCCGATCGCCGACGCCGAGAGGCCATAGGCCATGGACAGCACGGGGATCTTGTCCACCGCCGCCTTGGGGATGAGCTGCAGCGTGATGGCGGTCGAATAGGGATTGTGGACGAGCGGCTTCTTGTCCTTGAGCTTCTCGTAGCACTCGACGCCCTTCTCGGCCGTGTAGCCGGTCTCGCACTCCTCGATCGCGATCTTGACGCCGCCGATGCCGCCGTCGCGCTCGTTGAGCATGTTCAGGTAGTCGTGCATGCCGTTGGCGATCGGGATGCCGGAATTGGCGTAGGGGCCGGTGCGGTAGGTGAGGAGCGGCACGAAAAGGTCGGCCGAGGCGGTGGCCACCATGGCCGGCACGGCGACCGTGGCAGCCAGGGCGCTGCCGAGAATGAGATGCCTGAGCTTCATGGGTTCGATCCTCCCGTTCTGTGCCCGTCTGAAGCGCGCGCTCTGCGGGCGTTGTGGCCATTTCATCACGTCAGTAGGGGAATGGCCAGACCCTCAACTTCTGCTTGCCGATCTGCCAGAGGCGCGCGAGTCCGTGCGGTTCGACGATGAGGAAGGCGATGATGAGGGCGCCGACCAGCATCTGCACCAGATGGTCCGCCGTCGCCGAGCCGATGGAGAGGCCGAAGGCCTCCGGCACGCTCCTGAGCAGGATGGGCAGGCACCACATGAAGGCCGCGCCCATGTAGCTGCCGATGAGGCTGCCGAGCCCGCCGATGATGACCATGAAGAGGATCTGGAAGGAGACGCGGATGCCGAAGGCCGTGGGCTCGGCCGACCCGTACCAGAGGAAGACGAGCATCGCCCCCGCCACCCCGCAATAGAAGGAAGAGACGGCGAAGGCGAGGAGCTTGGTGCGCATCATGCGCACGCCCATGAGCGCCGCCGCGATGTCCATGTCGCGCACCATCATCCAGGAGCGCCCCACCCGCCCCCGCACGAGGTTCGAGGCGACCCAGGTCATGGCGAGCACGATCGCCAGCACCACGAAGTAGCGCGCGAGCGAGGTGGCGGTCGGGCCGGTGACGGCGATGCCGAGGAACGTGCGGGTCGGCACCTCGATGGCCGCCGAGGCGTTGTAGTTGTAGAGCCAGCCGATGCGGATGAAGCACCATTCGAGGAAGAACTGCGCCGCGAGCGTCGCCACGATCAGGTAGAAGCCCTTGATCCTGAGCGACGGCAGCCCGAAGAGCACGCCGATGCCGGCGGAGAAGAACCCCGAGATCAGGATGTGGACGAGAATGTTCACGTCCGGGAAGATGGTGGTGAGCTTGTAGCAGGCATAGGCGCCCACCCCCATGAAGGCGCCGGTGCCGAGCGAGAGCTGGCCGGCATAGCCCGTGAGGATGTTGAGCCCAACCGCCGCCAGAGTGAAGATCAGGAAGGGGATCATGACGCCGTTGAGCAGGAAGTCGTTGCCGAAAAGCGGGATGACGACGACGGCGAGGACGGCGAGGATGCCGAGGCCGATCCGGTCCTGGGCGAGCGGGAAGACCGCCTGGTCGGCGGCATAGCTCGACTTGAATTGCCCGGCCTCGCGGTAGAGCATCGGCTAAGCCCCCTGGCTTGTCATGGCCATCCTCACACCCGCTCGATGATCTTCTCGCCGAACAGGCCCTGCGGCCGGAACAGCAGGAAGGCGAGCGCGATGAAGTAGGCGAGCCAGGAGTCAATGCCGCCGCCGAGCAGCCGTCCCCAGTAGAGCTCGCCGATCTTTTCGCCCACCCCGATGATGAGCCCACCCACGATGGCGCCGGGGATCGAGGTGAAGCCGCCGAGGATGAGCACCGGCAGCGCCCGGAGCGCGATGATCTCGAGCGCGAAAGAGACGTCCGACTTCGCCGACCACATGATGCCGGTGACGATCGCCACCACGCCCGCCGCGAACCAGACGATGACCCAGATCTGGTTCAAGGAGATGCCGACCGACATGGCCGCCTGATGGTCGTCGGCGACCGCGCGGAGCGCACGGCCGATGCGCGTGCGGTTGAAGAATACGGCGAGCGCCGACACCATGATGACGGCGATGACGGCGGCGGCGATGTCGAGCTTCTGGAGGACAAGCGTGCCGCCGGACAGCGGGATGCGCAAAGGTCCGCGCGGCAGCCCGAGCTCGTTCGTGATCATCACCTTGGGATCGCCGCCGAACACGAACTCGCCGAAGCCGATGAGGAAGCTCGTGAGCCCGATCGTCGCCATGAAGAGGATGATGTCGGGCTGGTTCACGAGCGGCCGGAGCACCAGCCGCTCGATCGCGACCGCCAGCAGCAGCATGACGCCGATCGTCCCGGCGAGCGCGACATAGGCCGGAAGCCCCAGCGCATGCAGGCCGACGAGCGTCAGCGCCGAGAACACGACCATGATGCCTTGCGCGAAGTTGAAGACGCCCGAGGCCTTGAAGATGAGCACGAAGCCGAGCGCGATGAGGGCGTAGAGGATGCCGCTCACCAGCCCCTCCCAGATGACCTTCAGGAAGAAGATCGGATTGCCCGCCATCTGTGCGAAGGGATCGACGAAGACCGCGTAGAGGAGATCCATTCGCCCGCTCCCTTCAGCCCGTCATGCCAGCGAAAGCTGGCATCCCCTCGAGCGATTCCGCAGGCGGAGACTCACCAAGGGATTCCTGCTTTCGCAGGAATGACGAAGAATGGGGTGATGGAGCCTGCAAGCCTTCGGTCACCTGACGGCTCCTCAATGCGCAACGCCGAGATAGGCGTCGATCACCGCCCTGTCCGCCTTCACCTCCTCGGGCGTGCCGTCGGCGATCTTTTCCCCGTGATCGAGCACCACGACCCGGCTGGAGAGGTCCATGACCACGCCCATGTCGTGCTCGATGAGCGCGATGGTGGTGCCGAACTGCGCGTTGACGTCGAGGATGAAGCGCGACATGTCG
>JBFXDI010000190.1:0-6125 GCA_050181295.1 Parvibaculaceae bacterium | reverse complement strand
ACGTGACCTGCGACGAGTGCCATGGGCACCGCTACAATCGCGAGACGCTGGAGATCAAGTTCAAGGACACGTCCATCGCCGACGTGCTCGACATGACGGTGGCGGAGGGCGCCGACTTCTTCCGCGCCGTGCCGGCGGTGCGCGACAAGCTAGTGACGCTCGAGCGCGTGGGGCTCGGCTACATCCATATCGGCCAGCAGGCGACGACACTCTCGGGCGGCGAGGCGCAGCGCGTGAAGCTCGCCAAGGAGCTGTCCCGGCGGGCGACCGGCCGCACGCTCTACCTGCTCGACGAGCCGACCACGGGGCTCCATTTCCACGACGTGAAGAAGCTGCTCGAGGTGCTGCACGAGCTCGTGGACACCGGCAACACGGTGGTGGTGATCGAGCACAATCTTGAGGTCATCAAGACCGCAGACTGGATCGTGGATCTGGGGCCCGAGGGCGGCGACGGCGGCGGCGAGATCGTCTTCGCCGGCACGCCCGAGGAGATCGTCAAGGAGCCCCGCAGCCACACCGGCCGCTTCCTCAAGGACGTGCTGAAGCGGGGTAAAAAGGGCCCCCGCACCGAAGCGGCGGAGTGAGGATGGACGGAGGCGCCTGGGTCTACCTGCTCAGATGTTGCGACGAAAGCTACTACGTCGGGCTCACCCGGAACGATACGCCGGAGCGCCGGCTTTCTCAGCATCAGGAAGGGGCGGATCCCAAGGCCTTCACCTACTCCCGACGCCCGGTAAGCCTCCCTTGGTCGCAGTATTTTACCCGCCTTACCGATGCGATCGCGGCCGAGCGACAACTGAAAGGATGGTCGAGAGCGAAGAAGGGAGCGCTGATCCGGGGAGATTTCGACGCGCTTGCTCTATTGTCCAAGCGTCCTTCTGCGAGGAGACGCCACCTCGCCCTTCGAGGTTTCCCCGAACCGAAAGCCAGGGTCGCTCCTCAGGACGAGGATCGGTAAAAAGGCTTTCCCAAATCCCCCTCATCCTGAGGTGCGAGGCCAAAGGCCGAGCCTCGAAGGATCGGGTCAAACGGTCTGAGCGAAGGGCCGAACGACATTGGAGGAGCGATGCGTGTGCTCGTGGTCGGGGCGTCGTCCAGCGTCGGGCGGGAGGTCGTGCGGCGGCTCTTGGCCGAACACGCGGTGCTCGCCACCTGCTGGCGCACGCCGCTGGCTCCGGCGCCCAGTCTCGAGGTCCGCAGGCTGAACCTGGAAGCGTCCGAGACATTCCAACCCTTCATCGACGACCTGACCGCGACGTTCGGCAGGCCGGACGCCGCGATCCTTCTTTCAAGCCTGCTGCCCGGAAAAAATCTGGCCGACTATCCGGAGACCGAGATCGAGCGCGTGATGGCGGTCAATTTCACCGCGCAGGCGATGCTGGTCCGGCTGCTCATGCCGGTCATGGCCGAGCACGGACGGTTCATCCTCATGAGCTCGGTATCCGGCGTGCGGGGGAGCTTCGATCCGGTCTATGCCGCCTCGAAGGCCGCCCTGATCGGCTTCACGCGCTCGCTCGCGGCCTGGCACGGCGACCGGCTCCGGTTCGCCTGTCTCGTTCCCCGGCTGATCGAAGGTTCTGCGATGTACCATGCGATGGCGCCTGAGCGGCGCGAGCATCACCGGCGGCAGTCCTCGAGCGGCCGGCTAATGACGGTCGAGCAGGTCGCCGCGACCACGGTTGATTTGCTCGGCAAGTCTTGGTCCGATGCGGACGATCCGATCATCGAGCTGGATGGCGGCTAGGTCGGCTTCGGGGAGACATGGGGATGGCCGTCGCGGTCATCGGCGGGGGTATCTTCGGCGCCTTGGCGGCCCTGCGGCTTGCGTCCGCCGGCGTGCCCGTGACGCTGTTCGAGCGCAATGCGGACCTGATGTCGGGGGCTTCCTTCAACAACCAGAACCGGCTGCATCTCGGCTTCCACTATCCCCGTGACGACATGACGGCGCGGCAGTGCCTGCGGGGCTTCGAGCTGTTCCGGCGCGCGTTCGCGGACTGCATCCTGCAAGGTTTCCCCAACGCATACTTCATCGCCGAGCGTGGCTCGAAAACATCGCCTTCCGACTTCCTCACCTTCTGCGGCCGGCACGGGTTGCAGTACGAGCCCGTCGAGCCCGCGGCCTTCCGGCCGCGCGTTCAGGGGGTATCCCTGGGCGTGCTGACGCAGGAGGTGGTCTACGATGCGGGCCTGGTGCGCGAGGCCGTCCGGGGACGCCTCTCTTCGTCCCGCGTGGACCTGCGGCTCGGCCATGAGGTGACGGCCATCCGGCGCGGCGGAGACGGTTTCGTGCTGTCGCTCGCCGGCCGGCGCGACGAGGGCTTTCGGGCGATCGTCAACTGCTCCTATGCCGATATCAACCGGCTCACCCTCTCGCTCGGCCACCGGGTGGAGAGGCGGCGGTTCGAATACACCGCTGTCGCGATCGTGGCGCTCGCATGTCCGCCGGTTGGGATTACGGTCCTCGATGGCGGCTTCATGACGCTTCTGCCGTTCGGCAAGACCGGTCAGCACCTGCTCTATCACGTCGACCATGTGGTCGTGGCGAGCGAGGAAGGAACGGTGCTGAATTCGGCCTGGCGCGATGCCGCCACTTCACCCTTCGCGACGCTGGATTCGGAACGGTGGTTCGGAAAGCTGATCGAAAGCTGCCGCGCGTTCGTGCCGGATCTTGGCGACGCGCGCCTCACCGGCTTCCTGCACGGGCCACGCATGGTGCTCGCGGACCGGGACGACACCGACGCGCGCCCGTCCTTTGTCACGTTCCACGAGCCTGGATATCTTACCGTCTTTTCCGGCAAGATCGATTGCGCGACCTGGATAGCGGACGACGTCGTCGCGGACCTCGCCTCCCATGGGCTTCTTTAAGGTCGCGGATGGGAAGGAAACAAGGAACGGCGGCGACGCCACCACGTTGATATTCTCTGCCAACCCTCGGGGGAGCCGATCATGCCGGAGCCAGATCTCAGCAACGACGACATCTCCACGCTCTCCAAGATCACCGAGAACGACAGCGCCCTGGGGCTTCCTCCGAGCCGTCCCTATCGTCAGCCGAGCGTCGAGGTGCTGCTGGAGCAGGGGCTGATAGAGCGCACCGACGACAGGCGGCAGTACAGGGCGACGAAGGCGGGGCTCGACTTCCTCAGCATGCGCGGCGCCGGCCTCAACGAGGCCTGAGGCCAACATCACGCTCGGTGCGCCTAGTCTCCCGGCAGGCCGAGGTTTTCGTGCAGCGGCCGGACTGCTAGAGTGCGATCCGGCTGACACGGGTCTGGAAAATGAACCTCACCATCGAAACCGAACAGGAAGAGGACGGACGCTGGATCGCGGAAGTTCCGGAGCTTCCTGGTGTGCTCGCCTACGGGGCGACGGAAGACGCCGCCATGGCGAAAGCCGAGACGCTTGCCCTACGCGTGCTTGCAGAGCGCATCGAGCAGGGCGAAGCGCGCCCTATGCCACTTTCGATCTCGATCGCGGCTGAATGACATCCTTCGGCGCCGCCAAGGCTAGGCGAGTTCTTGCGGCACTGGAGAGAATCGGTTGGCGCGTGAAACGTCAGTCCGGATCGCATCGCGTCCTTGAAAGACCGGACTGGCCGGATATCGTGTTTGCATTTCACGATGACGACGAGATCGGTCCCCGCATGCTTGCCCGCGTCGCCAAGCGGACTGGCCTGACGCCAAGGGATCTTTGACAGGTGCCGTCCCCCGACCTCTCCGCCGTCCGCCCTGGCCTTCGCGGTGTCACCGAGCTTGTCGTGGCGGACGAGCATACGGCGCCGCATGTGGGCTCGGGCCGCATCGCGGTACTGGCGACGCCCGTGATGATCAATCTCATCGAGGCAGCCGCGCTCGAGGCGGCCGAGCATCTTCTGCCCGAGGGCCACCAGAGCCTCGGCATCCATCTCGATATCCGGCATTTCGCGGCGACGCCCGTCGGCCTCCGCGTCATCGCGACCGCCGAGGTTGTGGCCGTGGAGGGCCGCACCATCACCTTCCAGGTCGAGGTGCAGGACGAGCGCGAGCCGATCGGCGACGGCACGCATCAGCGGGTCGTGGTGAGCGAGACACGCTTCGCCGAGCGGGTGAAGCGCAAGCTCGGCGCGTGAGCCTTGCCACAGTCTTGTCGTCCATCGGAACCCCTACTTGTTTCGACCGTTACCCCTGCTCCATCCCCGATTCGAGCAGGGAGCGTTCCATGGCCAAATGCGATGTTTGCGGAAACGACTACGACAAGGCCTTCACGGTCACGCTGGGCGGAAAGTCCATGACCTTCGACAGCTTCGAATGCGCCATCCATGCCATGGCACCACGCTGCGCCCATTGCGATTGCCGCGTCATCGGCCACGGGGTCGAGGCGGGCGGCAAGATCTATTGCTGCGCCCACTGCGCCGAGCACGAGGGCGTCAAGGGAATGAAGGACCGGGCGGCCTGACGGCTCTCAGAGCTCCAGGAGCCCGATGATCAGGAAGCCCAAGGCTCCAGCCGCGAGAATCATCGCCACCAGCAGTACGTCGGTAGGCACGCTTTCGCCCGTCCAGCGGGAGGAATCGTGATGCTCGTTGGCTTGCATGGGCATGACACATCTCCTGTCCCGACAGCCGCCGGCTGCTCCAAGAGCGCTGTCCTTCGAGACATATGGGCTCCGAATACCGCTTTTGAAGGGCACCGGCAGGGATGTCATCACTTCCCGCAAGCCTGACGATCTGGAGGCCTTCAGCGCGAAAATTGTCGAGGAAATCTCGGAAGGCAGGCACGAACGCCGCGCCGCCTGACCGGCATCACATTCCCGTCCGAGCAAAAAGTGAGGCGGCCGAAAGGGCTTGCCTCGTCTTGCCTTTCTGGCGCACCCAGTCCCCATCGCGGCTCGAATCCAGGCTGATTCCCGTGCGCGGGGAGGTGGGGAAGCTGACGGACCATGCTTGAACGGCCACAACGGTCCCTTGAGGAAGCGTCGGCCACGGCCCCCGCCCCGGCGTCGCGGGGAGCGCGCTGGATCTTGTGGAGCGGGCTGGTCCTCGGCCTTGCCGGACTGACAGCCGGACGCCTCGCCTGGATCTGGTGGCCAGCGGACGCCTTCAACCATTTCGTTCCCCATTTCGCCGTCGTCGCGACGGCCTCTCTGCTCGGCCTCCTCCTGCCGCGCCGAAAGCTGCTCGCCGCCGGCCTGGCGCTCGTGCTCGGCCTCGGGGTAATCCCCGCCGCGCCGTTCGCCGTGAAGCTCGTGGAGAAGTGGTCCCCGCCCACGGCCAAGGACAGTCGCGTCATACGGGTCATGAGCTTCAACACCTGGGTCCAGAACTCCGACTGGCGCGCCATCCTGCGGGAGATCGAGCGCAACGATCCGGACATCGTGACGCTGGTGGAGTACAGGCTCGAGAAGAACAGCCTCCACGAGTCCCTTGCGGACCGATATCCCTATCAGGCCGACTGCATGGAACAGCGCCACTGCTTCATGGCGCTCTTCTCCAAGTTCCCGTTCCAGGATCCCGCCGCGAGCACCCACTGGCGCAGCCCGCCCCAGATTCTCGCCCATTTCGGGCCAGAACTCGGTGGCCTCGTCGTCGTCGGCATGCATACCTTGCGCCCACCCGATATCGGGCCGCAGCGGACCCAGATCGAGAAGCTCGCGAGCCAGGCCTCCGAGATGGGCGGCTCCCGCATCTTCATGGGCGATTTCAACGCCACGCCCTTCTCCCGCATGCTGCAGACCTTCACCGAGAAGTCCGGGCTCCGGCGCATCACATGGCTCCCGAGCTGGCCTGCGAACTTCGGCCCGTTTCCGCAGGTCGCCATCGACCACATCTTCCTGTCGGACGACCTTGAGGCCGTCGGATGGCCCCGCATCGGCAACAATGCCGGCTCCGACCATTATCCCGTGATCGCCGATGTCCGCCTCGCCGTGACGCCGCCCGGCCGAACCTCCGTCGGGGCTGTTGAAGCTCCGCGATAGGATGCAACAATCCGGGCACGCCGCCGTTTCATTCTGGCGTGCGACCGAAAGGAGGAGCAATGCCCGACCTGACACTCTACCACGCCGGTCCTTCGCGCTCCTCGATCGCCCACTGGATGCTCGAGGAGGTTGGCGAGCCCTATCGGCTGAAGCTCCTCGACCTGCAGGCGGGAGAA
>JBFXDI010000189.1:0-6625 GCA_050181295.1 Parvibaculaceae bacterium | reverse complement strand
TGCACGAGGGACACCTCGACCTCGTGCGGGCGGGCCTTAAGAAGGCGGACCGCTGCGTTGTGACCATATTCGTGAATCCCAAGCAGTTCGGGCCGACGGAGGATCTGTCGCGCTATCCCCGTGACGAGCGGGGGGATGCCGAAAAGCTCGCGCGCGCCGGGGCTCACCTCGTCTTCGCGCCCGCGCCGGAGGAAATGTACGGGCAAGGTTTCGCGACGAGCGTCTCGCCTGGGGGGCCGGCCAAGGCGGGGCTCGAGGACCGGTTCCGGCCGCACTTCTTCGACGGCGTGGCGACCGTCGTCACCAAGCTCCTGAACCAGGCGCAATGCGACTTCGCGATGTTCGGCGAGAAGGATTTTCAGCAGCTCAAGGTTGTGACGCAACTGGTCAGGGATCTCGACATTCCGACGCGCATTGTGCCCGTGCGGACGCGGCGCGAGAAGGACGGCCTCGCCATGTCGTCGCGCAACGCCTACCTGTCGCCGGAGGAGCGGGCCAAGGCCCCCGCCCTCCATGCCGCGCTCAAGGGGGTGGCGGAGGCCATCTCCGCCGGAGGCAAGATTGGGCCAGCCCTGATCAAGGCACGGGAATCCCTCGCCAAGGTGGGCTTCGCCGTCGACTACCTGGAGGCGCGGCACGCCGAGACGCTGGCGCCCGCCCCGAAATCCCACGAGCCGATCCGGTTGCTCGTCGCCGCCAGGCTGGGCGCGACCCGGCTCATCGACAACGTGGCGGTGCGCCGGAAATAATTCCCTTGCCTTCCGCTCCACCTTCGGTTATGTTCTCCTATTGTTCTTGAGGCGGGAGTGGGAATGACAGCCGGCTGGGACATGCCTTTGATTCTCGCTGCGGCGGCCGCCATGGCCGCGGTGCTGGCGATGATCCTGTCGCTCGCCTGCCTCGTGCGGCTCGGCGGCATTTCCCTGCACGACCTCCAGACCCGCGAGGCGGCCCGCATAGAGACCGACTTCATGCTGCGCGCGGGCGAGGAGCAGGCCTTCGCGCTCCGCCAGGAACTGCGGGAATCGATAGCCGAGCTGCGCCACGGGACACTCGCCTCCTTCTCGGGGCTGCGGGAGGAGTTCGGAGCGATGGCGCGCCGCCTTCAGGCCGGCATGAGCGAAAGCATGACGCTCGCCAGCGGCCAGCAGAAGGAGAGGCTGGACGCCACCCGGGCGGCTCTCGAAGCCTTCGGGGAGAAGCTCGAGAAGACGCAGGAGACGCTGAGGGGCGCGGTCGAAGGACGGCTCGACGCCATCCGGCAGGAGAACGCGGCGAAGCTCGAGGAGATGCGCAAGACCGTCGATGAGAAGCTGCAGACGACGCTCGAGACCCGGCTCGGCGAGTCCTTCACGCGCGTGGTCGAGCACCTGAACAAGGTGGCGGAAGGCATCGGCGAGATGCGCAGCCTCGCCGCCAATGTCGGCGACCTCAGGAACGTGCTCACCAACGTCAAGGTGCGCGGCATCTTCGGCGAGGTGCAGCTTGCCATGCTGCTCGACGATCTCCTGACGCCCGACCAGTTCATCCGCGATGCAAGGGTCAGGGAGCATGGAGGCGAGCGGGTCGAGTTTGCGGTCCGCATGCCGCGCGAGGAGGACGACGCGGAGACGCTGCTCCCCATCGATGCCAAGTTCCCGCGCGAGGACTACGAGCGGCTGCAGCAGGCGGCTGCCGATGGCGACACGCGCCTCGTTACGCATTTCCAGAAGGAGCTGGAGAAGCGCATCCGCATCTCGGCCCGCGACATTTCGGAGAAATACATCAACCCGCCGGTGACGACCGACTGGGCCGTGCTCTTCCTGCCGACCGAGGGGCTCTATGCCGAGGTGCTGAGGCAGCCCGGCCTGGTCGATGCGCTCCTCCGGGAATATCGGGTGTGGGTCGCGGGCCCGACGACGCTCGGCGCCATCCTCAACGCCTTCCGCGCCGTCTACCGCAGCATCGCCATAGAAAGGCGTTCGGGCGAGGTCTGGCGGCTGCTCGGCGCCATCCGCACCGAGTTCGAACGCTACAACGAGGTGGTGTCGCGGATCGAACGGCAGCTCGGCACGGCGGCGAACACGGTGACCTCGCTGCACCAGCGCACGCGGGTCATGTCGCGGAAGCTCAAAGGCGTCGAGGCCCTGCCGGATGCTGGCGAGGCCATGCGGCTGCTCGAGATCCAAGGGCCGCCAGTCGAGGACGAAGAAGAAGACGAGGCGGCGGAGCCCGCCGGGCTGCAGGGCAACGTGGTGCCGCTCACATCCTGAAGACGCCGAAGCGCGTCTCCGGGATGGGCGCGTTGAGCGTGGCCGAGAAAGCAAGACCGAGGACGTCGCGCGTCTCCTCCGGCGCGATGACGCCATCGTCCCAGAGCCGGGCCGTGGCGTAATACGGGTGCCCTTCCCGCTCATATTGGTCGCGGATCGGCGCCTTGAAGGCTTCCTCCTCCTCCGCCGGCCACGCCTTCCCCTCGGCCTCGATGTTGTCGCGCCGTACCGTCGCCAGCACCGAGGCCGCCTGCTCGCCCCCCATGACGGAAATGCGGCTGTTGGGCCAGGCGAAGAGGAAGCGCGGGGAATAGGCGCGTCCGCACATGCCGTAGTTGCCGGCGCCGAAAGAGCCGCCGATGATGACCGTGATCTTCGGCACGCGGGCGCTCGCGACGGCGGTCACGAGCTTGGCGCCGTCCTTGGCGATGCCGCCCGCCTCATACTTCCGTCCGACCATGAAGCCCGAGATGTTCTGGAGGAAGAGGAGCGGAATGCGCCGCTGGCAGCAGAGCTCGATGAAGTGGGCTCCCTTCAGCGCCGATTCCGAAAAGAGGATGCCGTTGTTGGCGATGATGCCGACGGGGATGCCCCAAATGTGGGCGAAGCCCGTGACGAGCGTCGTGCCGTAGAGCTTCTTGAACTCGTCGAACTCCGAGCCGTCGACAAGCCGCGCGATCACCTCGCGCACGTCGTAGGGCTTCGAGAAAGCTTGCGGCAGGACGCCCCCGATCTCGTCGGCGGAATGGAGCGGCGGACGCACGGACTTCAGCGCGATGTCGGGCGCCTTGCGGCTGTTGAGGCCGGCGATAATGCTCCTGACAGTCGCCAGCGCATGCACGTCGTCGACGGCATAGTGGTCGACGACTCCCGACTCCCGCGCATGCACATCGGCGCCGCCCAGATCCTCCGCCGACACGACCTCGCCTGTCGCCGCCTTCACCAGCGGCGGGCCGCCGAGGAAGATGGTCCCCTGCCCCTTCACGATCACGGTCTCGTCCGACATGGCCGGCACATAGGCGCCGCCCGCCGTGCAGGAGCCCATGACGCAGGCGATCTGGGAAATGCCTTGGGCGGAAAGATTGGCTTGGTTGAAGAAGATGCGCCCGAAATGCTCCCGATCGGGGAAGACCTCGGTCTGGTTCGGCAGATTGGCGCCGCCCGAGTCCACGAGGTAGATGCAGGGCAGCCGGTTCTCGGCCGCAACCTCCTGGGCACGCAGATGCTTCTTCACTGTCATCGGGTAGTAGGTGCCGCCCTTGATCGTGGCGTCGTTGCACACGATGAGACACTCGCGCCCCGCCACCCGCCCGATGCCGGTGATAATGCCGGCGGCATGGATGTCGTCGCCATACATGCCGAAGGCCGCCATGGGCGAGAGCTCGAGGAAGGGCGTTCCGGCATCGACAAGGCCGATCACGCGCTCGCGCGGCAGGAGCTTGCCCCGCCCCACGTGGCGCTCGCGCGCCTTCGCCGGCCCGCCCGCCGCGGCCGCGGCCCGCTTCGCGGCAAGGTCGGCCACGAGCGCCCGCATGGCGGCCGCATTGGCGCGGAATTCGTCTGAAGTCGGGGAAAGTCGGGTTTCCAGAATGGCCATGGCAGGAGAATCCGGGGGGTCTCAGAATGGTTTAGCCGCTTCCTTCCATCCGCGCTACGATGGACCTCGGGGACGCCGGGACGCTGGGATGGCCGACAAGCATCAAGAAGCGATCGACCTTCTGGAAGATCTGCCCGCGCAGGCGCGGCAAGCGCTCCTGGCAAGGGACAAGCGCGTCACGCTCGAAGCGGGAGAGGCGCTGTTCGAGGCGGGAGGGCCGGCGGAGGCTCTCTATATCGTCAACAAGGGCACCGTCGGCGTCTATGTGAACCGGCCGGGCGCCAGCAGGCAGCTCCTGGCGCTGGTCGGCCACGGCGAGGTGATCGGCGAGATGGCGGTGATCTCAGGCCGCTCGCGCTCCGCCTCGGCCATCGCCATCCGCGACTGCGAGCTCGTCAAGCTGAGCGCCGGCGAGTTCAAGGCGCTGGAGACCCGTTATCCGCAGCTTTCGATCGCGCTCAACCGGCTGCTCGTGCGGCGGCTGCGCGAGACCTCGCAGGGCGGCTCGCCGACGCCCAAGCCCCGCACCAACGCCTTCATCGCGGCCACATCCGCGGTCGATCCGATGGCGGTCGCCGAGCGGCTGAAGCGCGAGCTGGAGCGGATGGGGCGAAGCGTCCATCTGGCGATGCCCAGGGGGCACGGCGAGACGTGGCCCGACCTTGCGCGCATTGAGGCCGACTTCGACCACGTGTTCCTGTGCGGCGACCAGGGCAACGGCTCCTGGACGCAGATGTGCGCGCGCCAGGCCGACCGGATCATCGCGCTCGGCCGCACGCCCGGCAGCGCCGACCGCAGCTTCCCGCGCGAGGTGCTGGTGCGCCGCGCGGGCCATCAGCTCGCCGATCTCCTGCTCCTCCATCCCTCGGGCGTCAGCCGGCCGGAAGGGACGGCGGACTGGCTCGAGGCATCAGGCGCGAGCCGGCATTTCCACCTGCGCGAGAACAAGGACAGCGACTGGCGGCGCATTGCGCGGGTGCTGGACGGAAGCTCGGTCGGGCTCGTGCTTTCGGGCGGCGGGGCCAGAGCCTATGCCCATATCGGGGTGCTGAAGGCACTGAAGGAAGCGCGCATCCCGATCGACTTCATCGGGGGCGCGAGCATGGGCGGGATCATCGCGGCCTGCGGCGCCATGGGCTGGCCACTCGAGGAGGCGATCCCCCGCATCAGGCGCGCCTTTGTCGACCACAATCCCCTTTCCGACTACTCACTGCCGATCATCGGGCTGGTGCGCGGCAAGCGAGTGGAGCGGCTGCTCGAGGAGAATTTCGGCGACACGCGCATTCCGGACCTGTGGCGCCCCTTCTTCTGCGTCTCGACCAATCTCACCACAGGTGACGTGATGACCCACCGGCGCGACAGGGTGCGGGATGCGCTCCGGGCAAGCGTCTCGCTGCCGGGCGTGCTGCCGCCGGTCTCGACGCCCGATGGGGTGCTCGCTGACGGCGGCGTCATGAACAACCTGCCGGTCGACGTCATGGCGTCCATGAACAACGGCCCCATCATCGCCGTCGACGTGGCGCGTGACCTCGCGGTCACTCCCTCATGGCTCGAGAAGGCCAAGAACGCGCCGCTCCTGTCGCGCATGCTCCGGCCCCCCATCATCTCCATCCTGATGCGGGCCGGAACGGTGACCAACGACGATCAGAACCGGGCCAACGCGGAAGCCGCGGACCTGGTGATGAGCCCGCCGCTCGGCGACATCGACATCCGCGACTGGCGGGCCTTCGACCGGGCGGTGGATATCGGCTACCGCTATGCGCTCGGCGTTCTGGAACGGGAGGGCGAGCGCCTCCTCACGCCTCATCGGCCGCAATGACCCAGGGCTCCGCCCGGCCGGCTTCCGCCCATTCCCGCCAGGCCGGCAAGGCCATGACCGTCTCCATGTAGGCGCGCGTGTCCTTCGCGACGGGGCAGGCATAGACGTCGAGGCGGTTGACCACCGGCGCATACATGGCATCGGCGTTCGAGAAGCGCCCGAACAGGAACTTTCCGCCCTTTCCATGCAGCTCGCGACAGCGGCGCCAGACGGCCTCGATGCGGGCGACATCGGCCTTCACGGCGTCGGAAGCCGCGATCGCCTTGCGGGGGCGGCGCATGTTCATGGGACAGGCGGAGCGGAGCGCCATGAAGCCCGCATGCATCTCGTTCGAGACGGAGCGGGCAAGCGCCCTCGCCACCTTTGAGCGCGGCCAGAAGCCGGCATCCGGAAAGGCGTCGGCCAGATACTCCAGGATGGCGAGCGATTCCCACACGCTTATCTTGCCGTGGTGCAGCACCGGCACGCGGCCGGCCGGGCTGTGGGCGAGGATCGCCTTCTTCGTGCCGGGCTGATCGAGCGGAATGACTTCCTCGGTGAAGGGCAGCCTTGCGACCTTCAGCGCGAGCCACGGCCGGAACGACCAGGACGAATAGTTCTTGTTTCCGACGACGAGATGCAGCTTCGCCATGCGTCCCCCTCCCCTTGCGATAGCTGAGCACCTCAGCACGCAGGCCGGCCGGCGTACAATTCAATTGTGCGGATCACGAGCATTCAGCGCGTTGATGGGCGGAGGGCGCGGTTGGACTAACGGGGCCTGCAAAAAGGATTGCCGGGGCAAGCCCGGCAATGACGAAGTGGGGTTACTCCACGTCGGCGCGGGTGGCACCACGCTTGAAGCGGTCGTAGTAGATGGTGGCCGTGCCGGGCAGCGGCGCGCGGTTGTGGCCGAGCTTCAGGTACTGCAAGGGACCCCCTGCCCCCTCGATGCCGATCGTTCCCCTGGCGCGCGCGATG
>JBFXDI010000188.1:0-6637 GCA_050181295.1 Parvibaculaceae bacterium | reverse complement strand
GAATGTGACCGTCGGACCCTGCGCGGGCGCGCTATAGTGCCGGCCATGTCTGGAACTCGATGGCTTGCCCTCGCGGCACTCTCGATCCTCACCGTTCTTGCTTCGCCTGTGCGCGCCGAGGACCAGCCGGTCGACCTAGAGCTGGTGCTTGCCGTCGATGTCTCGATGTCGATGGACATGGGCGAGCAGAAGCTGCAGCGCGACGGCTATGTGGCGGCGCTCAAGGATCCCGAAGTCCTGGCGGCGATCTCGGATGGCGTCCACCGGCGCATCGCCGTAACCTATGTGGAATGGGCCGGCACGGGATCGCAGCAGGTGCTGATGCCCTGGACGCTGATCGACGGTCCGGCGCCGGCGACGGCCTTCGCCGACAAGCTGGCCACGATGCCGGTCGGCCGCATGCGCCGCACCTCGATCTCCAGCGCGCTCGAGTTCACCGGCAGGATGTTCGAGGAAAGCGGCTTCGAGGGAATGAGGCGGGTGATCGACGTCTCGGGCGACGGTCCCAACAACCAGGGCGTTCCCGTGACGCTCATGCGCGACACGCTCGCATCGCAAGGCGTGGTCATCAACGGCCTTGCCATCATGATCGGCCGCAGCGGAGGCTTCGGAAGCATGTTCGATATCGCGAGGCTCGACGAGTACTACGAGGACTGCGTCATCGGCGGGCCCGGCGCCTTCGTGGTTTCGGTGACGGACAAGCGCGAGTTCGCCGCCGCCATTCGCCGCAAGATGATCCTGGAGATCGCCGGCATCGAGATGCGGGCTCTGCCCATCGCCGCCCGCCAGCCGGCCGACTGCCTGATCGGCGAGCGCCAGTGGCAGTACTGGATGGAGCGGCAGGAGTAGCCGTCAGTCTCCCTGGTCTTCCTGTCGCGAAGGCGGCGCGAAGAATCTGAGCACGCCATAGCCTGCTACCGCCGCGGCGAGCGAGCCTACGATCACCCCGAGCCGGACTCCGGCGGCATAGGTGTCTCCGGCGAACGCCAGCGTCCCGATGAACAGGCTCATGGTGAAGCCGATGCCCGCGAGGCAGGAGACACCGAGCAGATGGCTCCAGCGCATGCCTTCGGGCAGCGCCGACAGCCCGGATCGCACCGCGAGCGCGCAGGCGGCGACGATGCCGATCGGCTTGCCGAGCAGGAGGCCGAGCGCCACGGCGAGCGGCAGCGCCTCCGTGAGCATGGAGGGGGAAAAGCCCGCAAGCGAGACGCCGGCATTGGCGAAGGCGAAGAGCGGCAGGATGAGCCACGTCACGTAGGGGTGCAGTCCCTCCTCGAGACGCTCGATGATAGGCTCGCCATCCTTGCTCGCGAGCGGGATGGTGAGCGCGAGCACCACGCCCGCGAGCGTGGCATGCACGCCGGACTTCAGCACGAAGAGCCAGAGCGCGATGCCGACAAAGGCGTAGAGCGCGATGCGCGTGACCCAGAGCCGGTTCATGACCAGGAGTACGACGAGCGCCGCGCCCGCAAGCGCGAGCTGCGGAAGGGATAGCCCGGCGGTATAGAAAAGCGCGATGATGACGATGGCGCCGAGGTCGTCCAGCGTGGCGAGCGTCAGCAGAAACACCTTGAGCGACAACGGCACGCGATTGCCGAGCAGCGCCAGCGCGCCGAGCGCGAAGGCAATGTCGGTCGCGGCCGGAATGGCCCATCCATTGAAAAGCGCAGGATCGCCTCCCTTCATGGAGATGATGAAGAGATAGATCGCGGCCGGAATGGCCATGCCGCCGACCGCCGCCAGCGCCGGCAGCACAATCTGCTCCTTCGAGGAGAGGTGTCCGTCCAGCACCTCGCGCTTGATCTCGAGGCCGACGAGAAAGAAGAAGATCGCCATGAGCCCGTCGTTGATCCAGAGCAGTAGCGGCTTGCCGACGCCAGCCTCCCCGATCTGCACCCGCAGAGGCGTCTTGAGAAAGCTCTCATAGAGGGGAGAGAGGGCTTCGCTGTTGCTCACCACGAGGGCGGCCGCGGCCGCCGCGACCAGCACCAGTCCGGCAGTCGCCTCATGGTGGATGAAGCGGGCGAGGGCCTTGATCGACCGGCGGGAAAGAGCGACGGGCTTCATGCGGTCCGTCCATGACGGACCGAAGCCGATATCGCAAGCCTAAACGGCAGGCGCGCGACCGAAATCACCCGCCCTGGGCGCGCGATTCGAGTTCGGACTGGGCGGACAGCCAGCGGGTCTCGGCCGCCTCGAGGTCGGTTGTGAGCTTCTGGCGCAGGCGCGCGAAATCCTGCGCCTTCTGCGGCTCATTGCGATAGAGCGCCGGGTCGGCAAGCGCGCGGTCGAGGACGGATATTTTGTCCTGCAGCTTCAGTATGTTGTCCTCGGAATCCTGAATCTCCTTGTGAAGCGGCACAAGGTTGGTGCGGCGGTCCTTCGCGCCGCCTGCCTCCCTGGGCTCGCGCCTTGCCGCCTTCGGCGCCGTTCGGCGCCGGCCTCCGGCCGCCTCGATCACTTCCTGCGCATAGCTGTCGATGTCGTTCTCGTAGGACCTGATCGTTCCGTCCCTGACGACCCACAGCCGGTCCACCGTGGCCGAGATCAGGTGCCGGTCGTGGCTGATGAGGATCACCGCTCCCTCGAAGTCGTTGAGCGCCTGCGCCAGCGCCTCGCGCGCGTCGACGTCGAGATGGTTGGTCGGCTCGTCCAGGATCAGGACATGCGGTCCGTGGAAGGCGGCGATCGAGAACAGGAGGCGCGCCTTCTCGCCGCCGGAGAGCGTGGCGATCTTGTTGTCCGCATGGTGCGCGCCGAAGCCGAACGTGCCGAGCCGCGCGCGCCGTTGTGCTTCCGTCGATTCGGGCATGAGTGCGCGCACATAGTCGTGCGGGCTTTTCTCCGGCGAGAGTTCGTCGAGCTGGTGCTGCGCGAAATAGGCGACCCCGAGCCGCTTGTGGTGACGCATGTGGCCGCCCATGACCGGCAGGCGGCCCGAGAGCAGCTTGGCGAAGGTCGACTTTCCGTTGCCGTTGGCGCCCAGCAGCGCGATCCGGTCGTCGGCATCGATCCTCAAGTTGAGACCGCGCAGGACCGCGCGCCCATCATAACCCGCCGCGGCGTCCTCGAAGCGCACGAGCGGCGGGTTCAAGGGCTTCGTCGGGCTCGGCAGGTGGAAGGGCACGACCCGGCCTTCCACCATGTCGGGAATGGGCTGCATGCGCTCCAGCATCTTGAGCCGCGACTGCGCCTGCTTTGCCTTCGACGCCTTGTAGCGGAACCGGTCGACGAAGGACTGGAGGTGCCGGCGCGCGTCCTCCTGCTTCTTGCGCAGCTTGAGCTGCAACTCCTGCTGCTCGCGCCGCTGGCGTTCGAACTGGTCGTAACCGCCGCGATAGAAGGCGAGCTTGCCGTCCTCCAGATGCAGGATCGCCTCGACCGACCGGTTGAGCAGGTCGCGGTCGTGACTGATGATGATGACCGTGTAGGGATAGGTCTGGAGGTAGCTCTCGAGCCAGATCGTGCCTTCGAGATCCAGATAGTTGGTGGGCTCGTCGAGAAGCAGCAGGTCGGGGCGCGCGAAGAGCGCTGATGCCAGCGCGACGCGCATGCGCCAGCCGCCAGACAGGGCGGAGCAGGGGCCGGTCTGGGTGTCCTCGTCGAAGCCGAGGCCGGAGAGAATGGTCGCGGCGCGCGCCGGCGCCGAATGGGCCTCGATGTCGGCGAGCCGGACCTGGATCTCGGCGATGCGGTGCGGATCCGTCGCCGTGTCCGCCTCTGCGAGCAGATCATGGCGTTCGGTGTCCGCCGCCAGCACGACGTCGAGCAGGCTGTGCTCGCCGCCGGGAGCTTCCTGCGCCACGGTTCCGACGCGGGCATTGCGGGGAAGCGAGATCGAGCCCGATTCCGATTGAAGCTCGCCCAGCATCAGCCGGAACAGCGTCGTCTTGCCGGAGCCGTTGCGCCCGACCAGCCCCACCTTGTGGTTCGCGGGCACGACAGCGGTCGCGCCGTCCAGAAGAAGGCGACCGTCGATGCGATAGCGGAGATCGTTGATATGCAGCATGGGAGCAGGGGAGATAGCGGCGGACGCTCGCGAAGGAAACCCTTGAGCGCCGGAGGTTGATGTCTGCCGACGCCTACCCGACCTGCCGGCCGCTCCTGTTTTCGAGCGGGGCCTTCGGGTTGGTATCGGCGCCTCGAGGAGGCTCGCTAATGCGCCATCAGCACAGGGATGACCGCGTTCTGAAGGATGTGCTGGGTCGCGCCGCCGAAGATCATCTGCCGCAGCCGGCTGTGCGTGTAGGCGCCTTTGACCAGCAGATGGGCGTCGAGCCGAGCGGATTCCGATAAGATTGCCTCGCCGGGACTGCGTCCGTCGCCTCGCGCCTCGACGGCCTCGGCCTTGATTCCGGAACGGGCGAGCGAGCGCACGACATCCTGCGCACTGGGCCCCGGAACCATGCCTCCTTCCACACTGAGCACGACGATGCGCTCGGCGCGAACGATGAACGGGTGCGCAAGCGCGATGGTCCGGGCGCTCTCGTTGCTGCCGTTCCATGCGATGACCATCGTCCCGGAAAGGGTGGTCGGGGCCTCGGGCGGGGCGACGAGAACGAGGCGGCCCGATTCGAAGAGCACGGTTTCGAGCAGCGCCTGCCGGGGGAGGTAGCTTTTCGGCACGGGCCGGGCGAGAACGGCGATCTCGTAAAGGCGGGCGATCTCGCCGATCGACTCATCGCCGCGCGCGACCTCGGAGATCCAGCTCGCCGTGGGGCTCTCCGCAGGCGCCAGCGGGTCTCCCCAGTCGACATTCATCTCGCGCATGAAGGCGCGATACTGCGCAAGCATCTCGTCGGCCCGCTCGCGCTCGCCCTGGCCCGGCGCATCGATGCCGGCCGGCGCGATCATGCCGATGGTGGGGCTGACCGCGTAGGGGTCCAGATGCGCGCGGGGCATCACCGCATCGATGTGGCCACGGAATTCGCGCGCCGCGAGCAACGCCGTCTGCAGTTGCGACCGCAGCCCGGCATATTCCTCGATTGGTACCAGGATAGATCTCATTTTCACTCCGCTCCCGGCGACCATCTTATCACATTCGCCCGCCTGCCAACCCCCAGTTTGGTCGCAGGCAAATCCCGGTCGATCAAGATGAACGGCAGATAAACGGGCCGATCAGAATGGGTTCACATCCCTCCCTGTAGAACAGGTCCATCAACGGCGGACGGCAAACACGAAGCCCCTGCCGGGACGACGAACCAGAACCAAGGAGCAACCCGATGATCCGCAACACTGTTCTTGGCCTCGCCGCCGCCGCCGCGCTCGCCCTGACCGCATCCGCCGCGTCCGCCCACAGCTATGGCTATGGCGGGTACTACAACAAGGGCTACGGCCACTACTATAGCTGCAAGCGCGTGTTCGTCGGCTACCGCTCCGTGTGGACCTACTACGGCTACGTCCAGAAGCCGATCTACAAGAAGGTCTGCGGCTACGGCTACTGAGCCGATCCCTGATCCCATCTGATCCGCATCCGGGCGCCCGCTCTCCCACGCGTGTCCCCGCACGAGCCCGGATGTTCCCCGACCGGCCCTGGTGTCCCCCTCCACCAGGGCCGGTCCCTTTTTGAGAAGGCCGCTGACGATTCATAGTGCGTGCAGGGGCTCGCCCAGCTCATGCGTCGCCCGGAGCAGCGACTTGGCCGTAGTTGTCGTGAAGACGCCACCACGCATAGGGCTCGCCCTGAGGGCGCCCGTGCGGCACCTCCTGCCACGTCTCCTGCCGACCTAACGGTGTCATGTCGAGAAATGACCAGACAGGTCCTATTTCCTCAATGCCGCGTCCGTTCAGAAAGTACGTGCGGAAAATCCGCTCACCGCGCCGGATGAAGACGTTGATGCCGAACATTTCTTCAACGCCGAAATCCCGAGAGAAACGCTCGTCCGGCAGCGAATAGAAAGGAATGTGGTTCCATCCCATCCGTTCGCGCAGGCTCTCGATCCTGTCGACAGGAGCAGCGGTGACGAAGACGAGGGTCGTGTCGCGGGCTGCAAGATGGGCAGGATGAACGACGGTGTCGGCAAACAAGGAACAACCGCTGCATGCCCCATCCGGCCAATTCTCGACATCGGGCGCATAGAAGAAACGATAGACGACGAGCTGTCGTCGCCCTTCGAACAGCGCCAGCAGATCCCTTTCACCCTCCGTGCCTGTGAATCTGTAATTGCGATCAACTTCGGTGGCCGGCAGGCGTCTGCGCTTGGCGACCAGACGATCCTTGGCTTTCATCAGGGCCTTTTCTTCCGCGAGCAGCTTCTCGCGGGCGGCGTTCCATTCAGCTTCCGAAACCACCTCGAAGTCGCCGATGGGTTCGCGCATGGACGGAGCAGGAACTCCGGGACCTTCTTGTCGAGCCATATTCTCCTCCGCTGAAAAAGGAAGCCCCGCTCCACGAGGGAGCGGGGCCGCCATGTCGCTCCGCTGAAAGGCTGCGGAACGGTCGACTCGTCAGTTGGCGGGCGCCGGGGCAGGGGCCGGGTTCGTGGAAGTCGAGGTCGCCGGCTGCTGACGCTCGGCCGCCTGCTGGGCTGCCGACTTGAAGTCAGGCGCCGCCTGCAGATCCTCCTTCGTCTGGTTCAGCACCAGGCGCGGCGCACTGCCGTCCGGCTGCGGCGTGAGCGTCAGCTTGTTCATT
>JBFXDI010000187.1:0-6664 GCA_050181295.1 Parvibaculaceae bacterium | reverse complement strand
TTCGGCGCGATCACGGCGAGGAGCGAGGTGAAGCCGTCCTTGTTGTTGGTGAGGCAGTTCACGAAGGCGGTCTCCGCCGCGCTGCCGCGCGGACCCATGATCAGGTCGATATGGGCGACTTCGTTGCCGTCCCCGACCAGCGACTCTCCGACACAAAGCTTGCTAATCTTAGCCATAGGCATAACCTCCCTCAGCTAATTGCCAATCCATGCCGCCGCCGGCGGCGCCGGCAGAACGACTATCCTTGTTGTCAGCATCCAGCAAGGCGCCGGACCGGTTGGCCAGATAGCAGCGAAGCTCCTGCCTCGCCGGGCCGGAGTGAACCATTCTCTTGCCGTTCCCGCAAGACGTCATGCAGACGAGCGACAAAAAGCGTCGCGACGGTGAGGTCGGCGCAGGTGCCCGGATTGAGGCCACGCTCCTTCAGCGACCGGTCGAAATCGGCGAGGTATGCGGTGAGCGCACGCTCTTCCGCAACAGGCGCAAGGCCACCGAGCCAGGCTTCGGTTTCCTCTCTCAGAGCATTCGCAACGCCGTCCCCGAACTTGCGGGAGACATGGCTGTCAGGAGCGACGCGCAGGAATGCCAGATAGGCGGCAGCGGCCGGCCACCAGCGCGGTCCCGCTCCCGAAGCGGCCGTCAGCGCCGGAAGCCCAAGATCAAAAACTTCCGAGAACCCGTCCGCATAGGCGCGCGCGATGCGATCGCGGGGAGCCGCCTCCGCCATGGCTTCGCGCAACGTGGCGGCCGCAGGCTCTCGCACGTCGTGGCGCGCGGCCGCGCCGAGACCCGCCGGGGAAGCGAGCCGGATCGCCTCGAAGGCGTTCGCGGCGTCCTCCCGATCGAGATCGGCGAGCACGGTTTTCAGCGAGGAGCGAAGGTCCTCTCCCGCCTCCGCCGCGCGCGCCAGCGGCGCGCAGAGGAGCACGATGCCGAGATTGGTGTTCTGGCCGGCGGCGGCCTGCGTGGCCCGGACGGCTTCGAGGATGCGCAGGCCCGTCCGGGCGCCGGAACGGCTCAGCGGGCCGGCGGCCGCCTCGGCGCTCCGCTCGAAATCGGCCACCGTCATTCGGTGGCCGTCCGCGAAGACGTGGACGTTGCCGGGCTTCAGTGCCTGGAGCTCGTCCCGGCACGCGGCGATGAAGGCTCGCCCGAGAGCGAGTGCCAGCCCGGCCGTCACGCGCGCCTCCTCGCCTCCGCCTCTCCAAGCGCCGCCAAAAGTGCTGCCGCCAGATGGCCGGTGATGTCGACCGGACTGACCTTCCGCAGACCCGACCAGGCGGGCATCGAGTTCACCTCCAGCACCGCGCCGCGGCCAACGGCGAGGCGCAAGATGTCGACGCCGCAGAAATCCGCCTCCACCGCCCGCGCCGCCCGCTCGGCGAGCCCCGAAAGCTCCGGATCGAGCGCTGCGGGACGCGGCTCTCCGCCGCGCTTCACATTGGTGATCCAGTCGCGATGATGCCGCGCCATGGCAGCGACGGCCCGGCCGGCAATCACGAACACCCGATAGTCGTGGAAGCCCTCCCTGTCCTCGCCCATGAAGCGCTGGAGATAGTAGACGCCCGACGCCTCCTCCGCCCGGGGCAGGTCGGTTTCCTGCCGCACGAGCTTCAGCCCCCTGCCCTGCGATCCGAACAGCGGCTTGAAGACGAGCGGACCACGCAGCGTCTCCCGTCTCACGATGGCGGCCGCCGCCGCATGGTTCTCCACGGCCCAGGTGGTAGGCGTCGGTATGCCTGCCTTGGCGAGAAAGAAGCTCGTGGTCGACTTGTCGACGCAGCGCTCGATGGCACGGGCGTCGTTCCACACGAGCACCCCCTGCTCGCGAAGCGCATGCAGGATGCCGAGCCTTCTGGTGACGGCCTCGAAGGTGCCGGCCGGAATGGAGCGCACGAGAACGGCATCCGGCAGCCGGCGGCCGAAACCCGGCACCACCAGTCCCGCTCTTTGCGTCGTGTCGAACACGCAGTCCACGAGACTCACGCGGCGGGCTTCCGCACCGAGCCCCCGCAGCGCCTTGACCAGGCGGAACGCATGGCCGTCGCGCTTTTCCGCCATCACCGCGACGCGGGGCCGCGCCGCGACGAGGGTGAGGCCGCCTTCAGGCGAAGGAGGCATCGAGGACGTCCCAGTTCACAGAGCCGCCATGGAACGTCTCGCCCGCATCGATGGCGGAGACGATCACCTCGGCGGGGCTGAAAAGCTTTGGGTCTATTGCGTAGAAATCGCCGTTGAAGCGCTTGAAGATGGCCGCGAAGGGATGGCCGTAATCGCGCGAGGAAAGGCTCGGCAGGCTGGCCGCGAGCGCGCGGGCGTCGTCCGCAGGGCCGGTGACGAACAGATGAACCCGGCCGCCATAGATGATGGCGTCGTTGGTGCGCCCGAGCGCCGTCACGAAGTCGGGATGGGGCGGGGAAAGCGGCGCCACTCCCATCCCGTCGACAATGCGGTCGAGCGGGAAGCTCGTCTCATGCGCCGCATGCAGCGCGACCTCAAGCACCCGCGCCACGACCTGGACACCACCGGCGAGGCTGCGGGTCGGCGCGTAGAGGATGTTGAGCGCGGCATGCTTGACGCCGCAGTCGTGCGCCAGCTTGTCGACGATCTCGACCGGCGGGGGGCCGGCCGCCTCGAGCACGATGGTGGCGGTCTCGGCGGTGTCGCGATAGTCGAGCTGCTCGAAAAGCTTCTCCTTCCGGGCGAGCGCCCGCGCCGGGCCGGACCCCATGGCCACATAGGCGCCTTTGCCCTCGCCGTGCGACAGGTTCCAGCCGGCATACTGGCTGGCGAGGCAGGCGATCTTCGGCCGCGCGGCGGAAACCTCGATGCTCCAGGGCCAACGGCCACCGCCTTGGGCGGAAAGGCGCGCCCTGCCGAGACCTCCCATGCAGATCTCGGAAAGTCTCAAGCCCGCCTCGATGCTGCCCAGCGCGCGAGCCCCGAGGTCGATGAGGCGCTCGCCCTTCGGGCCGGTCGAGGCCGATATCCGCAGGCGGTCCGCGTCGCGCAGCAGGGCGTCCACAAGTGTTGCGGCATTGGCGTTGACGCTGAGCCCTGTCGTCATCGGGCATCGCCCTCCAGCATCATCCGTATCCTGACGGCCCGTTCGCGCACGGTGGCCTCCGCCCTCGCCGGGCCGGCCTCGCTGGCAAGCACGGTGCAAAGCGGCTCCCCGCTCCTCACGCGTGTGCCGGCATTCTGCCGGTCAGCCGACCAGTCCGGCCAGGAAATATCGGGCACGCAAGGGACCTCACGCCTCGCATAGACGACCATGGCGGCGCCGAAACCGTCATAGTCCGGAGCTTCGCGAGGCAGCGCGCCGCGACATGCCTCCACATGCAGGGCGAACATCTCGCCCCTTCTGTCCGTCAATACATCCAGCGAGGCGCCCGGCCGCGGATTGATCTCGAGCAGCCAGCACCCTTCATCGTTCACGAGGAAATCGGCGCTGTTCAGGCCCTTGAGGCCGAGCGTGGAGAATTTCCGCACGGCGTCGAGCATTTTTCCACGCGCGGCGACGGCCGCCCGCGGGATTCGCACGACACCGCCATAGCGGAACTCGGCCTCCGGCGCAGGATCCGTCCACTGCCGCGAGAAGGCCACGACGAGTACGTTCTTTCCGTCGGCCAGGAAGGCGGCGGAGACCGCATCGCCGCCGATGCGCTCCTGCCAATAGTCGGCCTTGGCCTTGGATCGCTTATTGGCCGCTCGTCGCACGTGGCCGCCGCCGCTCGCGCCCGCCCGCTTCACGAGCCAGCCGCGAGGGTCCGCGGGAGGTGTCTTGCGTATTCCGGGATGGGCGACGCCGAATTCCCCGCACAACGCGGCAAAGGCGAAAGGATCCTTGAGACGCGCCACGAGGCCGGCGTCGTTGCCGAAAAGCGGCCAGCGGCGCGCGAGGGGAGACAAGAACCGAGGGCTCGCCTCGAAGCCCGCGCCGCAGACGAGCCCGACCGGCTCCCGGCCGTGCGCGAGCCGTTCGAGCGCCGAGATAAGAGGCCGCTTGCCGAGCCCGCGCCGCAGATCGCCCGGCACCTGCTCCAGGCCTTGCGCGATGTCGCGCGTATCCCTGTCGCCGAACAGATCCGCCACCAGCGGTGCATAGCCGGCGCGCGCGGCGGCGTTGGCAATGGAACGTCCGGAAAGCGCGGCGATCAGCATCGCGCCACGCCTAGCCCGCATGTTCGGTCGCGAGCGCGAAAGCGTCCCGGAAATCGAATTTCACCGGCTTCGTCGCCTCGATCATCTTCTTGAACAACCCGAACTCCGTCTTGTACTTCACGGCGCCGATCGTCAGCGGACCCACGCCCAGAACCTTCGTGTCGCCGATGGGCTCGCCGGCCGCCTGCACCTTCAGTCCCTCGACGCCCGCAGGCGGAACCGCGTTGACGTCGGCGACGACCAGAAGCTCCCCGGCTTTCGCGACCTGGGCGGAAGACAGAACCTGCATGCCGGCGCGCGCCGCCGTGAGGGCGACCTGCGCCTCGTTCAGCACCGCCTGCTTCTTCTCCTCCGTGCTGCCGTCGGCATAGCGCACCTTGACGCTAAAGCGCTTCCCGATCTCGCCTGCGGCCTTCCTGACGCGCTCCTCGCCGTCATAGCCGACGAGGATCACATCGGCGCCCTCCAGGGCGGCGATGACGGCGGCAGAGAACCCGACTACGCCGGTCGCCCCGAAGACCGCGACGCGCACGTCCTTGAAGGTCTTGCCCGTCTTTTCCCTGAGCAGCTTCTGGACCACGGCGACCATAGCGCCGGCGGTCGTGAAGGATCCCGCGGGGTCGGCGAAAAGCGACAGCGCGAACGGAGGCACCAGTGCCTTGTGGGCCGCTTCCAGCATGTCGAGCGCAATGATGGCGTCCTTGCCGCCGATGAAGACGCCAGTGCGCGCGCCGAGCTTTGGCGGACGCGAGAAGATCGCATCCTGGACGAGCGCGGTCACTTCGGGAAACGTCACCTCCGTGTAGGTCGCTATGGTGTAGTAGCCGGCGTCCGCCGCCATGTTCACGTCGAAGGGGCTCATGTGCTTGAGCGGCGTCAGCATGTGCAGGATGTTCTTGTCGGGCATGGATACTCCGGTGACGTTCGCCGCGCGCCGCTCAGGCGATGGCGGCGGCTTCCTTCGATGTGATGACGGCGCCGCGGTTGTTGCCGCGCACGATCCGGCAGTCGATGTCGGTCGATCCTGTCAGCGCGGCGGCGAGGCGCTCGGCCTGCTGCTGGGATTGCGCGAACGCGAAGCCCGTGGGGCCCCATGAGCTCTGGCCGATGCCCCGCGCCCCGGCCGCCGCCAGCTTCTCCATCGAGGCGGCGACGCGGGCGCTCGCGAAACGGCCACCTTGCGCAGACGCGAACCAGTCGCCGACCACCGCCTGGATTTCGGTGACGCCGTCGCCGAAGCTCCCGATGTCCTGCTCGATGAGCGCCGGCAGGACACCAAGCACCACGAGATGGCAGAGATGCGCCGCGGCCGCCTCGGGAAAGGGCTTCAGATCGGCAAAGGCGTTGAGCTCCCGCTCGCCATGGATGCCGTCCGCGGCGGGGTCGCTGATCAGGAGGATGCGCCAGGCTTCCGGGAACGGCAGTCGGACCAGGATCGGCGCCGGGCCGCTTCCGTCGGTTCGCCCGCCATCCAGCACCACGCCGCCCTGCTCGAAGAGGCCGATGCCCACGCCCGAACGCCCGCCCCGCCCGAGCCTCTCGGCGTCGCCCCGCACATCGGGCGAGAGCGCATGAAGCTTGCGCAGCGCGGTGGCCACGGCAAGCGCGATCTGCGTGCCGGAGCCCAAGCCAGCGTGTGGCGGGCTCGCCTCCTCGACCACGAGATGATGGCGCGCCTCGAGCTGCAGCGCCTGCCGCATGGTCTCGAGATAGCGCGCCGCACGCGCACGCTCGCAGCCCTCAACGACATCGCGTGCAGCGCGGCTTATGGTCACCCGCGTCACGGGACTGTCGATCGACAATCCGATGCTGCCGAAGCGGCGCCCCAGCGAACCGTCAATGTCGAGAAAACCGAGGTGCAGGCGCGCCGGCACCGTTACGGTGACGCTCCTGGACATTCTCCAAGAAAGCCTTCGAAGGCCAGGGCCGCCACAACCCCGGCAATTATGGTGCCCACATGCGAAGGGACGCCAGACTATGCTAGGGTGCCGGCCCGATGTCCCGTGCCGGGGAATGTGGCAGAAGCCAAGGAGACAATCAAGAATGAGCGACGAAAGGGCGGAACGCGTCTATTCCGACGCCGAGGTGGAGGAGCGTCTCAAGAGGGAATTGCCGACATGGCACCTCGAAGGCGGGTGGATCCGGCGGAAGTATAAGACCGCGAGTTGGAAGGGCACGCTCATGGTCATCAACACCGTCGGGCATCTGGCCGAGGCGGCGTGGCATCACCCCGACATCACCGCGTCTTATGCCTGGGTCGAGGTGCGGCTCAAGAACCACCAGGCGAAAGGCATCACCGACAAGGACTTCGCACTTGCGAAGAAAATCGAGGAGGTGGTCCAGTGGCAGCCGGGCCAGGAGGGCCATGGCCTTGAAGGCACGCCGCAGAAGGACCTGCGCTTCGCCTACATCAAGTACGATTGATCGCGAACGCTTTCCCTCACCGGCTTCAATGCGCTAAAAGGCTCAACCGGGGCACGCGCAAACAGACCGGTGGTGA
>JBFXDI010000186.1:0-6675 GCA_050181295.1 Parvibaculaceae bacterium | reverse complement strand
GAGGGCGCGGAAGACCTCGCCCACGATGTCGCGCGCCATGAGCCCGGCATCGGTGTACTGATCGTTCGGAGCCCCGTGGGCCACGAAGCGGTCGGGCAGCATCATGGTGCGGACCCTGAGGCCGTTGCCCAGCGCATTGCTCGCCACGAGATAGTGCAGGACGTGGCTGCCGAAGCCGCCGATCGCATTCTCCTCGACCGTCACCAGCACCTCGTGCTCGCGGGCCAGCCGGGAGACAAGGTCGGTGTCGAGCGGCTTCGCGAAACGGGCATCGGCGACCGTGGTCGAGAGGCCGTGCGCGCCCAGCTCCTCGGCCGCCTTGATACACTCCTGAAGCCTTGTGCCGAAGGAGAGGAGCGCCACCTTGGTGCCCTCACGCACGACGCGGCCCTTGCCGATCTCGAGGGGCGTGCCGATCTCCGGCAGCTCCACGCCAATGCCCTCGCCGCGCGGGAAGCGGAAGGCGGAGGGGCGATCGTCGATCCGGACCGAGGTCGCCACCATGTGCATGAGCTCGGCCTCGTCCGCCGCCGCCATGACCACGAAGCCCGGCAGACAGCAGAGGTAGGTCACATCGAAGCTGCCGGCATGGGTGGCGCCGTCCTGCCCCACGAGGCCCGCGCGATCGATGGCGAAACGCACAGGCAGCCGCTGCAGCGCCACGTCGTGGACCACCTGGTCATAGGCGCGCTGGAGGAAGGTCGAATAGATGGCGGCAAAGGGCTTATAGCCCTCGACCGTCAGGCCGGCGGCGAAGGTCACGGCATGCTGCTCGGCGATGCCGACATCGAAGCTTCGCTTCGGAAAGCGCTCGGAGAACTTGTCGATGCCGGTGCCGGACGGCATGGCGGCGGTAATGCCGACGATCCGCTCGTCGCGCTCGGCCTCGGCGATGAGCGCGCGGGCGAAGACGGACGTGTAGGTCGGCGCGTTGGAGGTGCTGGCGCGCTGCTCCAGCGTCACAGGGTTGAACTTGCCGACCGCGTGGTACTTTTCCTTGTTGGGCTTCTGGAAGGGATTGCCCTTGCCCTTCTCCGTCACGACGTGCAGCAGCACCGGCCCGAGGTTCTTGGCGTCGCGGATGTTCTGGAGAATCGGCACCAGCGTGTCGATGTCGTGCCCGTCCACGGGGCCGACATAGTAGAAGCCCAGTTCCTCGAAGAGCGTGCCGCCGAACAGCAGCGTGCGGGCATATTCGTCGGCGCGGTCGTAGACCCTCTGGAAGCCCTTCGGGAAGCGCTTGGCGAGCGCCTTGCCGATGTCGCGGATCGACAGGAAGGGGCGGGTCGAGACCAGCCAGGAAAGGTAGTTCGTGAGCGCGCCGACCGCAGGCGCGATCGACATGGCGTTGTCATTCAGGATGACCAGCATGCGCGCATCGGAGCCGCCGGCGTTGTTCATGGCCTCGTAGGCCATGCCGGCGCTCATGGCGCCGTCGCCGATCACCGCGATGACATTGTTGTCGCGGCCCTCGAGGTCGCGCGCTGCGGCCATGCCGAGGCCGGCGGAAATGGAGGTCGAGGAGTGCGCGGCGCCGAAAGGATCGTAGTCGCTCTCGTCGCGCTTGGTGAAGCCGTAGAGCCCGTCCTTCTCGCGGATCTTGCGGATGCGGTCGCGCCGGCCGGTCAGAATCTTGTGGGGGTAGGCCTGATGACTCACGTCCCAGACGAGACGGTCCTTCGGCGTGTCGTAGACATAGTGAAGCGCGACCGTAAGCTCGACGACACCGAGGCCGGCGCCGAAATGACCGCCCGTGACGGAGGCTGCGTCGACCGTCTCGGCGCGAAGCTCATCGGCAAGCTGCCTCAGCTTCTCGGGCGGAACCCGGCGCAAATCCTCCGGCGTATTGATGGTATCGAGCAGCGGCGTTGCTATTGGCATTGGAACTCAATGAGATTTTGGTGGCGAATGCACACCGGTTAACCTACCCCGGATCGAGCGTCTCTGCGGCTTAGCGGAATTTAGCATCGTCCGCAAACCGGTAAAGTCCGGCTCCGGTTGACGCAGCGTAAACCCCGACAACTTGAGCCAGCGACGCCTATCTTCGCCCGAAAGGCGTCAGAACCGAGGCAGCGCCGCGCGCCCCGCAGCCGAGAAACTGCCACTTCGTGAGTTCGACCCGCTCGGCAACGGGATCGCGGGCGGAAAGTTCCTCCAGGAGCTTCCAGGCGACATTAACGATGACGGCCGATTCCATGGCGAGCCGCCGGTCCTTGAGCACGCCGGGCAGCCGGTCTGCCTCCCGCATGAGGGCGCGGGAGGCCGCGATGCAGCGGTCGAGCACGGCGCGGAGCGGCGGTGGCGAGGCGGGCAGCGCCAGCATCCCGACATCGGCGCCCTCGGCCGCCATCCAGCCTCCCGGCAGGTAGACCCGGTCGAGCGCCGCGTGGTCCTTGGCGCAGTCCTGGAGGTGGTTGATGACCTGCAGCGCATTGCAGAGCGCGTCCGACTGCACGAAGCCCTTCCTGTCCTCGCCATGCAACTCGAGGAGGAAGCGGCCGACGGGCGAGGCCGAGCGCAGGCAGTAGCCGATGAGATCGTCCCAATCGCGGTACCGGTTCTTGACCGCATCCTGCTTGAAGGCAGAGACGAGATCGCTCGCATGGGCAACGTCCACGCCCGTCTCGGCGAGGCTCCGGTGGAGCGCCACCGCCTTGGCGAAGGCCGGGTTCCCCTGCCCGTGCTCGCCCCGCACGGCACGGTCCATGGCATCGAGCCGCGTCACCTTCTCGTCCGGCGAAAGCGCGGGATTGTCGGCGATGTCGTCGATGGCGCGGGCGAAGGCATAGTAGGCGGCCACATGCGGACGCAGGCGCCTGGCGATCAGGAAGGAGCCGACGGGAAAGTTCTCGTCTCCCGCGCCCTTGCCCGAGGGCGTCTCGACGGCTTGCGTCTCCATGGCGCTCATGCCTCGCCGCAAAGCGCGGCCAGCGCCAGGGTGAGCGGGGAATCGGGCTGCGACAACGGCGCGATGACGGAGAAGTGGTTGGCCCCCTTCATCTCGACATATTTGGTGGGCGCACCGCCGCCGGTCCACACCGCGGCGAGCGTGCGGCTCTGGCGCAGGAACTCGCCGCTCTCCTCCGCGCCCACCCAGGCCTCGAAGGGAAGCCCCCGCGGCACGGGCCACGCGATCGGGCTCGACCGCCTCGCCTCGGGCTCGTCCAGCCGCAGGTCCTCGTTGAAATAGGCCGGGATCAGGGGTCTCAGGTCATAGAGGCCGCTGATGCCGAGCCCCGCGGTGACAACGGGCGCCTGGTGGCCGAGCCTTCGCCAGTCCGTGGCGGCAAGGCAGGCCGCGAGATGGCCGCCGGCCGAATGGCCCGCCGCCACCAGCGGGCGCCCGTAGCGCTTCGCGAGCCAGCCCGCGCAGGCCCGGACGTCCTCCACGATGTCGGCGACACGCACCTCCGGGCAGAGGCGGTAGGACGGCAGGGCGACCGGGATGCCGTGAAACCCGAGCCCCCGCGCCAGATGGCTGAAAACGTCCTTGTGCAGCGAGCGCCAGTAGCCGCCGTGGATGAACATGACCATCGGGCCACCGAGGTCGTCCTTGGAACGGAACACGTCGCAGCGCTGGCGCGGATGCTCGCCATAGGCGAGATCGAACTCGCCGCCACCGGCCGAGCGGAAGGCCTTGGCCTCCCTCTCCCATTCGGCGAGGTAGCGCGGATAGTCCGGCACGCGCCGGCGATTGTCGTATTCGGCATCGAGATCCATGGCCGGAAACTGGCACGGCCCGCCGGGAAAGGGTAGGCCTCTCTTGGCCCCTCAAGCCCGCTCAAGCGCCAGCACGTCGACCGCGGTGAGACTGCCCGCCTCGCCAAGGCCGGCGACGGGAATGCCGGTCGAGGCGGGACCCGGCCGGTCGTAGCGCGCGTTGCGCACCTCCATGTTGTCGTGAAGCTCCTCCTCGGAGTTGCCGGCGACATAGTGGGTCGTCGACTTCACGACCTCGCGGAACGACAGCCCGAGCCCCAGGAGCGCCGCCTCGATGCCCGCCATGATCCGATGGGTCTGGGAGACGAGGTCGGCACTTCCGTGCTCGCGGGCGGAAACCCACAGGAACGGACCCTGCCGCCGGGTGACGATGGTCAAGCCTTCGTCCTCCCGCGACGTCACTTCTACGGCCGCGGCGGCGAAGGTCAGTTCGCCCATGCAGGGTGCCTTTGCGACCGCTGTCCGGACGGCAGCGCCGGCATCGCTCGCAAGGCCCGCTTCGGAAAGGCCCCGGCCCAGGTTTCCGGGCCGGGACATGAACCAATGGTCGGAAAGGAGCCTGTCGCGGTTGAGGCCCGCAGCCTCGAGCGCCGCCACGATCCGCCCGCACGCGCCCTCCCCGTCTTCCGCCGCGACCGAAGCCCAGACGAGACCGTCCGCCTCGACAGCCTCGACCCGCACGCCCTCACGCTCGATCTCCCGCTTCCGGCTTACCTTGGAAGCGGAGGCGAAGAGGTCCGCCTCCAGCATCATGCCGTCGTAATAGAAATGCGGCACCGCGACGGGTACGATCAGAGGGCTTTCACCGAGTTCCTCCCGCAGCGTCCGCACCATGGCGTCCGCCTCGGAAGCGCCGCCCAGGTGGTAGGCGACGAGCTTTCCGACCGTGCCGGGCGACAGGCCGACACGCCCCAGAATGTCGCGGACATAGGTGCAGAGCCGCCGGGACTGCGCCACGATGTCGCCCGGATCGAGCACCCTGCCCTCGGCATCGAGCGGCACCTGCCCGCAGCTCCAGGCGAGGCCCCCCTCGCGCACCATGAGCGAATAGGGCACGTCGATGCGCATGCTCCAGAGGGTGCCGATTGGAATCCGCCGCCGTTCACTCATCGTCAAAACCTGCTTTTCGCCGCCGGCGCCGGACCTTAAGCGGGCCCCGCGCGCCATTGGGATTCCTTGACATTCCGGGGGGCATGGGCCACTCAGCCATGGCCCCAGCCCCCTCGGAGACCAGATGCAGGACACCGCCGCAGCCTCGACCTCGCCCGCACGGGACACCCGTCCCGGACATGGCGCGGGCCTGCTCGCGGCCGCGGCCGCGCATGACCTGCTCGCCCTTCAGAAGCCTGACGGGCATCTCGTGTTCGAGCTGGAAGCCGACGCCACCATCCCTTCAGAATATATATTCCTGAATCACTTCCTGGGGGAACCCGAACCAGAACTTGAACAAGAGCTCGCAAGCTACCTGCGCGCGACTCAGATCGCGCGGCACGGCGGCTGGGCGCTGTTCCATGACGGCGACCTCAACATGTCCTGCTCGGTCAAGGCCTACTACGCGCTGAAGCTCGTGGGCGACGATCCGGACGCGCCGCATATGAAACGGGCGCGGGAGGCGATCCTCGCGGCCGGAGGCGCCGAGACCTCCAACGTCTTCTGCCGCTACGCGCTGGCGCTCTTCGGGCAGGTGCCGTGGCGGGCGGTGCCGGCCATGCCGGTCGAGCTGATGCTGATGCCCATGTGGTTTCCGGTGACCATCTGGAAGATGTCCTACTGGTCGCGCGTCTGCATCGCGCCGCTGCTGATCCTCGCCGCGCTCAAGCCGCTGGCGAAGAACCCGACCGGCGCCTCCTGCCAGGAGATCTTCAAGACGCCTCCCGAGACGGTGACGCGCTGGAACCGCAATCCCACGGGCAAGGCCTGGGGCGAGTTCTTCCTGGCGCTCGACAAGCTGCTGCAGCCGCTCGACCGCCACGTCTTCCCCCGCCTGCCCCTACGCAAGCGGGCGATCCGGGCGACTGTCGATTTCATCACCCCCCGGCTCAACGGCGAGGACGGGATCGGCGCCATCTTCCCGGCCATGGCCAACACGGTCATGGCGTTCCGCATGCTCGGCTATGCGAGCGATCATCCGCACTACGCGACGGCGCTCCGGTCGGTGCGCAATCTCATCGTGGGCAGCGCGCGCGAGCGCGGCGGCCAGCCCCGCTACGTGCAGCCCTGCGTGTCGCCCATCTGGGACACGGCACTTGGCGGGCACGCCCTGCTCGAAGCCGGCGTGGCGGATGACGATCCGCGGCTCCGGGCGGCCTGCGAGTGGCTGGCGGAACGCCAGATCACCGAGGTCGTCGGCGACTGGGAGGTGCAGAACCCTGGCCTCAAGCCCGGCGGCTGGGCCTTCCAGTACCGCAACGACCACTACCCGGACGTCGACGACACGGCGGTCGTGGGCATGCTGCTCCATCGCGTCGACCGCGAGCGCTACGCCGAGCCGATCGCGCGCGCCGTCACCTGGATCGAGGGGATGCAGAGCCGGAACGGCGGCTGGGGCGCCTTCGACATCAACAACAACGCTGATTTCCTCAACTCCATCCCCTTCGCCGACCATGGCGCGCTGCTCGATCCGCCGACTTCCGACGTGACCGCGCGCTGCCTCTCTTTCCTGGCGCAGGTCGGCCACGGCCGCGACCATCCGGTGATGGCCAAGGGCCTCGCCTTCCTCAAAACCGAGCAGGAGGAGGACGGCTCCTGGTTCGGCCGCTGGGGCACCAACTACATCTACGGCACCTGGTCGGTGCTCTGCGCGCTCAATGCCTGCGGCGAGGACATGAAGGCGCCCTATGTGCGCAAAGCCGTGGACTGGCTGAAAGGCCGTCAGCAGACGGACGGCGGCTGGGGCGAGGACGGTGCGAGCTACTGGACCGGCAGGAAGGCGGAGGTCAAGGAATCGACGCCCTC
>JBFXDI010000185.1:0-6779 GCA_050181295.1 Parvibaculaceae bacterium | reverse complement strand
GCTTCCTCCCATCGCAGCACCTCCCCATAGAGGTGTTGCACTTCGTTTGTGAACTCAGGGAATCCCCTGAAGCGCTGCCACTCGCAGGAAACTCACCATTGGACCCCGGCTTTCGCCGGGGTGACGATTGAGCATCGGCTCGAACATCGCGCCATCCTTCCTCCGCCCACGCGTCAGTTGGGACCTGGTCTCCCGAGGCCCGCGAGCTTCTCCGGGTTCCGCATCACATAGACATGCGTGGCGCGTCCTTGCGTGTCGTAGGAAAAGGCGAGGGTGGCGATGGTCGCTCCGTCCTTGACGAGCAGCGCCCCGCGCTGGCCGTTGATGTCGGCCGGCCTCCATTCGCATTGAGACCAATAGCGATGCAGCGTCTCCCGGATGAGGGCGAGCACGGCTTCCTTGCCGTCGACCTGGTGCGTGAAGGCGGCGACCTTGCCGCCCGTGTCCTGGCGGAAGGCGATGTCGTCCGAAAGAAGCGCCGCGAGCCGGCTCGTGTCACCGCTCTCGACGGCGGCCTCGAAGGTCGCCAGGAGCTCTTCCTGCCTGGCGGCCGGCGTCACGTGCCTGACGCCCGCTTCCGCGATATGCGACTGCGCGCGCGACACGAGCTTGCGGCAGGCCTGCTCGGTGAGTTCCAGCGTCTGGGCGATCTCGGGGTAGGGCGCCTCGAAAATCTCCCGCAGCAGGTAGGCGGCGCGCTCCTTGGGCGTCAGCCGCTGCAGCATGAGCAGGAAGGCGGTGGTGAGGGAGGAGGCGAGCGCGGCTCCCTCCTCGTCGGCCGGCATGGTGGCCTGGATCGGTTCCGGCAGCCACGCCCCCACATAGTCCACGCGCGACTTGTGCGCCCCGCGCAGCATGTCGATCGCGCGTCTCGTGCAGGCGGTCCGCAGCCAGGCGATCGGAGTCCGGACCGTCTCCTGGTCCACCGACTGCCACTTGAGGAACGTGTCCTGCACGGCATCCTCGGCGTCGGCGCGCGAGCCGAGGATGCGGTAGGCAAGCCCCGTGAGCATGGGGCGTGCCTCCTCGAAGACGCGGGTGAAGTTGCTCACCTAGTGCCTCGCGACCTGCAGCCGGTTCCACAAGTTTATCACGCCAACGGTCGCGGTCAGAACGGCGATCTCCGTGTCGGAAAAATGCTGTCGCAGCCGCGCCCTGAGCGGAGCGGGATCGGTCTCCGGATGGAGGAGCGTCAGGGCCTCGGTCCAGGCGAGCGCCGCCTTCTCGCTTTCGCTGAAGTCGCTCACATTGCGCCATACGACGAGCCGGTCCAGCCGCTCGTTGGTCTCGCCGTCCTGGCGCGCCTCCCGGACATGCATCTTCACGCAATGCGCGCAGCCGTTGATCTGCGAGGCGCGCAGCACCACGAGATGGTGGAGCTTCCTTTCGAGCCCCGCGTCGACCTGCTTCTGCAACTGGCCGAGGGAAGCCAGCACCTCGGGAATCTCCTGGTCGTATCTGACGGGTCTGGTGTCGGTCATGGGTCGGGTCCTTTCCGGTTTCCATGACCCTTTGACGATCGACGGGAGGCCCTTGTGACGCGCATCCCGCAGAAAAAGACGGACCCCTTGCCTCGCCCCTGCGCTCTCGGCCATTGTCCGCCGCCATGGCTCAGCCCCGCACCGTCACCGAATTTCCACGCAAGGTCGTGGAGCACCCCAACGTCTGGATCACGCTGAAAGACGGCTGCCGCCTGGCGGCGCGCCTCTGGATCCCCGAGGATGCCGACCGGAAGCCCGTGCCGGCGATCCTCGAATACCTGCCCTACCGCAAGCGCGACGGCACCACGGTCAGGGACGCCCTGACCCATCCCTATCTCGCCGGCCACGGCTATGCGTGCCTCCGCGTCGACATGCGCGGCAACGGCGATTCGGACGGGGTGATGCTCGACGAATACGCGCTCCAGGAGCAGGACGACTGCCTGGAGGTGATCGACTGGATCGCCGCGCAACCCTGGTGCACCGGCAAGGTCGGCATGATGGGCATCTCCTGGGGCGGCTTCAACGGCCTCCAGGTGGCGGCCCGCCGGCCGGAACCCCTGCGCGCCGTCGTCACCCTCTGCTCGACCGACGACCGCTATGCCGACGACATCCACTACAAGGGCGGCTGCCTCATCAACGAGAACCTAGGCTGGGGCGCCACCATGCTCGCCTATTCCTCGCGGCCCCCCGATCCGGCGCTCGCCGGCAACAGCTGGAAGGCCATGTGGATGGAGCGGCTGGAGGCCGAGCCCTTCCTCGCAGCCCACTGGCTCAAGCGCCAGCGCCGCGACGCCTACTGGAAGCACGGCTCCGTCTGCGAGGATTTCTCCACGATCGAAGCCGCGGTGCTGGCGGTCGGCGGCTGGAACGACGCCTACTCCAATGCCGTCCCGCGGCTGCTCAGAGGGCTCCGGTCGCCGGTCAAGGCGATCGTCGGCCCGTGGGTGCACAAGTACCCGCATTTCGCCGTGCCGCAGCCGGCGGTCGGCTTCCTGCAGGAGGCGCTCCGCTGGTGGGACTTCTGGCTCAAGGGCGAGCCGACCCGCGTCATGCGCGATCCGGGCATCCGCTACTACATCATGGAGGCCTATCGCCCGGAGGGGCTCCCCTCCCGCATCGAGGGCCGCTGGGTTCAGGACGCCTCCTGGCCGCCGCCCTCCGTCGAGGTGCAGAAGCTGCGCCTCACCCGCGACGGCTTGAGGGAGAAGGCTGCGGGTGGCTTCTCGGCCAGCGTCTCGACCTCCCAGACCACCGGCCGCGACGGCGGAGAGTTCTGCCCTATCTGGCTCGGGCCCGAGTTTCCGGGCGACCAGTCGCGCGACGATCAGGCCTCGCTCACCTTCGAGACGGGGCTCCTGGGCGAGGGCGTGGACATCGTAGGCCAGCCCGTGCTCGATCTTGCCTTCAGCGTCGACAGGCCCGTCGCCGCCGTGGCGCTCCGGCTCTGCGACGTCTGGCCGGACGGGGTCGCGACCCGCATCACCTACACGCTCTTCAACCTGACCCACCGCGAGAGCCACGAGCATCCGACGGCGCTCGAGCCGGGCAAGCGTTATCGCGTCCGCATCGCCTTCGACGACATCGCCTGGCGGATGCCCAAGGGCCACCGGCTGAGGCTCGCCATCTCCACGACCTACTGGCCGCTGCTGTGGCCCGCGCCCGAGCCCGTGACGCTCACCGTGCACGGCGATCAGAGCCTCCTCGAGCTGCCGGTCCGGCCTCAGGCCAGGGACGAGAAGCCGGTCGTGTTTCCGGACCCGGAGGCCGCGGCGCCGCTCGAGCAGGAGGAGCTGCGCCCCGCCGCCCACAGGCGTGAGTCCTCGACCGACGCGGAGGGCCGCGAGATCCTGGAGATCGTCGATGATTTCGGCAAGCACCGGATCGTCGAGCACGGGCTTGCCGCGGGGAGCGTCGGGCGCGAGCGCTATGCCATCCATCCCGACGATCCGCTCTCCGCCTACGCCTCCGCGCACTGGACGGAGGAGCTGGAGCGCGAGGGCTGGCGCGTGCGCACGGAGACCTTCAGCGACATCCGCGCCGATGCTACCCACTTTCATATGACGGCGCGCATCGAGGCCTATGAGGACGACGCGCTCGTCTTCTCCCGCGACTTTAAGGAGAAGATCCCGCGCGATCTCATCTGAGCTCCGGGGCGACCGACCCAATCATCGTCATGCCAGCGAAGGCTGGCATCCCCTGAAGCCTTTCCGCTCGCGGGAGATTCACCAGGGGCCCCGGCTTTCGCTGGGGTGACGAGGGGGTCGTTTGCGCCACCACTCGAACTGGACGTGTCTCTGTTCTAAGAAGGGGAATGACGCTCGAGCCCCGCTTCTGGGAGACGAAGGGCCTCGCCGACATGACGGACGAGGAATGGGAAGCCCTGTGCGACGGCTGCGGCCGCTGCTGCCTCGTCAAGCTCGAGGACGAGGACACGGGCGAATACCACGCAACCTCGCTCGCTTGCTTCCTTCTGGACGAGGGCACCTGCCGCTGTCGCGACTACGCCAACCGCCAGAAGCGCGTCCCCGACTGCGTGAAGCTCGACCACCGCAACGTGACGGCGCTCGGCTGGATGCCCGCGAGCTGCGCCTACCGGCGGATCGCGGAAGGGCGGGGGCTTGCCTGGTGGCATCCGCTCGTCTCCGGCACCTGCGAGACGGTCGAGCAGGCGGGCATTTCCGTCAAGGGCCAGTTCCTCTCCGAGGAAGGCATCCCCGAGGAGGATTTCGTCGACTACATCCGCACCTGGCCGGAATGGACGCGCGAGTGAGGTGAGGTTTCTTCCAGCGTCATGCCCGGCCTCCGAGCCGGGCATCCTTTTGCCACATTGCAAGAGGATGGCCGGGTCAAGCCCGGCCATGACGGGACAGGCCAGCCCCCCACCATCCTCACAGGATGAGCAGGACGCCTGTCGCCGCGAGCGCGAGGCTCCACAGGATGTCGAGGTTGATCCAGCCCTTCCTGAGGAAGGCGAGCCCCAGCCATTCGTAGACCGAGGCTGCGATCGCCGCCGTGACGGCGAGCATGGCGCCCGTGTGCACGCCAACCGCCGCGAGCGAGACGGGCAGCGAGCCCGCCGCCGTCAGCTCCGCCGCGGGGCTCGCCGCAAGGCACATGGGGATCACCACCGGCAGGAGCATGAGGCCCGCGCCATGGCTCGTCGCCATGAGGAACGACCAGAGGCCGAGCCCCGCCATGCCGGTCGTCATGCCGATCCGCACGCGATGCCGGTGCCCGTAGAGGACGTGATGGAGCGCCCAGCCGAGGAGCAGCCCGCCTGCCGCCACCTCCAGGAGCCGCTGGTCGATGACGAGGCCGACCGCCATCACCACGAGCACCACGGCCGCGACCGAGAGGGCATGTCCGAGCGCGATCGGCAGGAGCGACAGCCACAGCACTCGCCGGCTGTTGCGATGGAGCCCGAGCGCCACCGAGAAGAGCCAGCCCATGGCGGGGTTGAGGCCGTGGAAGGCGCCGAGCCCGGCGAGCACCAGCCAGGGCGACATGCTAGGCCGCGACGAAACCCGACCGGGCCGGGAAAGCCCCCATCACGGATAGCAATAGGAATCCGACGAGCAGTCGCCGCCTTCGAGCCGCACCTGGTGCGGCCGGTGGCCCTTCGGCCAGTCGATGAAGAACTTCTTGTCGAAGGCGATGCCGCCGTTCTCGCCCACGTCGAGCTTTACCATCCAGCCGTCGATGCCTTCCGGATAGAACTGCGGATCGATCGGGCCGTAGAGCGAGTTGGTGAAGTAGACGCGCTTGCCGTCGCGGCTGATCTCGACCATCTGCGGCCCGCCGTTGAGGGCGCCGTTCTTCGCGCCCGGATGGGTCGCGCGCGAGACGATGCCGCCGATGCGAACCCTTCCCTTCTCCTTCGGCTTGAAGGGATCTGACACGTCATACTGGATCATGTCGCCCGTGCCCCAGCAGGAGACATAGAGGAAGCGGTCGTCCATCGACAGGTCGATGTCGGTGACGAGCGGCGGCACCGCCTTGAAGCCCTTGAGCACCGGCGGCAGAAGGTCCGGATCGGCGGCCTCGGCGGGGATCTCGATGATCTTCTTGACCGCCCACTTCGTGCCCTTGCGGTACCAGGTCCAGATCGAGGAGGAGAGGTTCTTCAGGCTGATGACGCAGCCGACGAAGCCATGGGCCTTGGTCGGGTCGTGCGCGGGCCTGAGCTCGAAGACGAGCTGGTGCTCCTCGCCGAAATCGATTTCCTGCAGGTGCTTGCGCTTGTGCAGGTCCCAGAAGTGCAGCCGTCGTCCGTACTTGCTGCCGAGCAGCACCTCTGGCACGAGCCCGTTCTCGAAGGTGTCGGGCGTTCCCCACTCGCTCGTCACCATCGTGTCGTGGCCGAGATGCCACCAGAAGTCATAGGCGAGCTTCTGCGGTCCCCGGTCCATTTCCCACTGGCCGAGGACGTCGAAGGTTTTCGGATCGAGCAGGAAGATGCCGCCCGGCGCCTTGCCTTCGGCATTGCCGAGCGCGTTGACGTAGATGCCCTCAGGCCCGCAATGGATCGTGTGGAGGCGCGAGTAGCCCGCCTTCTCCGCCACCTCCTCCGGCTCGATGACCTTGACGATCCGGGGCCTCCGGGGGTTGGGCTTGGTGTCGATGATATGGAGCCGCGAGGAGCGCAGGCCCGGAACGACGAGATAGCGGCGCTCCATGTGCGGGTGCGGCGCGTTCGGGCAGAGGCAGGACGAGCAGGCGTTCCAGCCGAAATGGTGCAGCTCGTCGCCCGTGTTCGGCATCTCCACCTGGCCGACGATCGTGGAATAGGTCCGGGACTTGGGATCGACGTCGACGACCGCGATGGCGTCCGGCTTCTTGCGGTCGGGATCGAAGGCGGCCACGTAGGCCAGCGTCTCGGGCGCCGCCTTGGCGGCCATTCTGGGAGACGGATAGAACGACGGGTCGGGACGCAGGCTCACCATGTCGGCTCCTCCCTGGATGCCCCCAAGATCCCACGTGGAGCGCGACTATACACGCCGCCCAAGCGCCTGTCCCGAAGCTCCCCTTTGTCTCCTGCGGCCCTCCTTCGTCGTTCCTGCGAAAGCAAGAATCCCCTGGTGAATCTATCGCGAGCGGAGACGCTTCAGGGATGCCAGCCTTCGCCTTGACTGGCGTGCGTTGATAGCGCGGAAGCGTTTCCCGAATGCACACCTCCCCCTTGAGGGGATCGTTGCGAAATCCGATGGGCGGGGCTGGAGTTGGCTTGAGGCTGCATTTTGAAGCGGAGAAGCTTGTTTGGTGTGGTCGGCTGGGCGCCGGGAATGGCGGTTTTGGTGT
>JBFXDI010000184.1:0-6821 GCA_050181295.1 Parvibaculaceae bacterium | reverse complement strand
AGCGCGCTTTCGTCCGAGGGATCCCTGACGATGGCCGGGGAACCGGCGTCCGCGAGCTCGAAGGAGGCTGTTTCTCCCTTGAGCTGTCCCGCGATGTCAAGGGGGTAGCGGGAGTTGAATCCGATATCCAGAGGATCGGCGGAATAGCTGACGGAAAGCTCCTCCTCCGCCGAGCCCGAATCCGGATTGTTGACCGAGAGCACGAGCTTGTCGCCCGCGAGGTTGAGCTTCATCGCCCGGCCCTTCTCGCTCGAAATCGTCGAGACGCGGTCGACCGCCTGCACGAAGAGCTTGGTGTCCACCTCGAGCCGCTTCTCGTTCTGGCGCGGGATCACCCGCTCGTAGTCGGGGAAGGTGCCGTCGATCAGCTTGGAGGTGAGCACCAGGCTGCCGAGGTCGAAGCGGATTTTTGTCGAGGAGAGGGAGATTTCGACGTCGCCTTCCACCCCTTCCACGAGCTTCGTGAGCTCGAGCACGGTCTTGCGGGGCACGATGATGCCGGGCATTCCCTCCGCGCCCTTGGGGCAGTCTGTCTGCGCCTGGGCGAGGCGGTGTCCGTCGGTTGCGACCGCCCGCAGCCGCGTGCCGCCGTCCGTGCCTGCCGTGTGGAGGTAGATGCCGTTGAGGTAATAACGCGTCTCCTCGGTGGAGATGGCGAAGCGCGTGTGGTCGATGAGCTCCTTGAAAGTCGTCGCGCCAAGCGAGAAGCGGTGCGTGGCGTCGCCCGCGGCGAGGTCGGGGAAATCCTGCGGCGGCAAGGCCTGGAGCGAGAAGCGGGAACGGCCCGAGAAGACGGAGAGCCGTCCCTCGTCGGGTCCCTGCTCGATCTGCACCTGCGCCCCATCGGGGAGCTTGCGCACGATGTCGTGCATCATATGGGCGGGGACCGTGGTGGCCCCGTCCTGGGCGACATCGGCCGGGGCCGTCTCCACCACCTCAATGTCGAGGTCGGTGGCCGTGAGCCGGATCGAGCCGGCCTCCGCCTGGATCAGCACGTTGGCCAGGATCGGAATGGTGTTGCGGCGCTCGACCACGCTCTGGACGTGGGTCAGCGACTTCAGCAACGCCGCGCGCTCGATGATGACTCGCATGCCTTTTCCCCATCACGCCGCCAAGGCGGCGGGCCGAGGACTTTGGCCCGGAAACCGCACGCTGGCAAGCGCGTGATTGCCCTGTTTCCGCCGCTCCGGAGTGTCCCGATGCCGCGCTACGGATGCTCGATGATGCGGGTGAGAAGGGCCACCTCGCGCGCCATCTTGTCGTCCGCCTGCATCAGTTCCTCGACCTTGCGCACCGCGTGCAGCACGGTCGAATGGTCGCGCCCGCCGAAGCGCCGGCCGATCTCGGGCAGGGAGCGGGACGTGAGCTTCTTGGCGAGATACATGCCGACCTGGCGCGGCCGCACGATGGCGCGGGCCCGGCGCGGCGAAAGCAGGTCGGCGCGCGACACGTTGTAGTGGCGTCCGATGGCCTGCAGAATGTCGTCGATGCGCACCCGCACAGCCTCGGCCGTCTGCGTCAGGTCGCGCAGCGCCTGCGCCGCGAGATCGACCGTCATCGGCGCGCCCTGCCGAAGCTGCTGAAGCGCGATGACGCGGTTAAGCGCGCCTTCGAGCTCGCGGCCCCCGCCCGTGATGCGGTTGGCGATGAACTCCACCACGTCCTCGGGAACGTGCAGGCCCGGCGAGCGGTGCCGCGCGCCCTGCAGGCGCGCCTGCAGGATGCTGCGCCGGAGCTCGAGATCCGGCAGCTCGATGTCGACCACGAGCCCGCCCGCGAGTCTCGAGCGCATGCGCTGGTCGATGCTTTCGAGCTGCGCCGGCGGCACGTCGGCGGCCACGATCACCTGCCGCTTGGCGTCCACCAGCGAATTGAAGGTGTGACAGAATTCCTGCTGCATGGTCTTGCCCTGCAGGAACTGGAAGTCGTCGATGAGGAGCACGTCGATCGACTGGAAATAATCCTTGAAGGCGAGCGTGTCGCGCGCCTTCAACGCGGCGGAGAACTGCACCATGAACTTCTCGGCCGTGATGAACAGCACGCGCCGGTCCTGGAAGCGCTGCCGGATGCGCCATGACATGGCGTTGAGGAGATGTGTCTTGCCGAGTCCGGCGGGCGAATGGATGTAGAGCGGGTTGAAGCTTAAGGGTTGCCCCGGCGTCGCATCCGCGACCCGCACTGCTGCCGCATGCGCAAGGGCGTTGGAGCGGCCGATGACGAAGGTCTCGAAGGTGAGGCCGTGATCGAGGGGCGAGCCACGATCGGGGCCGGACTCGATGCTGCGGGACGGAAAACGACGCGCCTCACGCGCCGGATCGGCCGCGGCCGGGGTCTCGATCTCGGCCTGGATGCTTGGCGGCCGCACGGGCAGGCCCCTGGCGCGGACTTTCGTGACGACGGCATCGAGTTCGCCGAACTCGACGTTGCAGGCGCCCACGAGCCGGTCGGAATAATGGGAATCAATCCAGCTCTTCAGGAAGCGTGTCGGCACCGACACGCAGAGCCGCCGGTCCTCGTAGTGCTCGGCCTCCATGCGCTGGAACCAGCTGACGTAGAGTTCTTCGCCGAGTTCGGCCCTGAGACGCCTTGCGATCCGCTCCCATCGCCGGTCCAGTTCCTCTCTCGTCATTCCCCTTCCGTCCACCGTCAGCCTTCCCGCCTCGTTCGTCCCGACGACATGATCAAGCACTTTCCGCATCCCTCCGATCGCTAGCGGCGACAGCCCTCCACCCCTTGCGCCTGCAACGAGGCGCAACCCAACCGGCACGGCGGCAAGACTCCCGCCGCCGGTTCATCCGGCAGACTTTTGAACGCTACGAAGGCTAGAACTTACGCCGCCTCAGGGTCTCGACTCGACACCCCTCACCCCGATTGACGTGTGTACGAGACACGTCGGTCTCCGTTCTTGTGTTGGCGCCCTTCACTTGGCCCCGGGCGCAAGGCCGAACATACACAGCACCTCCCCCCATTGCAACTGCGCCCGCCGCGAACATCCGTATACGGACTATTTGCTGAAGGGCCACCCTGGCGTCTGGTTCGTCGGTGCACGGCGGCAAGGTATTGAATCATGGTCGTGTTTTGGGAGGCCCGCGACGGGGCCTCCGGGACGGCAGGGACGCGAACGAAAAGGATTGTGTCACGAAGCCGTCGTGTGCCGACGTTGCGGAAACTTCATGCGAAGCCGATAAGCGTCTGAATCCAAAGTCGTTTCTTTGACACTTGAAACGACATGGAAGAAGACCGCCGCATCGGCGGAAAATCATGGGCCTCGAACGCACCCGGTTTGCGCGCGGGAATCGAAGTAGCGCGTCTAAGACATTCATACTTCGTTAGGAATCGAGCTCGGGCGAACGGATCGTCGTCGCTGAAGCTCCGCCATGCGGGCACTGGCAGACGCGTTATGGGACGCCATGCTTCTGGCGGGTCGCTACTCTGTGTGGCGCCACAGGCGGTTTGACTCCGCTCTGTGGCATTTTCGCATCAGTTCGGTGGTAGCGGCGCAAGCGCTCGTCACGCAGGCAGCCGGGAGGCCATGCATGCGAGCCCGATCGTCTGAAGCAGGAGAGCCGCGATGCAGGAAAAGGTTCGCACGTGGTTCCAGAGCGTCCACGTTGTCAGATATCGCATCCAGAGATCGGCGCTCGCAGGATCCGCCGCGGCCGCGGCGGCGAGTTCCTTGTTGAGCGGCACGTTGAACAGCATCGTGACCAGCAATCCGCCGGCGAGATAGGCGGCCGCGCCGGCGATGACGAGGCCCGAGCCCATCCCCTCCCAACGCAGGGCGACAAGCACGATCACGAGCGCCGAGAGGATCGCGGTTCCCATGAACGCCAACAGGAAGACGGGATTGAGGATGACCGCGTTGATCGACTGCATCGCCGCCATGCCGTGCGCCGCCGGGAGACGCCCGAGCGCGGCCATGACCGTGTTCGAGAAGACGAAGAAGAGGCCGGCCATGAGGCCCGAGCCAAGAATCGAGGCGACGATGAGGCCGGATGTCAGCAGGGTCACGTCGGATTCTCCTTCTCGAAGTCCCGTGGCGGTGCGTTCCATCGTCCCGGAATGTGGCGCCGTCCTGCGGAACCCGCATCATGGCAGGCGCAGCGAGGAAGTTCGACTGAATCTCATACTTTCGGCGAGAGGATCATGACGCCGCCCGCCCTTCATCCCTATATTCCTTGCTCTTCCTTGGGGCCCGCGTCTTCTCCGGCGCGGCGGCTGTTGAAACTAAGAGGTGCAAGTGGCGCAAGCGGCGCTCAGGAACAGGCTCGACCGGGCGGTCGATGAGGCCCTGGACCACACGCTCGGCCCTTCGGGGGCCGCGATCACGCTGGTGGAGTATGGCAGCTATGCCTGCCCCCATTGCCGGGCCGCGAACGAGCGCATTGCCGAGGTGCGCGACGAACTCGGCGACCGGCTGCGCTACGTGTTCCGGCACCGCCCCCTGACGGGGAGCGATATCGCCCGCCGCGCCGCCGAGCTTGTCGAGCGTGCGCCCGATCACAAGAGCTTCTGGGCCGCCCATGTGGCGCTGATGACCCGCTCGTCGGTTCTCACCGAGGAGGATCTGGAGGCCGTCGGGCGCGAGCTTTCCCTTTGCGGCGCGGAAACGGTCGATCCGTCGCAGGCACGGGAGCGGGTCGAGGCCGACGAGGCGAGCGCCCGGGCGAGCGGCGTCCTTTTCACCCCGACCTTCTTCATGAACGGCCGCCGCTATGACGGCCCGTGGGACGAGAACTCGTTCTCCGATGCCCTGCTCGGCACCCTCGGCCATCGCGTCCGCTCCGCGGCGCTCGACTTCGCGGGCTGGGCGCCTTCCGCGGGCCTTCTCCTGCTGGTGGCCACCGTTCTGGCGGTGCTTCTGACCAATTCCGGCCTCGGCCCCGCCTTCACGGCCTTCTGGGAGCGCGGCCTCGGCTTCTCCTTCGGCGATGCCGCCTTCTCGCTGTCGCTGCTCAAATGGATCAATGACGGCCTCCTCACCGTCTTCTTCCTGGTGGTGGGACTCGAGATCAAGCGCGAGTTCACCGTCGGTCACCTGGCGAGCTTCAGATCCGCAGCACTCCCCATAGCGGCGGCCATCGGCGGAATGGTCGTGCCGGCGCTTCTTTACTGGCTGCTCGTGCCGACCGGGCCCTGGTCGCATGGCTGGGGCGTGCCCATGGCGACCGACACCGCCTTCGCGGTCGCTCTCATCGTCATGATGGGAAGCCGCGTGCCGGTCGAGCTGCGCATCTTCCTCACCGCCGCGGCGATCGTCGACGACATCGGGGCCATCGCCGTCGTGGCGGCGTTCTATTCCGGCGCGCTGCATCTGGACTATCTCGCTACCGCCGGTGGCATAACGGTGATCCTCGCGCTCCTCAACCGCGCGCGCATCTACAGCGTCACGCCCTACATGCTCTTGGGCGTTGCGCTCTGGGCCTGCGTCCACGAGGGAGGCCTGCATGCGACGCTCGCGGGCGTGATTCTCGCGCTTTTCGTGCCGACGCGCCCGCCGCCCAACCTCGACGCGCTGATGGTGCAGGCCAATGCGCTGGTGGCGGCGGAAGGAGACCGCAGCGGCGAGGTCCTGCGGCACGGGCCGTCCGTGCCGGCGCTGAGGGCGCTCGATGCCATTCATGACCGGATCGAGTCGCCGGCCGACCGGCTGCTGCGGCATGCCGGCGCCCGCTCGAGCTATGTCGTGTTGCCGATCTTCGCGCTGGCCAATGCGGGCGTTCTGATGAGCATCGACGTGCTTTCCGGGCACGAGCCGCTGATGCTGGCGATCATGGCCGGGCTCGTCGTCGGCAAGCCCTTGGGGCTGCTTGCGGCTTCCGCGCTTGCCGTGGCGCTCGGCGTCGCGGTGAAGCCTCGCGAATATTCCTGGCGCCAGCTCGCGGGTGCGGGTGCGCTGGCGGGCATCGGCTTCACCATGTCGCTCTTCATCGCCGGGCAGGCCTTTCCGGTGGCTTCCGATTTCGCGGCCGCCAAGATCGCGGTGTTCGCCGCCTCCATCGTCTCGGCTGTCATCGGCGTGGCGCTCCTGTGGAACGCCAGGACGCCTTCGAGTGCTGAGTCCGGCGAGGAGGCGTCCCCGATACAGGCAAGCTGAGTGCCCACCTGCAGCTCTCGGCCGTCGGAACCAATCGCGGCGTCCTCCGTTCCTGGCATGCGAGGGCGGAAGGAGCAGGCATGGACGCATCTAGATATGGTAGCGAGCTCGGCGAGCGCGCCGAGGAGCAGATCGCGGCGCTCAGGAAGGAAGTCCGGCGGCTGAGCGAGGCGCTCTCGGATCGCGGTGGCGGCTTCCTTGATGACGCTGCGGAAAGCGCCTCGAGAGCGTACGACGAGATGCGGCGCTCAGGCGCCAAGGCAATGCGCGTGGCGGGGCGTCAGGCCTCGGCCGCCTCGGATCTGGCGCGCGACAATCCGGTCGCCTCGCTAGCGATCGTCGTCGGCATAGGCCTGCTCGCCATGGCGCTGCTCGCGCGGCGCGACGAATACCGCTGACCGAAAACGTTTCCGAAGCATTGCAGGGGGAGCAACGGCCGTGAACCGTAACGGACTTTATGTGCTCATCGGCATCCTGATTGCCGCCGTCGTGGGCTTGGGAGCCTATGTCTATCACGAGGAGAACAAGCCTTCGGGCGTCGAGCTGAGGATCGGCGAGGACGGCGTCTCCCTCGAGGGCAACTGACAGCCTCAGCCATTCCCCGCCGCGCCCTCCTTTTCGAGATCGGTGAGAAGGATCTGGGCGAGTTCCAGGAACGACCCTTCCGGGAACTTGGCGAGATAGGCGCGGAGCATGGCGGGATTGGCGCTGTCCTTGACCGAAT
>JBFXDI010000183.1:0-6941 GCA_050181295.1 Parvibaculaceae bacterium | reverse complement strand
TGGGAATGCCCGTCACGCCGAACATCATCCAGACGGCAAAACAGATCGTGAATGACCAGGTCGTCGCAAGAAGGACGATTAGGCTTCGACGTCCCGACATCCACCCCCCTCTGCAAGGCTCGGTCGCCTGCGATTGCAAACGGTCAAAGGACAGGTCGTCAACGCGGCGCGCAGCGATGAATCGCCTCGCCAGTTAAAACCCTGGACCGGTTTCAGGCCAGCGGCTTGTTGGCGCGCTCGTTTGCGCTTGCGCAAACAAGCCGTTCCGGAAACGCGGTAAACATCGAGATTCGCGTGCTTTCTCGAGAATGCCCGGCACAGGCCGACCTAAGTCGCGGTCGGACGAGATCGACTGTCGTCCGGACGGCACTGCGCGATCGCCGCAATGCGCGGGATCGCGCATCGACGCCGGCCGGCGCGGCCGACCCGACCCGCCGAAAGAGCCGGGCCGCCGAAGAGACCGAAGCGGGAAACCGTCAGCGGATCGGCTCTCGCGCGCGGTTGTCGTCGGGCAGGAGATGGCGGCGCCGGCCCGGGGTCACAAGGCATCCGCAGGAAGCGAAGGGCGCGTCGCGAGAGCCCGGCCGCCGACCGCGAGGGCGAGCGCGACGACGATCAGGGCCGTCGCGACGGCGAACGTGGTCCGCATGCCGGCGGCAACGGCGTCGGGATGCGCCGTTGCGACATCGGCCGTCGCCGATGCAAGCGCGAACACCGTGCCCATCACGGAGGCGCCGGTGATGAGCCCCAGATTGCGCGACAGGTTGAGCATGCCGGAAATGACGCCCCGCCGGTCCGGGCCGACATCCATCATGACGGCCGTGTTATTGGCAGCCTGGAATAGCTGATAACCGGGGGTCAAGAGGAGGATGGCGGCAATGTAGCCGGCAATGCCGAAGATCGCCGGGATCACGGACAGGGCAAGCGAACCGACGGCAATTTGGACGAGGCCGACGACGACGATGGATGGAGCGCCCCACCGATCGACGATGCGCCCGGCCAGGACACCGCTCAGCGCGGAGATTGCGGGGCCGATCGACAAAACGATTCCGACGAGCGCCGCGTCGAGCCCGAGCGCGCGCGAGAGGTAGAACGGCCCGACCACCAGCGTCGCCATCATCACCGTCGAGACGAGCGCGTTCATGGCGAGGCCGGCGCTCAGGGCGGGATCGCGAAACATCGCCGGTCGGATCAACGGCGATGCGCCCCTCGCCTCGGCGAGCAGGAAGAGTCCCATTCCGAAGACGGCCGCCAACAGCAGCGCCAGATTGAGCGAGCCGAAGCTGCCGCGCCCGATCGTCATGGCGAGCGCATAGGCCCCGAGCGTCAGGGCAAGCAGCAGCGTGCCCGCCTTGTCGAAGCCGGCGCGATCCGCCTTCGGCTCCCGGCGATCGGCGGGCAGGGTGCGACAGGCAAGAAGCAGAGCGAGGATACCGAGCGGCAGGTTGACGAGGAAGATGGCCTGCCAACCGAGCGAGGCGATCAGGACGCCGCCGAGCGACGGACCGAGCGCGGTGCCGATCGCCGACATGGTTCCGAGCAGCCCCATGGCGCTGCCCGTCCTTGCCTTCGGGACCGTCTCGCCGACAAAGGCCATGGTGAGGGCCATCATGATGGCCGCACCCAGGCCCTGCACCGCCCGGGCGGCAATCAGCAGCCAGAGCGTGGGCGCGACGCCGCACAGGGCCGAGGCCGCCGTGAACAGGAAGAGTCCGGCCAGCAGCAGCCGGCGGCGGCCGGCGATGTCGCCGAGCCGTCCGACGCTGACGATCAGGGTGGTAATGGCGAGGAGATAGGCGAGGACGATCCACTGGACCTCCTGGAAGGAGGCGTCGAACGCCTCCGCCAATGTCGGCAAGGCGACATTGGCGATGCTGGTGCCGAGCGAGGACAGCAGCATGGAGAGGGATAGCCCGGCGAGCGCCCACCGAACCGAAACCGTCCGTTCCGCGCCTCCGGCTTTCGCCTCCTCTCGTCCCGCGGCGATTGGCTTCAACATGAACCTCCTCTTCTGACGACCCCGAAACGGAGCTGTCAGAAAGGTAGTTTCCTGCGTGACATGGCGGAATACGCATCATTTGCACTCTATTCGTGCGTTTGACGCCACATCGCCGTCGAACCGTGCTAGGGTGCGCGCATGCCGGCGCCCGATCTCAACCTGCTCGTCACCCTCGATGCGCTGCTCGCGGAAGGCAGCGTCGCCCGCGCCGCCCATCGGTTGCGGCTCAGCCCCTCGGCAATGAGCCGGGCCCTGGCGCGGTTGCGTCGGGCGACCGGCGATCCGCTGCTGGTCAGGGCCGGGCGCGGCCTCGTTCCCACGCCCCGGGCGCTCGAGCTCCGCGAGCGGGTCGGTGGGCTCGTGCAGGATGCGGAGGCGGTTCTGCGCCCTGCCGGGAAGCTCAACCTCGAGCGGCTCATCCGGACCTTCACGCTGCGGACCCGCGACGGCTTCGCCGAGAACTTCGGACCGGCCCTCATCGCGCGCGTCGGCGCGGAAGCGCCCGGCGTGCGGCTGCGCTTCCTGCAGAAGCCGGACAAGGACAGCGCGCCGCTTCGCGATGGGACTGTCGATCTGGAAACCGGCGTCGTGGGGGAGACGACGGGTCCGGAAGTGCGTGCGCAGGCCTTGTTCCGGGACCGCCTCATCGGCGTCGTGCGAAAGGGGCACGCCTTGAGCAAGGGCAGGATCACGCCCGCCCGTTATGCGGTCGGGCGGCACATCTACGTCTCGCGGCGGGGCCTCGACAAGGGGCCGATCGACGAAGCCCTGGTTTCGTTCGGGCTGGAACGCGAGATTGTCGCGATCGTCGGCGAATTCTCGACGGCGCTGGCGCTCGCGCGTGCCTCCGACCTGATCGCCAGCGTTCCCGAACGGCACACCGGAAGCCTGCGCGCCGGCATGCATAGCTTTCCCCTGCCGGTCGCGACGTCGGAGATCGCCGTGTCATTGCTCTGGCACCCCCGGATGGATGCCGATCCGGCGCATCGCTGGCTGCGCGAGTGCGTCCGGCAGGCTTGCGCGGAGTGACTTGCCGCCCTCATCGACACAGGGCCGAGGGCGACGGGCCTCGCCGGATACGCCGATGGAATCGAAGACCCCGCACCCCGTACCGCCTTGCGTCGCCGCTATGGGCCCGTCGGGGTCACGCGCCAGATGGTGTTCGAGAGGTCGTCGGCAGCGATCAGCGCGCCGCGCGGGTCTATGGTTACGCCGACCGGCCGCCCGCGGGTCTTGCCGTCCGTCCCGAGGAAGCCGCTGACGAAGTCGATCGGCGGGCCTGCAGGGCGGCCGCTGCGGAACGGCACGAAGCTCACCCGGTAGCCGACCGGCGTGTTGCGGTTCCAGCTACCATGCTCTCCGACGAACACGCCGTCGGCGAACGGGGCGCCCATCGCCGGCGCGGAGAAGGCGAGCCCGAGCGCAGCGACATGCGATCCGAGGCTGAAATCGGGACGGATCGCCGCGGCGACCTTTTGCGGATCCTGGGGGCGGACGCGGGTGTCTACGTTCTGGCCCCAATAGCTGTAAGGCCAGCCGTAGAATCCGCCTTCCCGGACGGCGGTGAGATAGTCGGGGACGAGGTTCGGGCCGATTTCGTCGCGCTCGTTCACGACTGCCCATAGCTCACCCGTACCTGATTGGATGGCGAGCGCGGTGGGGTTGCGGAGGCCGGTGGCGTAGGGCCTGTGCGCGCCCGTCTGGACATCCACCTGCCACACCATGGCCCGGTCCACTTCGGCCTCCATGCCGCGTTCGGTGATGTTGCTGTTGGAGCCGATGCCGACATAGAGAAAGCGCCCGTCGGCGCTGGCGGTCAGCGCCTTCGTCCAGTGATGGTTGATCGCCGAAGGCAGCTCCGTGATCGTGACCGGCGGTCCGCTTGCCTCGGTCTGTCCCTCCCGATACTCGAAACGCACCAGCGCATCCTGATTGGCGACGTAGAGCCGGTCGCCGACCAGCGCGAGCCCGTAAGGCGCGTTGAGATTGTCGGCGAAGACCGTCCGTCCTTCGTAGATGCCGTCGCCGTCGCTGTCCCGCAGCAGGGTCAGGCGGTTGCCGCTCGCGACCGGGCTTGTCCCCTGCGCCTTGATGATGCCGGCGATCACGTCCTTCGGCGTCAGCCTCGGCGCGCCTCCCCCTCTTCCTTCGGCCACCAGAATGTCGCCGTTGGGCAGGACGAGGGTCTGGCGCGGGATCTGAAGATCGGTGGCAATGGCCGCGATCGTGTAGCCTTCCGGTACCGTGGGCCGCTGATCGCCCCATTCCGCCGGGTTCGCTATCTTCATGGCGGGCAGGAGCCCGCCCTGCGGCGCCGGGAGCTGCGGATCGGACCCATATTGCGACGGGTCCGGATCCTCGCCGCAGGCGGCCAAAAGGACCGAGAGGGCGAGGAGCGGGAGGAGCTTCGCGTATTTCATGTCAGCCGCTCCCGCGCGAAGCCGGAGAAGCCTACTCCCGTGGCCGCGATCGCGAGCGCGGCCACGATCGCGGAGAGAATGAGGCCTTCCGGCATGCTCGCCCAGACGTCCTTGGCGTGAACCAGCTCGTTGATGAAGCCGAGAACCCAGGCCGCCAGCAGAAGAAGAAAATAGAGGGTTGTCCGCCATCCGCGCCGATCGGCGCGAAACAGCCCGACGAGCGCCCACAGCAGCGCAAAGCCGCCGAACACCAGGCCGCCGACGATCAGCCAGGAAGCGAAATTCTTCCACTGAATCTCGTAGCTCGAGGCGTAGGCGATGTCGCTGATGAGGACGCCGAGGAACAGCGGAACGGTACCTGCCAGCAGGACCGCGTGAAGCGGATGAAGCGGTCGTTGATGCCTTCGGTCGACGGCGACAGCCACAGCAAGTTCCTCCAGCTCCGATGGGAGCCGAACCCCAGTTCCTCCAGCTCCGACGGGGGCCGAGCCGATGCCGCCGGGCGATGCTTCCTGGTTATCGTCGCAGGGGCCACCGGAGCCAGCGTGCCACAGTCACGCGCGGAGCACATTGTAACGAATGCGGAGGGCGCCGGATGGTTCCCTTCTGGGTTGCGATGGCGCATCCGTGTCGACCCTCCTTGTTCGGGTTGCGTCTCCCTTGCGCCTATCGAGCGGCCTTCGCGGTGGTGTAGCTTCCGATGAGGTTGCGGTAGTCGGGGATGTGGTTCGAGAAGAGCGCGCCCAGGCCCTCGACATCGTTGCGCCAGTCGCGATGCAGTTCGCAGGCGGCTCCGAACCAGGTCATAAGCTGCGCGCCCGCTTCCGACATCCGGTTCCAGGCCGAATGGCGCGTGATCTCGTTGAAGGTGCCCGAGGCGTCGGTCACGACAAAGACGTCGTAGCCCTCGGCGATCGCGGACAGCGCCGGGAACGCCACGCACACCTCGGTCACGACGCCGGCGATGATGAGCTGCTTGCGCCCGGTCGCCTTGACCGCCTCGACGAAATCCTCGTTGTCCCAGGCGTTGATCTGGCCGGGGCGCGGAATGAAAGGCGCCTTGGGAAAGATCTCTTTCAGTTCCGGGACCAGAGGTCCGTTCGGCCCGTCCTCGAAGCTGGTGGTCAGGATCGTCGGCAACTTGAAATATTTGGCGAGATCGGCCAGCGCCAGCACGTTGTTCTTGAACTTGTCCGGGTCGATATCGCGGACAAGCGAGAGGAGGCCGGCTTGATGATCGACCAGCAGAACGGCGGCGTTGTCCTTGTCGAGACGTGTGTAGGGCTTTGTCATGGGTCATGCTCCCTGGTCGACATTGAAAAATCTGCGCCGGCAGGCGGCAGCCATGTCGCCGCGCGAAACGTCGCGACCCCGGCATTGACCGGCCGGGGCCGCCTGCTCTCAGGGCGCGGATGCCGCGGCCTCGATCGTCCCGAAACGGCCGCTCTGGAAATCGGCCATCGCCTGCCGGATTTCCTCCTGCGTGTTCATGACAAACGGCCCGTGCATCACAACCGGCTCGTCGATCGGCTCGCCGCTCAGGATCAGCAGCGAGGCATCGCCGTTCGCTTCCACGGCGATTTCGCCACCGTTGCGATCGAGCAGCACGAACTGCGCTTCCCGCGCGATGGCGTCGCCGTTCACCTGCACCGTGCCTTGCAGCACGACGACGGCGACGGTGCGACCTTCGGGTAGCGCGAGCGACGCCGTTTTGCCCCGGCGCAGCCGCACATCCCACAGATCGATCGGCGTGAAGCTGCGGGCCGGGCCGCGATGACCGTCATGCTCGCCGGCGATCACCCGCAGGGTGCCCGCATCGTCAGGCAATTCCACCGCCGGAATCTCGCGATCGAGCAGCGTCTGGTAGCCCGGATCGCCATTCTTGCTCTTCGCCGGCAGGTTGACCCAGAGCTGGACCATCTCCAGCGTTCCGCCCTTGCGGGTGAAGGCCTGCGAATGGAACTCCTCATGCAGGATGCCGCCGGCGGCCGTCATCCATTGCACGTCGCCCGGACCGATGATGCCGCCCTTGCCGGTCGAATCCCGATGCTCGACCTCGCCGCGATAGACGATGGTCACGGTCTCGAACCCGCGATGCGGATGCACGCCGACGCCGCGCGGCTTGTCCGCCGGCGCGAAATCCGCCGGGCCGGCATAGTCGAGCAGCAGGAACGGGCTGACATGCGCGCCGTGGCTCGCATGCGAGAAGAGCGAGCGCACCGGGAATCCGTCGCCGACCCAGTGCGGCCTGGGCGCGCTGTAGAGTCCGAGAACCTTTCTCATGACGCGTCTCCTTGTTGCCGCACCCTCCATGGGCATCGGTCGGGTGGAACATAAGCGCAGGACAAATCTGGCATCCAGGCCGCTGCGAAAGTCCGCTGATCCGCCACCGGCTTTCCGTGACGAGACCTGATGTTGGTCATTGTCCTCCTCCATCACTGGCATCGCGCAGGAGCTCGTGGCGGGAGCTTCCCCGAATTTGACACTACCGTTCGGCCCTGGTCGGGCCGCGCCGTATTCTG
>JBFXDI010000182.1:0-6950 GCA_050181295.1 Parvibaculaceae bacterium | reverse complement strand
CGCGTAACGCGATCGCGTCGGAACTCTTATGGCAGATCGCCCTCAGGGAAGCGGGCGCGGCGATCACGCCGAGGCCGATCGCCGGTCTCGACGGAGAGCTCATCCAGACCGTTGCCGGGGACGGCCTGAAGCGGCCGCGCAATGTCGTGCTGTTCGCTTGGGAAGAGGGCAAGGAGCCCGCCGCCACGGACGCCGCCGGTTTCGAGACTTTGGGAGAGACCGCGGCGCGCATGCACGCCCATGTGAGGGACTGGCAGCGCCCGCCCTGGTTCGAACGCCACACCTGGGATTTCGAGACGAGCCTCGGGAGCCGTCCGCATTGGGGACGCTGGCAGGATGGAATGGGCATGACCAACGAGGCTCGCGAAACGATGGGCGAGACAGTCCGGCTCATCGAACGGCGCCTCGACCGGTTCGGCAAGTCGCCCGACCGGTTCAACCTCATCCACGGCGACATGCGTCTCGCCAACCTGCTCATGGACGACGGCACCATCAAGGTCATCGACTTCGACGATTGCGGCTTCTCCTGGTTCCTCTACGACTGCGCGACGACGGTGTCCTTCTTCGAGGACAGTCCCGACGTTCCGGCGCTGATCGAGGCGTGGGTGCGGGGCTATCGCCGCGTCGGCACGCTCTCGGCGGAGGACGCGGCCGAGATCGATACGTTCGTCATGCTGCGCCGCCTGCTCCTTGTCGCCTGGATCGGCTCGCATTCGGAGACGGAGCTCGCGCAATCCATGGGCGTCGCCTACACGGAAGCCACCCTCCCCTTGTGCGAGCGCTATCTCTCGCAATTCGGCGGAACCCGCGAGCGGGGCTAGACTGCCCGGGAAACGGGCACAACGCTCAGGCCTTGACCAGGGCTCTCCCTTGACCGCACCAAGGCTTCTGCTAGCCTTTTCCGCATGTAAAGGCAGCCGCTCGGCAGGAACCGATGGGAGCGAGCCTCACCGAAGTCGGGAAAGTTGGCGCCGTGGGTCTGGAGTCCGACCCTACGGTTCTCGCCGCCGCAGCCACCGGCATCACCGCCTATATCGAACGCCAGAACGGCGATCTCGACCGCATCTTCGGCCATGCCGGCCTCTCGCCCGAAATGGCAGGTTCGCCGACACTGCAACTCAGCCTCAAATCTTATTGCCGGCTGTTCGAGGAAGGCGCCCGGCTCACCCAGAACGACAATTTCGGTCTGTGGTTCGGACACAGCTTCGAGCCGCGCGATCTTGGACTTTGGGGTTATGCGGCGGTGTCGGCGCCGACGCTCGGGCTCGCGCTCAAGACTCTGGTCGACCTCTTTCCGCTGCATCAGCAATCGTCCTCGATGCGGTTCGCCGAGGGCGCCGACGGTCTGCTCAGGCTCGAATACCGCATCGATGCCGCCGACATCGCCGAGAAGCGCCAGGACGCGGAACTGTCGCTCGGAATGTTCCTCAATCTCTTTCGCGAGTGTCTCGGCCCGGCCTGGGCGCCGGAGGAAGTGCATTTCGAGCACCCCAAGCCCGCGGCATGGCGCGAGCACGAACGGGCCTTCGCCGCGCCAGCTTTTTTCTCGCAGCCGACGAACGCGCTGCTGTTCCGCCCCGAAATCCTGTCAGCACCGATGCCGGCGCGCGACACTCGCCTCATGTTCGCGATGCGGCTCTGCCTCGAACGGCTGTCGGAGCGCACCGATCTGCGCGCGAGCATCACCGACCGGGTGCGGGCGGCGGTGCGGGCGCGGCTTCCCGACGGCCTTCCCCCGATCGAGCAGATCGCGGCGGATCTACGCTTATCGGCGCGGACGCTTCAGCGCGAGCTCCATTGCGACGGGCTCAGCTATCACGGCCTGGTCGAATCCGCGCGGCGCGACCTGGCGCTGTGCTATATGCGTCAGCGCCAATTGCCGTTCTCCGAAATCGCGTTCCTCGTCGGCTATTCCGAGCTTTCGGCCTTCAGCCGCGCCGTGCGCCGCTGGACGGGCCAGTCGCCGCGCAACTTGCGCAAGTCTCTGCTCGACGAGCCCGGGGACTGAGCCAAGCCGTGGTCATCCGCGGCTAGGCTTGCGCGAGAGCGTCCAGGCTCTCGGGGATGATCTGACCGCCATCGACGATGATGCTCTGGCCGGTGATGTAGCCCGCTTCCTTCGAGGCGAGGAACAGCGCGGCGTGACCGATATCCTCGACGGTGCCGAGCTTCTTCAACGGAATCGACGCCGCCATCGAGCGCTCGTAGTCCGGCCCGAGCTCGATCAAGCCTTCGGTCAGGATATTGCCGGGAAGCACGGCATTGACGGTGATGCCGTATTTGGCGAGCTCCATGCACACCGTGCGCATGAAGCCGAGTTGGCCTGCTTTGGTCGCGCCGTAATGGGCCCATCCGGGGAAACCCGTGACCGGACCCGTGATCGAAGACGTGATCACGACCCGGCCCTGGTCCGACTTCTTGAGATAGGGCAGGCAGGCCTTGATCGCGAGGAAGGTCCCTTTGAGGTTGGTCGCCATCACGTGATCCCAGTCTTCCGGGGACAGCTCCTCGATCTTGGTCTGAGGGAAGATGCCGGCATTGGCGCACAGAACGTCGATGCCGCCATGAGCCTTCGCCGCCGCTTCCGCCATGGCCTGCATGTCCGCGAACTTGGTGACGTCGGCGGCGTGGCCTTTCGCCGTTCCGCCGGCGCCGCGCAGCTCCGCGGCGCAGGCCTCGGCCTCGTCGCCATGACGCGATACGATGAGGACCTTGCCGCCGTTCCGGGCAAAGACCTTGGCGATGCCCTTGCCGATACCCTTGCTCGACCCCGTGACGATGACGGACCGGCCTGCGATCGATGTCAACATTGCTCCCTCCGCTCCATTGGGTGGATACCGCCTCTATGAACTAGCCCGCGACCTCTTCGGCGAACTCCTGCTTGCCCGCGGCCTCGGCGCGCCTCCGCCAGAGCAGGATCAGAGTATAGCCGCCAAACAGGATGAGGATCGCGCCGATGGTCGATACCGTGCCGAGCACCGGAACGCCCGGGGTATAGCCCGCGACCATCTTGGCATAGAGATATTCCGGCACCGTGGTATCGGCGCCGGTCGTGAAGAGCGACAACGGGAAGTTACCCCACGACAACAGAAACGCGAACAACGCGCCGGAAAAGATGCCGGGAAACAGCACCGGCAGCGTCACTTCGCGCAACACCTGCCAGCGCGACGCGCCAAGGTCGAACGCCGCTTCCTCGAGTGCCGGGTCGAACGAATAGACCTGGATGGCGATGACGAGCGTGACGACCGGAACGATCCAGACGAGGTGGGCGAAGACGGCGGTCTTCCACGACAGGTCGAGCCCGATCGCGTTGAACCAGAGCAGCATCGCCAGGCCAAGCACGGTCTGGGGAAAGAAGATGGGCAAGAGCACGATGCGCTGGTAGAGCGAGCGCCCGCGCCAATCGTAACGGGCAAAGGCGAGCGCGCCGAAGAAGCCGATCGCCACGGCGATGACCATGACCACGGCCGCGATCGATAGCGACGTCGAAAGGAGCTGGCGCACCTCGATGGAGGAAAACGTCTTGTCCCACCACTCGAAGCCCCATCTCTGGATCGGGAAGGTGAAATAGCGGCTCGCCGTGAGCGACGCGAGCAGGATCGTGACGCCCGGCAGGAACATGAACACGAGGACGGCCGCGGTCCAGACCGTGATAAGCGCGTGGCGCACGCGTTCGGGAAAGGCGAGCATCGGACCTAGCGCCTCCCCAAGATCTGGTCGAGGTCGAAGCGGCGCAGGACGGAGATCACCAGAATGCCGACCAGCAGCATGAGGAGCACGGCCAGCGCGGCGCCGAGCGGCCAGTTCTGCGAATAGGTGAAAGCGATCTCGATGTCATGGGTGATGGGGATGATGCGCTGCCCGCCGAGAATCTTGGCTTCGGCGATGGCGCCGACCGCGAGCACGAAGGTGAGCAGGCACCCGATCAGGATGCCGGGCATCGACAGCGGCAACTCGACCTCGCGAAACACCTGCCAGCGGCTTGCACCGAGGTCGCGCGCCGCCTCTCGCGTATCGTTCGGCACCATGGCGACGCTGAGCGTCATGGGGAACAGCATGAATGGCAGATAGACGTAGACCATGCCGAGAAGGATGGCGCCGAGCGTGAACAGAATGCTCTGCATCTCGATGCCGAACAGCGTTTTCACGGTCCCGAGCAGCACGCCGTTCTTGATGAAGAACAGCACCCAGCCATAGAGGCGGATGTTCTCCGAGACGAAAAGAGGAATGGTGAAGAGCAGCGTGAGGAGGGTCGACCAGCGGCCGATCACGTGCACGAGACCGTAGGCGACGGGGTAGCAGATGAGCGCAAGCAGGACGACGGTTGCGGTCGCGAGCGTGACAGACCAGAGGAAAGAGATATAGGACGTCCCGGTGAAGATCGTCCGGTAGTTTTCCAGCGTCGGCGCCTGGAGCAGGCTGAAAGTGCGCGGCGGCATGAAGCTGAAAGCGGTCACCGCGATCAGCGGCACGGCGAAGCCCAGGGCGAGCAACAAGAGCAAGGGCGCGGCCGCGCGCCGCCCCTCCTTCCCGGCCGTGCCACCGCCGGAGGTCATTCCTCCCCCACCAGAATGGCGTGCTCGGAATCCCAGCCGATGAGCACTTGATCGTCGAGCTTGCCGTTGTAAGCCTGCTGGCGCAGCTTCTCGACCACGAACACCTGGTCGCCGACGCGGACCTGATACTGAATGCGCGAGCCGAGCGCGTATTCATTGTAGAGGCGCCCGCTCAGACAGTTGGCGGCCTCGTCGGGCTTGGCGAGGAAGCGGACATATTCCGGCCGGATGACGAGATGGCCCGACTCGATCCGCGGCGCGCCGGGGGGCGGCGTGAACTTCGCCTGCAGGGAAGGCGCCAGCAGCGCGCCGTTGCCGGCGCTCTTCACCGCGATGACGTTGACGTCGCCCATGAACTCGGAAACGAACTTGGTTCGCGGCGCCGAATAAATTTCGTTCGGGGTACCGACCTGCACCAGCTTGCCGGCGCGCATGACGCCGATGCGGTCGCTCATGACCATCGCCTCCTCGAGACTATGGGTGATATAGACGAAGGTCTTGCCGGTTTCCCGGTGAATGTCCTTGAGTTCCTTCTCGAGGGTCTTCCTCAGCTTGTAGTCGATCGCCGAGAGCGGTTCGTCGAAGAACAGGATCTCGGGATTGTAGGCCAGCGCGCGCGCGAGCGCGACGCGCTGGCGCTCGCCGCCCGAGCATTTCTGCACGCTCTTCGCGTAGTAGGATGCGGGAAGCCTGAGCTGGCGCAGAAGCTCGAGCACGCGCGCCTTGCGCTCGGCGGGGGCGACGCCGCGAATCTTCATGGCGAACTCGATGTTCTCGCCGACGCTGCGATGGGGAAACAGGGCGAGCGACTGGAACACCATGCAGGTCGGCCGCTCGTTGGCCGGCACGGTGTTGATGCGGGCCTGGCGCAAGAGGATGTCGCCCGAGGTCGGCGTCTCCAGGCCGGCCAGCATGCGGATCAGCGTCGTCTTGCCGCTGCCCGACGGCCCGACGATGGTGAAGAACTCGCCTTCGGCGATCTCGAGATCGATGCCGTCGACCGCCGTGAAGGCTCCGAACTCCTTGCGCAGAGCCTTCAGCGTCAGAATGGCCGGGCGTTTGGGCGTCACGTGGCTCTCAACCTAGGGGATCGTCCAGATCAGGCAGCCTCCCGCAGGGATCGGGCCATGCGGAAGGCTGCTATTTAAATACCGAGAATGCGACCTGGACAACGCCGATCGAGCCGCCGGTCAGCCCTTCTTCGCCTCGTTCCAGATGTCGAGCAGCTTGTCGTAATCGGGAACAATGTCGTACTCGACCGAGCCCGCCATCTCCTCGTCCAGGCTGTCCCACTGAATGGCCTCGAGTTCCTCCTTGGTGAAGAGCTTGAAGCACTCCGGGTTGCCCATCTGGGCGACCGGGTTGTAGGTGCCTTCGGCGAAGGCGACGGTATGGGCCATGTCCGGCGCCTGGACGTAGGCGAGGAACTCGGGCGCGAGCGGCGACAGGTCCGGATTGTTGACCGTTGAGGTTATCTCGATCCAGGCAACGCCGCCCTTGCCGCCAGCGAACGGGCCCTTCTTCGGCGTGATGCCGCGGAGGTTCATGTGACCGTCGGCGCGCGCGGGCGACACTGAGTAGGTGCCACCGGTGAGGTGGAAGTCGATCTCGCCAGACACGAGCCCCTGGTTGCAGGTGGCGATGTCGCCGACAAGCTTCTTGCCGTTGAAGACGCGCTTGGCGGTCTCGGCGAATTTCGCGACTTCCTCGTCGCTATGCGTCTTGAAGGGGTCGAATCCCGCGATGGCGCAGATGCAGAACACGTTCCAATCGTCCGATTCGAGGATGCCGTATCGGCCGGCGAGCTTGGGATCGTTCCACAGATCCCAGCCCTGATCCTCGGCGGTCTCGCGGCTGATCTTGTCGGTGTTGACGACGAAGGAATAAGGCCCGAAGCGCTGAGCCATGCCGATCAGCTCGGTGCCGGTATCGTCCATGGCCCATTTATAGGGCGGCTTGAACGCCGGCAGCATCTTGTCGAAGTAGGGCTCGAACTTGGCGCGGTCGAGCGGCTTGATCAGCTTCTCGGGCAGCATGACTTTCCGCGCCCAAGGATTGTTCACGTTGATCAGGTCCCAGACGTTGGTCTCACCGGCCCTGAGGCGGTTGATCATGGTCGGATCGTTGGTGAGACTCTCGGCCTTGACGGTCGCGCCCGTCTTGGACCGGAAGGGGTCGAGCACCTGGGCCGAGTTGTAGCCCTCCCAACACAGGATGTTCAGTTCCTTGTCGCGCGCGGCGTAGGCCGGCCTCACGAACGCGGAAGCTCCTCCTGCCGCGAACGCGGCGGCGAAGGCGGCGGATTGCTGCATGAAGTTACGGCGAGTTACGTGCCGTTGGCGCAGGGTCGGGTCTCCTGGTCCGGGCCCGCGGCCCTAAGCTTTACCGACAGAT
>JBFXDI010000181.1:0-7071 GCA_050181295.1 Parvibaculaceae bacterium | reverse complement strand
TGGGCTACGGCGACCGCGCCGCCCATGCCATGGCGCTTCTTGCGATGGAGCAGATGGCGCACGCGCTTGCCGACCGCAGTCCGGCGCTGAAGCTTGCCGGGAGCGAGGCGGAGATACGGAGGCTCGCGGCGTCCGGCGTGGTGCCTGTCTGGACGCCCGCCGCCATGGCGCTCGCGGCGCATGACGTTCCGGCCTCCTGGGCCGTTACTTCCGACAGTCTCGCGGCCTGGCTCGCCGGCCGCCTGCGGGCGGCGCGGCTGGTGCTCGTCAAGCATGTGGCACCGCAGGAGAATGTTTCGGCTGGCGGCCTGTCCGCGCGCGATGTGGTCGACGCCGCCTTTCCGCGCATGCTGGAACGGTCCGGGGCCGAAGCCTGGGTTGCGGGTCCTGACGCCGCCTCGAGCTTTGGCGCCTTCCTTGCCGGCGGCAGGCCGGCGGGCTTTGTCCGTATCCTTGCCTCGGCGCACGCCCATGCCTGACTCCGATCCGGTGCTGCTGGTGACCGGCCGGCTCGCCAGGCCGAGGCTGGAGCGTATCCTGGCGAACCTTGCGAAATCCGGGATCGAGGGCGAGATATTCGATGCCGGCGTGAAGGTCGCGGCACTCCTGACCGAGCCCATCCTCATGCGCCGGCTTCCGAAGCCCGTGAGCCACGGCCGCGTCATCCTGCCCGGCCGCTGCCGCATGGATCTGGAGCGCCTCTCGGCGCATTTCGGCGCGCGGTTCGAGCGCGGGCCGGACGAATTGCGAGACCTCGCCTGCTATCTCGGAAGGGATGGCGGGCCGCCGGACCTCTCGCGCCACGACACCCGCATATTCTCCGAGATCGTCGACGCCACGGCGCTGGACGTGGATGCGATCCTGGCGCGGGCGCGCATCATGCGTGCGGCAGGCGCCGACGTCATCGACCTCGGCTGCCTGCCCGACACGCCGTTCCCGCATCTGGAGGAGGCCGTGCGTGCGCTGAAAGGGGAGGGCTTCGCCGTCAGCGTCGATTCCGCCAGTGCCGAGGAGCTTCTCCGTGGAGGCCGGGCGGGCGCCGACGCGTTCCTGAGCCTCACGCGCGAGACCCTCCATATCGCGGAGGAGACGGGCGCCGAAGCCGTCCTCATCCCGTCCGTCCATGGCGATATCTCGTCCGTCTGCGAGGCCTATGAGGAGGCCGAGCGCCGCAAGCTCCGCGTCATGGTCGACACGATCCTCGATCCCATCCATTTCGGCTTCACCGAGTCGCTCCTGCGCTATGCCGAGTTCCGCCGCCGCTACCCGGAGGCGCCGATGCTCATGGGCACCGGCAACCTGACGGAGCTGACGGATGCCGATTCCGCCGGCGTCACGGCAGCGCTCATGGGCATCTGCTCCGAGCTCCTGATCCGCAACGTGCTCGTCGTGCAGGTGAGCCCGCACACCCGCCGCACGGTCGAGGAGCACGATGCCGCGCGCCGGCTGATGTATGCCTCCCGCGCCGACGAAAGCCTGCCCAAGGACTATTCGGATGCGCTCGTCGCCCTGCACGAGAAGCGTCCCTTCGCCTCGACGCCGGCCGAGATCACCGAGCTCGCGGCCGCGGTCAGGGACCGCAATTTCCGCATCGAGGTCGCCGAGGACGGCATCCACGTCTACAATTCGGAAGGCCATCACGTGGCGAGGGACGCCATGTCGCTCTTCCCGAAGCTAGGGCTGGAGGCCGACGGGCCGCACGCCTTCTACATCGGCACCGAGCTCATGAAGGCCGAGATCGCCTACCGCCTCGGCAAGCGCTATGCGCAGGACGAGCCCTTGGGCTGGGGCGCCGCCGCCGACCTTCCGGCCGAGGACAAGACCCGTCTCGCGGAAGCCGGCCACACGCTCAAGGCCAGGCAGGAGCATTGACGGCATGCCCCGCATCCGCGAATGCATCGTCACGACCGCCGACCGCGAGGGCAGGGTGCAGGTCGCGCCGCTCGGCCTCATCGAGGAGGGCGATCTGCTCGTCGTGGCACCCTTCCGCCCATCGACCACCCTCGACAATCTCAGGGACGTGCCTTTCGCGGTTGCCAATTACACCGATGACGTGCGCGTCTTCGCGGGCTGCCTGACGGGTCGGCGCGACTGGCCTCTCGCGGCCACGGACGGGCCTGTTCCGCGCCTGGCCGCGGCCCTTGCCCATGCCGAGCTCGAGGTCGAGAGCGTCGTTGATGATGAGCGGCGGCCCCGCTTTCGCTGCCGGATCGCCCGCGAGGCGTCCCATGCCCCTTTTCGCGGGATGAACCGGGCGCGGGCGGCTGTGGTGGAGCTTGCCATTCTCGTGAGCCGGCTCGGCATGCTGCCCCGCGAGAAGGTCGAGCACGAGATCGCCTATCTCGAGATCGCCGTGTCGAAGACGGCAGGGGCCGAAGAACAGGAGGCCTGGAGCTGGCTCATGGAGCGTGTCCGCCACCACTACGGGAGCGCCCCATGAGTCTCGCCCGGATAGTGGCGCTTGCGCTCCTTTGGTCCGGCCCCGCGCTGGCGCAGGACATGATGCGCAACATCGACCTCTACTCGCCCATGATGACCATGGCCGAGATGAGCCGGGCCGATGTCGAGACCGCTCTCGCCGCGGGCAATCGTAACCTTTCCGGCAAGCGGCTTTCCGGGCTCGATCTCTCCGGTCTCGATCTTTCGGGCGCCGTGCTGCGCGGGGCCTATCTGAACAAGGCGGTGCTGAAGGGAACGAACCTCGATCGCGTCGTGCTCGATCAGGCCTGGGCGCTCGCCGCCGACTTCGAGGGAGCGAGCCTCAAGGGCGCGAGCCTGTTCGCGAGCCAGCTTCGTGGCGCCAGCCTGAAGGGCGTGGATCTCACAGGCGCGCGCATCACGGCGGACCTGACCAATACAGATCTGACGGGCGCTATCGTTAGGGACGCCGATCTCTCGGCCGACATGAAGAACCAGTCCATGGGCCTCATGCGCGCGGTGCTGAAGTCCGCGAAGCTCGACGGCGTCGATTTCTCCGGCGCCAACCTCTCGCGCGTCACGCTGGAGTTCGCGAGTCTTAAAGGGGCGATCCTGGAGCGTGCCAATCTCACGAAGGCCGAGCTGGGCGGCGCCAATCTCACCGGCGCGCGGGTCGCCGGCGCCGATTTCGAGGATGCCGATCTCGCCTCGACCACCATCAAGGGCCTGGTCGGCAGGGACGAGGTGCTGAATCTCGACAAGGCCCGCAATCTCAAGCGCGCCTTCACGGACTGAAGCGATGCGCGCGCCTCCAGCACTTGGGCTTCTCGTGTTGCTCGTCTTCGCGGCTCTGCCGGCGAAGGCGGAGGAGCCTCTGTCCGTCACGGAGGTCGCGCCGGGTGTATACGTCCATGAAGGCGAAGTGGCGCTCATGTCGCAGGCGAATGAGGGCGGCATCTGCAATGTCGGCTTCATCGTGGGCGAGAGGAGCGTCGCCGTCATCGACACCGGCGGCAGCGTGCGCATTGGGCGGCGCCTGATGGCCGCGATCCGCAAGGTGACGGACAAGCCCGTCTCGCACGTGATCAACACGCACATGCATCCCGACCACGTCTTCGGCAATGCCGCCTTCGAGGGCACGGGTGTGGCTTTCGTCGGCCATCGCAACCTGCCGCGCGCTCTGGCGAGCCGGGGCGATCACTATATCTCGGCGAACCGGGAGCTGATCGGACATCCGCTGATCGACGAAGTTCGGATCATCGAGCCGACGGTTCTGGTCGAGGGCACGCTGGAGATCGATCTGGGGGGACGGAAGCTTCTGCTGAAGGCGTGGCCGCCCGCCCACACCGACAATGACCTGACCGTCCTCGACGAGACGACACGCACGTTCTTTGCCGGCGATCTCCTCTTCATGCAGCATGTTCCGGTGGTGGACGGCAGCATCAGGAGTTGGCTATCCCACATGGACGAGCTTGCGGCCATCCCGGCCCTGCGGGTCGTTCCCGGCCATGGCCCGGCTTCCGCGAAATGGCCGGAAGCCCTGGATCCCGAGCGCCGCTATCTCGAGCGGCTCGCGGCTGATGTTCGCGAGATCATCAGGAAGGGCGGCCAACTCGCCGAGGCGTCGAAGACCGCTGGCCAATCGGAGCGCCGCAATTGGAAGCTCTTCGAGGACTTCAACGCCCGCAATGCGACGGCGGCCTTCGCGGAACTTGAGTGGGAGTAGGGCGGTTTGTTGAAGGCGGCGTCTCTGGTACAATGTGGCCGGGCACACGAATGGAAGGTTCGACCATGCGAACCACGGCAGCCCTTTGCCTGGGACTCTGGCTTTCTCTTTTCGCGGCTCCGCTCGCCGCCCAGACGCCCGCCAAGGATGATCCCTGGCCGTCGCTTGCGGCCGACATCTTCGACGGCAAGCCGATCGCGGACGCGAACGGGCTCGTCACCCTGGATGCGCCATACCGCGCCGAGGATGCGGCGCTGGTGCCGCTCACCATCCGCACGAAGCTTCCCGCTGGCGACAGCCGCTTCGTGCGCAAGGTGACGCTGGTGGTGGACGGCAATCCCTCGCCGGTGGCTGCCGAGTTCTCCTTCGGTCCCAAGGCCGCTATTGATGAGCTGACGACCAGGGTGAGGGTCGACACCTACACGAACATTCACGTCGTGGCGGAGCTGTCGGATGGAGCGCTCTACGGCGCGCAGAAGTATGTGAAAGCCTCCGGCGGCTGCTCGGCCCCGGCCGGCAAGAACCCGGACGAGGCCATGGCAAGTCTCGGCAAGATGCGGCTCCGGCAGTTTTCGCTTCCGGCCGAAGAGGCGGGCAGGGAGCGGCGCGAGGTGCAGATCATGATCCGTCACCCGAACAATTCCGGCCTCCAGATGGACCAGGTCACGCGCAATTACGTGCCGCTCTACATCGTGCGCGCGCTGACCATCCGGCAGGGAGACGATCTGGTGATGAAGATGGAGGGCGGCATCTCCATCTCGGAAGACCCGAACTTCCGTTTCCGCTTCACGTCGAACGGCGCGGACAGGCTTGAGGTCGAGGCTGAGGACACGGCCGGCAAGGTCTTCAAGGGCGACTGGCGGCTCGAGGCCCAGCCCTCGGGGTCGTAGCGGTTCCTACGCACTCAAACCGCACAATCCTGTAGTTTTGCCACACCTCCCCCCTTGGGGGGAGGTCGGCCGGCGCGAATGCGTCGGCCGGGTGGGGTTGTGCGCGATGAAGCTGATGGTCACCCCACCCCTACCCCTCCCCCTCAAGGGGAGGGGAGCGACGGTTCCCTCAGAAGCAGCGCACTTCCGCTTCCGCCTGCGCGCGGTGCAGTTCGTCGAGCGATTTGTGCGCAGGCTCGCTGGTGCGGAACAGCACGCCCTTCTCGCCCGCGACCTGACCCATGCTCATGTAGGATTCCGCCGTCACATAGTGCTCGTAGGGGATGATGGAGGCGATGATGTCGATCGAGCAGGAGCACTTGTCGAGCGCTTCGCGCGTCTCGCCATTGGCTTTCATGCAGCCATAGACATAGTCGGCGCGCGCCGAGGTCGGATAGTCGTTGACGGCCTGCGCCAGCGCCGGCGTGGCGGCGGCGAGGGCGAGAAGGAGGGTCAGCTTCCGGATCATGGGACGGACTCCACGGATTTCTGTTGCGGGTCCCGCTTCGATGCCCCGAAGCCCCGATACTGATAGGTTTCCATCGGCTGCGCGGCGTCGGCTTCCGCGAGCGCGGCCATGCGGGCATGGATCGGCGACTTGTGGCAGACGGGGTCGGCTTCGCGCGCGTCGCCCGCGATGGCCATGGCCTGGCAGCGGCAGCCGCCCCAGTCGAGCTCCCGTCGCTCGCAGCTCCGGCACGGCTCGCGCATCCACTCCGTCCCCCGGAAGGCGTTGAAGGCCGGCGAGTTCCGCCAGATGTCGGCGAGGCTGTGCTCCAGCACGTTCCAGAATTCGAGCCCCGGAATGGTCTCGGCCGCATGGCAGGGCAGCACCTTGCCGGCCGGCGTCACGTTGAGCGATTGGCGCCCCCAGCCGCCCATGCAGGGCTTGGGATAGCGCGCATAATAGTCGGGGATCACGGCATCGATGACGATCGTGCCTTTCAGCTCCTCGCGCAGCCGCTCGACCGTCTTCACGGCCTCGAGCGTCTGCTCGCGGGTAGGCATCAGCGCAGCGCGGTTCTTGAGCGCCCAGCCGTAATACTGCGTGTGGGCGATCTCGACCCTTTTCGCCTTGAGCGCCACCGCCAGTCGCACGAACTCCTCGACCTGCCCGATGTTGCGGCGGTGGATGACGGCGTTGAGGGTGAGCGGCAGTCCGAGCGCCACGACGAGACGCGCGAGCTTCAGCTTCTGTTCGTGCGAGCCGGAAAGCCCACCAACCAGGTCGTTGACTTCCGCCGTCGTGCCCTGGAACGAGAGCTGCACATGGTCGAGCCCTGCATCCGCGAGTGCTGCGAGCTTCGTCTCCTCGACGCCGATCCCGGAGGTGATGAGGTTCGAATAGAGGCCGAGCGCGGCGCAGTGGCGCACGAGCTCCACGATGTCCTTCCGCGCCGTCGGCTCGCCGCCCGAGACATGCACCTGGATCACGCCCAGCGTCGCCGCTTCCGAGAACACGCGCATCCATGCTGCGGTGTCGAGCTCGAGCGAGCGCCGGTCGAGCTCCACCGGGTTCGAGCAATAGGGGCAGCGCAGCGGGCAGCGGTGCGTCAGCTCCGCCAGCATGCCCGTCGGGGGCAGGGGGCTTGTCGCTGTCGGGGTCACAGCTCCAGCATCCTCTTGGCCGCGAGCCCGCCCAGGAACTCGCGCACGTCGCGGGCGATCTCCTCGCGGTCGGCGGCATAGGCCGTCGCGAGGTCATCCGCGATCTCATCGATCGTTGCCTTTCCGTCGCAGCGCTTGAGGATCTCGAGCGCCACGCCGTCGGGCTTCAGGATGCGCTCCGGGGCGAGCAGGATCCACTGCCCGCGCACCTCGTCGTGGCGCAGCCGCACGCCGCGCGGAAACCGCGGCACCGACTGGCCTGAGATTTGGGCCGTGTCGCTCATCCGGTTTCGTCCGGCACGAAGGCGCCCGGCGGCACGTGACCCGGCTCCACATAGGCGTGATGCAGCGCGTCGAGCTGCGCCCAGAGCACGTCGCACTTGAAGGTAA
>JBFXDI010000180.1:0-7098 GCA_050181295.1 Parvibaculaceae bacterium | reverse complement strand
TCCGCTCTGGCTCCTCGCCCTCATCACGCTGAGCGGCACGCTCGCCATGCACATGTTCGTGCACGCCCTTCCCGACGCCGCGCGTGCGCTGGGTGCGACGCCTGCCGCCATGCAGATGACGATCTCGGTCTATATCCTGGGCCTGGCCTTCGGCCAGCTCATCTACGGCCCCCTGTCGGACCGCTTCGGACGCCGGCCGACCCTTATGGCGGGCCTCGGCCTCTATACCGCCGCCGGCATCGCCGCCGCCTGCGTCCTCGATCCGCACAGCCTCATCGCCGCGCGCCTGGTGCAGGCGCTCGGAGGCTGCGCCGGGCTCGCGCTCGGGCGGGCGGTGGTGCGCGACACGGCCGGCGCCGTCGACACGGCGAGAAGGCTCGCGCTCATGAATCTCATGGTGGCGCTCGGCCCCGGTCTCGCGCCTATCCTCGGCGGCGCGCTCACCACGGCCTTCGGGTGGCGTGCCGTCTTCATCGTCCTGGCGGCGCTCGGGCTGGCGCTCATCCTTCTCACCTGGCGCCTTCTGCCCGAGACCGGCAATCGCGGCAGCGCCACCGACCTCGCCACGCTTGGCCGCAACTATCGGGGGCTCCTCGCCTCTCCGGCCTTCCTCGGCTTTGCGCTCGGCGGCGGCTGCGCCACGACGTCCATGTACGCCTTCGTCGCCTCCGCGCCCTTTATCTTCACCCGCGAGCTCGGCCGCCCGGAGCATGAGGTCGGCTTCTATCTCGCGGTCCTGATCGGCGGCGTGCTTGTGGGCAGCGTGCTCACGAGCCGTCTCATCCCGCGTCTGCCCCTGGGGCGCGTGCTTGTCGGAGCCAATCTCGTGAGCGTCTTGGCCTCCTTCGTGCTGCTCGCGGTCACGCTCCTCGGCGGCCTTACCGTCTGGTGGGCGGTCGGCACCATGTTCGCCTTCACGATCGGCGCGGGCATCGCCTCGCCCACCGCCCTCACCAGGGCGGTCGACGTCGATCCGCGCGTCACGGGCTCGGCCTCGGGACTCTACGGTTTCGCGCAGATGGCGGTCGGCGCCGTCTGCACGACGCTCGCGGGATTGGGAAGCGACCCTGCCGTCACGACCGCCGTCGTTCTTGTGGGGGCGGGCATGGTCGCGCAAGTCTCCTTCTGGTTGGCGCTCCGCAGCTAAAGCGATGCCCGATCTCGCCGACATCCCGACCTATGCCGGCCTCTTCCTCTCGGCCTTTCTCGCCGCAACGCTCCTTCCCCTGCAGTCGGAAGCCGTGCTCGTCGGCCTTCTCCTCGCCGATCGCTATCCGGATTGGCTCCTGATCGCCGTCGCGAGTTTTGGCAATGTGCTTGGGTCGGCGTTGAACTGGGTGCTCGGACGCGGCATCGAGCGCTTCCGCGACCGGAAATGGTTTCCCGTCGGCGCCGGCAACCTGGAACGGGCGCAGCGCTGGTACCGGAAGTACGGGCGCTGGTCGCTGCTCCTGAGCTGGGCGCCGATCATTGGTGATCCCCTGACGGTCGCGGCCGGCATCCTGCGCGAGCCGTTCGCCACCTTCCTCCTTCTCGTCACCCTCGCCAAGGTCGGCCGCTATCTCGTCCTGGCCGCGGCGGCAGGCGCCTTTGCCTGACATCCGAAAGCTGTTGACAGGGGCGCACCACCTTCCGTAATTAACTGTAAAGTTAAATAAGAGCGCCTGCCATGTCCGAAGACCCGCTGACCGACACCTTCGCCGCCCTCGCCGATCCGACGCGCCGCGCCATTCTGATCCGGCTCGCCTTCGGGGAGGCGTCGGTGAAGGAACTCGCGGAACCCTTCCAGATGAGCATGCCGGCAGTCTCCAAGCACTTGAAGGTGCTGGAGCGGGCCGGCCTCATCGAGAAGGGCCGCGAGGCGCAGTGGCGTCCTCGCCGGCTCAATGCGCGCCCGCTGAAGCACGCCTCGGACTGGATCGACCTCTACCGCCCCTTCTGGGAGCAGAGCTTCGACAAGCTCGACGAGTATCTCCTGGAATTGCAGACGCGGACCGGCGATGGCCTCGATAGCTGAAACCCACGCGCTTCTCATCACCCGCTCGTTCGATGCCCCGCGCGCCCTGGTGTTCAAGGTCTGGTCGGCGCCGGAGCATGTCGCGCGCTGGTGGGGACCGAAGGATTTCGTGGTGCTCGAGGTGAAGCTCGACTTTCGCCTCGGCGGCGGCTGGCGGGTCGGCATGCGCTCGCCCGACGGCAAGGACTACTGGGCGTCCGGCATCTACCGCGAGATTAAGGCTCCGGAGCGCCTCGTCTTCACCTTCGCCTGGGACGAGTTCGAGGACCAGCCCACACACGAGATGCTGGTGACGATCGGCTTCGAGGATGTCGGCGGCCGGCAGACGCGCATGCGCTTCCGGCAGGCGCCGTTCCGCGATGTCGAGAGCCGCGACAGCCACGTCGAAGGCTGGAGCGAGAGCTTCGACCGCATGCAGGCCTTCCTCGCCTCCATGCCGGCCTGACGCAAGGTTCTATCCATCCGCCGACACGAGCTCCCGCAGATCGCGGCCTGACCCGGCGTCAGCCTGTGGAACCATTCCTTGTGCAATGGGTTGAGCGGTCTGAAGCTATGCACCAAGGAGGTTATTCCATGAAGATTCTCGCCGCGGCGTTGCTCGCCACGGGCCTGATGATGGCGCCGGCCATGGCCGCGCCTGTCCCCGCGACCAAGAACGTCGGCAATTCGATCGAGTCGATGACGACCAACGCGCAGTACTACTACAAGAAGAGATACAAGAAGCGCTACCATCGCCCCTCGCGCTATCACGGCCACCGCTACCGGCCGGGGCATCGCTATCGGCACCGTCCGCACGGCTGGCGCAGCTATCACCACCGTCCGCATGGCTGGTACGGCCGTGGCTGCATCGTCGTCGGACCGGCGTGGTTCTGCCCGTAAGGATCTGAACCCGACGATCTGACCCGTCTGGCAAGGGCCTCTCCCATGGGAGAGGCCCTTTCCTTATCCGGTTCACTTCACCACGATATGGTCGTGCGCGTGCGGCCCGTGATCGCCATGCGCATGCCTGCGCGTCTCGACCTCGACCGGAATCAGCATCAGCCGCCCATGCCGCACGCCGCGCTCGGCGATCACGTGCTCGGCCACGTGCTGGACCTCCCGCGTGCCGCCGCGCAGCACCGTCACCTCCATGCAGCTTTCGTGGTCGAGATGGATATGCAGGGTGGCGAGCGACAGGTCGTGGTGCGCGTGGAAAGACTTCACCAGCCGTTTCGGCAGCTCGCGCGCCGCGTGGTCGTAGACATAGACGAGCGCGCCCACGCAGTCCTTCGCCTCCGGCGTGGCGACCGCCGCCTCCCGCAAGCCCGCCCGCGCCAGATCGCGCAGCGCCTCTGAGCGGTTCTGATAGCCCTTCCGCTCCACCATCCGATCCAGCGCCTGCACCAGATCCCCATCGAGCGTGACCGTCACGCGCTGCATGGCTCGCCCCTCTTCTCCACCGCTTGACGGGTATGATCTTTTGCGACCATCTTCATACGGAAGCCCGGCGCCTGTCAAAGAGGCGCCGGCGATTAGGGTTTGAATTCGGAAGGGATTTCGGGATGAGAACAGCTTTGAGAGCGGCCGCGGCCCTGCTCGCCGTGGCGCTGCTGCCGGCAAGCGCCTTCGCCCACACCGGCGTCGGCGACACCGGCGGCTTCGCGCACGGTTTCCTGCATCCGGTGGGCGGCCTTGACCACATCCTCGCCATGGTGGCCGTGGGCATGTTCGCGGCGCATCTCGGCGGCCGCGCGCTCTGGCTGGTGCCTGCGGCCTTCGTGCTGATGATGGCGGTGGGGGGTGCTGCCGGCGTCTTCGGCGTCGCTTTGCCGTTCGTCGAGATCGGGATCACAGCCTCCGTGCTGGTGCTGGGCCTCGCGGTCGCCTTCCGCTGGAGCCTTCCGGTTGCCGCCGCGATGGCGCTCGTCGGCTTCTTCGCCGTCTTCCACGGCCATGCGCACGGCGCCGAGATGCCCGTCGACGCCTCCGGTCTTTCGTACGGGCTCGGCTTCATGCTCGCCACCGCCCTCCTCCATGCCGTCGGGCTCGGGATCGGCCTCGGCCTCGGCAGGATTGGCGAGCGCTCGCGCCTCGCCTACCAGGCGGGCGGCGGTGCCATGGCGCTTGCGGGCCTCGGCCTCCTGACCGGCATTCTCTGATCCGTCCGGGCGGGACGGCAACGTCCCGCTCCTACCTCACCGCCGCTCGAGCGCGAGCTTCACGCCGAAGGCGATGAGCACAGCGCCCGTCATCCCGTCGAGCCCGCGCGTCACGGAAGGTTTCCTGAGCCATTGGCCGAGCGGCCGGGTGGCGAGCGTCAATGCCGCGAACCAGACAAGCCCCATCAAGGCATGCAGCCCCGCGAGCAGCATGCTGAAGCCCACGACGCTCACGCCTACCACCATGAACTGCGGCAGGAAGCTCATATAGAACGCGCCCACCTTGGGATTGAGCAGGTTGGTGACGAGGCCGCGCCAGAACCAGCGGCCCCCGTCCTCCTGCGAGGTCACAGGCGCCGCCTCCGCAGCCCGCCGTCGGAAGGCTTGTCTCAGCATGCTCGCTCCGAGCCACAGGAGATAGGCCGCGCCTGCGAAGCGCAGGACCGTGTAGGCGGTCTCCGAGACGGCGAGGATGGCGCCGAGGCCGAGCGATGCGGCAAGGCCCCAGACGAGGCATCCCGCGACCACGCCGCTGCCTGCAAGCATCGCCTGCCGCCCGCCTTCGACCGCCGCGGTCCTCAGCACCAGCGCCGTGTCGAGCCCCGGCGTGATGGTGAGCAGGGCCGCGGCGATCGAGAAGGCGATGAGAGCGGAGAGGATGTCCATGCGATGCGACTGCCTTTAGTTCTTGATGAAGGCCAGGAGATCCGCATTGATGATGTCCGCATGGGTCGTGCACATGCCGTGCGGAAGCTTCTCGTAGACCTTGAGAGTGGCATTCTTCACCAGCTTCGCCGAAAGCAGCGCCGAGTCCGCGATGGGAACGATCTGGTCGTCGTCGCCATGCATCACCAGCGTGGGCACATTGATGGCCTTCAGGTCCCCTGTGAAGTCGGTCTCCGAGAAGGCCTTGATGCCCTCGTAGTGCGCCTTCGCGCTCCCGGCCATGCCCTGCCGCCACCAGTTCTGGACGACGCCCTGCATCACCTTCACTCCCGGTCGGTTGAAGCCGTAGAAGGGCCCGCTCGCGATATCGAGATAGAACTGGGCCCGGTTGGCGGCAAGCTGTTGGCGGAAACCGTCGAATACCTCGATCGGAAGCCCGCCGGGATTGGCGTCCGTCTTGACCATGATCGGCGGCACGGCGCCGATCAGCACCAGCTTGGCGACGCGGCCCTGGCTCTGGCCGTGGCGGGCGACATAGTGCGTTGCCTCGCCCCCGCCGGTCGAATGTCCGATATGGACGGCGTTCCTCAGATCCAGGTGGGCGACGACGGCGGCGATGTCGGCCGCGTAATGGTCCATGTCGTGTCCATCGCTCACCTGTGCCGAGCGTCCGTGGCCGCGCCGGTCATGGGCGACGACGCGATAGCCCTTGTTGACGAAATGGAGGAGCTGAGCGTCCCAGTCGTCGCCGCTCAGCGGCCAGCCGTGATGGAAGACCAGCGGCTGCGCATCCTTGCTGCCCCAGTCCTTGTAGTAGATCTCGACCCCGTCCTTGGTGGTAATCGTGCTCATCGGTGCCATCCTTCGGGCTGGCGTTATCCCGGAGACGAGTGTGGTCACAGACGGCGAGGCCGGGCAAGGCGGAGGAGATTCACCCTTCGTCGAACGTCGCGACGGAGATGCAGGGAGGTGGTGCGGGCGGTCGGAGTCGAACCGACACTCTGTCACCAGAACCGGATTTTGAGTCCGGCGCGTCTACCAGTTCCGCCACGCCCGCGTGGCCTGGGGCTCGGCCTTGCGTTGCCCTGGCGGGCGAACCTCTAGCCTGCCCGCCCCTCCTCTGCAACATCGGTGCGTCCCTTGCCGGCTTGCGCTACGTTCATGCCCATGATCCGCGTGACCGACGAGATCGCGATCGGCGAAGACGAGATCGAGGAGCGCTTCATCCGCGCCTCGGGTCCCGGCGGCCAGAACGTCAACAAGGTCGCGACCGCCGTCGAGCTGCGCTTCGATGTCGCGCGCTCCCCTTCGCTCGATGAAGCCGCCAAGACGCGGCTCGCCCGCCTCGCCGGTCGCCGCCTGACCAAGGAAGGCGTTCTCGTGCTCTCCTCCGACCGCTTCCGCACCCAGGAGCGCAACCGCGCCGACGTGCTGAAGCGCCTCATCGCGCTCATCGCCCGCGCCGCCGTGCCGCCGGTTCCCCGCAAGCCCACGCGGCCGACAGCCGCAAGTCGCCGCCGGCGCCTGGAGGACAAGGCCCGCCGCTCCCGCACCAAGTCCATCCGCCAGGGTCCGCGGCCAGAGGACTAGAGCACGACCCGTTCAAGCTGGATCGGATGATCCACCGCTCGTCCCCGCGAAAGCGGGGACCCAGAGCCACACGTCACTGAATTCCCGCTTGCGCGGGAATGAGCGGAATTTTCAACATGACCGGATCATGCTCTAGAGATTGAGGCGGCCGGGAAGAGCGCGAAGCGTCGCATTGGCCGAATCGGGTCCGGCTGCTATCAAGCCGCCATGCTGCGCCGGCTTTACGACTGGACCCTGTCGCTCGCGGCGCGCAAGGCGGCTGAAGCCTGGCTCGCCTTCATCGCGTTCGTCGAAAGCTCCGTCTTCCTCGTCCCCGCCGACGTCCTTTTCGTGCCGATGGCGCTGGCGCGGCCCGAGCGCGCCTATCGCTACGCGCTCGTCGCGACGCTCGCCTCCACGGCGGGCGGCATCGCCGGCTACCTGCTCGGCGCCTTCGCCTACGAGGCGGTGGCCAAGCCCGCGCTCGAGCTTTACGGCAAGCTCGACGAGTTCGAGCAGCTTCGCGCCTGCACCGGCGAGGACACGATCGCCTTCCTGCTGGTGACGTCGGGCCTCTCTCATCTGCCGCCGATCAAGGTCGTCACCATCCTCGCGGGCGTGGTGCAGATCTCGTTGGTCTTCTTCATCCTCTCCTGCATCTTCGCGCGCGGCGCCCGCTTCGGCGCGCTGGCCTGGGGCGTGTGGCGG
>JBFXDI010000179.1:0-7169 GCA_050181295.1 Parvibaculaceae bacterium | reverse complement strand
CCTCAGGCGCCGCGCAGGACGTGACCTCTCCCCACGACCGGAGCATCAAGGTGGGGCAGGTGGTCGAGGCCGACGATGCGGCGGTCCGCGGCGCACTCGAGGTCTTGGAGCGCGGCTTCCCCGGCTGGGACGATGCGGGCGGCGAGGCCCGCGCCGATGCGCTGGAGCGCGCGGCCGACCTCTACGAGGAGAACACCGCCCGCCTCATGGCGCTTTTGGTGCGGGAGGCCGGCAAGTCGCTCGACAACGCGCAGGCCGACCTTCGCGAGGCGGTGGACTTCCTGCGCTACTACGCTGCCCGCGCGCGGGAGGATTTTTCAGGTCCGAAGCGCTTGCCGGGCCCGACGGGCGAGCGCAACGAGCTGTCGCTCGCCGGCCGCGGCATCTTCGCCTGCATCGCGCCCTGGAACTTTCCGCTCGCCATCTTCACGGGCCAGGTGGCGGCCGCGCTCGCCGCCGGCAACGCGGTCGTCGCCAAGCCCGCTGAGCAGACGCCGCTCGTCGCCTTTGAGGCCGTGAAACTCTTGCATCAGGCCGGCGTGCCGGACGACGTGGTCGCCTTCCTGCCGGGCGATGGCGCGCGCATCGGGAAAACGCTTCTCGCCGATCCGCGCGTCAAGGGCGTCGCCTTCACGGGCTCCAACGACACCGCCTCCATCATCGCCCGAAGCCTTGCAGGCCGGGACGGTGCCATCATCCCCCTCATCGCCGAGACGGGCGGCATGAACGCCATGATCGTCGATTCCTCCGCGCTCCCGGAGCAGGCGGTGCGCGATGTAGTGGCCTCCGCCTTCGACAGCGCCGGCCAGCGCTGCTCGGCCGCGCGCGTGCTCTTCGTGCAGGAGGATATTGCCGGCCGCATGCTCCCCATGCTCAAGGGCGCCATGGAGGAGCTGAAGGTCGGCGACCCGATCGACTACCGCACCGACGTCGGCCCCGTGATCGACGAGGACGCGCGGAAGATGCTGGAGGCGCACAAGGCGCGCATGCGGGCCGAAGCCTCGGTCCTGATCGACCTGGGGCTAGGCCCCGACACCCGCAACGGCACCTTCGTCTCGCCTGCCGCCTACGAGGTCGGAAAGATCTCGGTCCTGAAGCGCGAGGTCTTCGGGCCGATCCTGCATGTCGTCCGCTTCAAGGCGGACCGTCTGGCGGAAGTCTGCGATGCCGTGAACGCGACGGGTTACGGCCTCACTCTCGGAGTCCATACCCGCATCGAGCGGACGGCCGAGGAGGTGCGCCGCCGCGTGCGGGTCGGCAACCTCTATGTCAACCGCAACCAGATCGGCGCGGTGGTCGGAGCGCAGCCCTTCGGCGGCGAGGGCCTGTCGGGCACGGGCCCCAAGGCCGGCGGCCCGCACTACCTCCACCGCTTCGCGACCGAGCGCGTGGTCTCAACCGACACCACGGCCTCGGGCGGCAACGCCGCGCTCCTCTCCCTCGAGGCCGGCGAACGGTAGGGGCTCAACGTGCGCACCTTCGAGCCTCACGGGCAGACCGCACTCGCAATGCGCTACGACAAGCTTGAGCGATGAAGCTCCGTCAGAACATACGGTTCTGCACATCCGACGATGGCACGCGTATCGCCGTCGCGTCGTGCGGCGAGGGGCAGGTGATCCTGCGCGCGGCGCACTGGCTGAGCCATGTCGACTACGATCTCGAAAGCCCCGTCTGGCGGCCGTGGCTCCACGCCCTGTCGGCCCGCAACCGCTTCGTGCGCTACGATCCGCGAGGTTGTGGCCTGTCCGATCGGCATGTCGCCGACCTGTCCGTAGAGGCCTGGCACACGGACCTGGAGGCCGTGGCCGCGTCGATCGAGGAGCCGCGTTTCGTGCTCCTCGGCCTGTCGCAGGGCGGCGCTCTCGCCATCGCCTACGCCCAGAGGCATCCCGAGCGGGTATCGCATCTCGTCCTCGTGAATGCCTATGCCCGGGGGGCGCGGGTTCGAGCGCAAACGGACGCCGAGCGGCTTGAGGCCGAAACCCTCGTCAACTTCGTTCGTATCGGCTGGGGACGCGACAATCCGGCGTTCTGCCAGTTCTTCACCAACCTCTTCATCCCCGGCGGATCACCCGAACAGCATCGCTGGTGGGGTGACCTCGAGCGGGTAACGGCGACCGCCGACGTTGCCGCGCAGCTCCTTTGGCAGATGCAAGGCATCGACGTCATGGACCTTGCCGCACGGCTGCGCGTCCCGACCCTGATATTGCATAGCCGCGGCGACATGCGCGTGCCGTTCGATGAAGGCTGCAGGCTGGCCGCCAGGATCCCCGGCGCACGCTTCGTTCCTCTCGAAAGCAAAAATCACGTGCTGTTGCCGGATGAGCCGGCGTGGGCCGTGTTCCAGTCCGAGCTTGCGAGCTTCCTCGGGCAGGATCGGCCCGCGCGGCCACGCGCGATCCGCGAGGCCGGTCTGACACCCGCCGAGACGGCGCTCTTGGACCTCGTGGCGGAGGGGCTGGATAACCGTGCCATTGCGGAGCGCCTCGGCAAGAGCGAGAAGACCGTTCGCAACCAGCTGTCGGTGATCTTCGGCAAGTTGGGTGTGCGCAGCCGCTCGCAGGCGATCGTCAAGTCATTGTCCCGCTAGATCGTTCACTACCGTCGTGAATGCGGGACATCTGTCCCCGGCAGATGCCGGATTTCCAGCGCCATGCGGGACAATCGCCTCATGTCCGCCCCCACGAAGGGCCTCATCCTCGGGCTGACGGAGCGGCAAACGCCGGCCGTAAGGCAAGGAGGAGCCCGACATGACTCAGGTTGACGAAACCAGGCTGAATGAACTGGTGGGCCGCGTGCTTGGAGACCTGGGCGGAGCGGTCAGCGTGCCGCTGGTGCGGATCGGGGATTCGCTCGGCCTGTATGAGGCCCTCAAGCGGAGCGGACCGGCAACTGCGGAAGAGCTTGCCACGATCACGGGATGCGCGCTCCGCTACTTGCGCGAGTGGCTCTCCGCGCAAGCCGCCTCCGGCTACGTGCACTACGAAGGCGGGCGGTTCTCGCTGACGCCCGAGCAGGCATTCGTCTTTGCCGAACCCGACAGCCCGGTCAACCTGATCGGGGCATTCGATACCGCTGCTGCGATGGTCGAGAACCAGCCGAAGGTGCAAGCAGCTTTCAAGACCGGACGAGGTGTTGCCTGGGGCGATCAGGCCGGCTGTATGTTCTGCGCCGTGGCGCGGCTGTTCCGGCCGGGCTATGTGAACGCCCTTGTGCAGGAGTGGCTGCCGGCGCTCGATGGTGTCACCGACAAGTTGAAAGCCGGTGCGAAAGTGGCGGACGTGGGGTGCGGGCACGGGCTGTCCACGATCCTGATGGCGCAGGCGTTCCCCAATTCCCGATTTACCGGCTACGACTTCCATCCGGCTTCGATTGCCGCTGCGACGGCGCACGCGCGCGCGCACGGGTTGACGAACCTGCAGTTCGAGGTCGGCCGGGCGCAGGACTTCGATGGACGCGACTTTGATCTGATCACCTGCTTCGACTGCCTGCACGACATGGGCGATCCGAAAGCCGCGGCGACGCATATCAGAAAAGCGCTGAGAGACGGCGGCACGTGGATGGTGGTTGAGCCGATGTCCGGAGACAGGCTGGAGGACAACATCAACCCGATCGGACGGCTATATTATTCGGCTTCGACGATGATCTGCGTTCCCACCTCGCTGGCGCAGGAGACGGGGCTCGCGCTTGGCGCCCAGGCCGGAGAGAAGCGATTGTCCGAGGTGATCCGCTCAGGAGGGTTCACTCATGTCCGGCGGGCGACGCAGACCCCTCTCAACATGGTGCTTGAAGCGACCTGAGGCTGCTGCCGGATGTTCCCAACGCGCCGATGCTAGCTCTGGCCCGCGGCCGCCGTGACGCGCCAGACCGTGTTGCCGACATCGTCCGCGATAAGGAGCGCGCCGGCCTTGTCGACCGCCAGGCCGACTGGCCGTCCGTGGGCCTCGCCCCGGTCGTTCAGGAACCCGGTGATGACATCCTCGGCCTTGCCGCCCGGCCGGCCGCCGCTGAAGGGCACGAAGACGACCTTATAGCCGTTGAAGTGGCCGCGGTCCCAGCTCCCGTGCTCCCCGATGAAGGCGCCCCCGCGGTATTTCTCCGGCAGGCTCGTCCCCGTGTAGAAGGCGAGGCCGAGCGGGGCGACGTGCGAGCTCAACGCGTAGTCCGGCGGGATGGCCTTAGCCACGAGGTCGGGCCGCTGCGGCTGCACGCGAGGGTCCACATGCTGGCCGTAATAGCTGTAGGGCCAGCCATAGAAGGCGCCATCCTTCACCGAGGTGAGATAGTCGGGAACGAGATCCGGGCCCAGTTCGTCGCGCTCGTTCACGACCGCCCAGAGCGCGCCGCTCGACGGCTCGAAGGTGAGGCCGTTGGGGTTCCGGAGCCCACTCGCGAACACCCGGTAGCGACCGGTCTGGCGGTCCACCTCCCAGATGGCGGCGCGCTGCTTCTCGGCCTCCATGCCGTTCTCGGTGATGTTGCTGTTGGAGCCAATGCCCACATAGAGAAGCCTCCCGTCGCGGCTCGCGGTCAGGCTCTTGGTCCAGTGGTGGTCGATGGGACCGCCGGGCAGGGGAGTGAGCACGGTGCCGGGCGCGTCGATCCTGGTCTGGCCCTCCTGGTAGGGGAAGCGGAGGATTGCGTCGGTATCCGCGACATAGAGATCGTTCCCGACCAGCACGACGCCGAAAGGCGAATTCAGGTGATCTAGGAACACGCTCGTTGCTTCCGGCTTGCCGTCGCCGTTCGTGTCGCGGATCAGGGTGATGCGGTTGCTGCCCTTTCCGTTGTCTCCGCCTGAAGTGACGAAGGACTCGACCCATCCCATGATCAGGTCCTTGGGCCGCTTGATCGCCTCCGTGCCCGGCGATCTCGACTCCACCACCAGAATGTCGCCGTTCGGCAGCACGTAAGGTTGGCGCGGATGCTCGAGCCCCGTGGCAAGGGCCTCGATCTTCAGGCCTTCCGGAACCTTGGGCGTCTCGCTCTCCTTCCATCCGATCACCGAGGCAAGGTGCATCGGCGGAAGCAGGAACTGCTGTTGCTCGGGGAGCTTGGGATCGGGACCGATCTGGGCGGACGGGTCTCCGCCGCCCTCGCCGCAGCCGGTGAGCACCAACGCGGAAGTACAGAGAAGCAGCACGGCGCTCCAGTTTCTGCTGGTCCGGATCATATGACGGCTCCGTCACGGAAGACTTCTGCCTGCGGCCTCGAGAACCAGTGCAGCCAGCCGGCGATGATGAGAACCACGACGCAGGCAGCCGACAGCCACAGGCCTGTCGGCACCACGGAGGTCCAGGCGTCGCGCGTGTGGATCAGCGAGTTGACGAAGGAGATGGCCATGGCGACCAGGAGGGGGACGAGATAGGCCCATTCGGGCTTGCGCCAGGGAACCAGGTCTTTCCTGGCCAGATCGACCAGCGCGGCGATGACCGCCAGCACGCTGACCAGCATGCCTGCGGCGAGCAGCCAGGCGGAAAAGTTCGTCCATTGCATCTCGGCCGTCCGCCAATAGGCGATATCGGTGAGGAGCGTTCCGATGAAGCAGACGACGGGAAAGGGAACGATCATCGGGAGGATTGCCCGGGCGCTATAGCGCGGGGCGGGCGGGGGATTGTTCATGGACACGGAGGCTTGTCCTTGCTGAGGGGCTTGCGTCAAAACCCCTTGCGCAGCGGGGCGTTCCCGGTCGCGCCATGAACTTTCGGTCATGCTGCCATGACGAAGCGGGCAACGGGGAAGAGGACGGGCAGAGGCCCAAGGCCGGTGAGCGGTAGTGACTCCACTTGCATACCTCCCCCTTGGGGGGAGGTCGACCGGCGCAAGGCGGCGGTCGGGTGGGGATTGGTATCGAGAGACGGGAGAGGTCCACCACTCTCTTTATTCGTCATGCCCGGCCTCCGAGCCGGGCATCCAGCGGACGGCGCCACCGGCCCTGGATTGCCGGGTCAAGCCCGGCAATGACGAACGAGGCTAGGGATGATTACCTGAGCGCGGCCCAGCCGGGACTTGGAGCGAAGCGCTCTCCGTGCTTCGCTCGCAGCGATTCCAGTACCGCCACCACTTCCGCCACGCCGCGCGCCTTCGCGTAGTGGATGGGCCCGCCCCGGAAGGGCGCGAAGCCCGTGCCGAAGATCATGCCCGCGTCTGCCGCGTCCGCATCCTCCACAATCCCCTCGTGCAGACAGTCTGCGACCGCGTTGAGGAGCGGCAGGATGAGCCGGTCCTCCATGCGCGGGTCGGACGTGATGCCGGCTGGCTTCTTCTTCGGCTTCCCGTTCTCCCAGGCATAGAGGCCCTGTCCGGACTTGCTGCCGAGCTTGCCGTCCGCCACCAGCTTCTCGAACCAGTCGGGGATGTCGGGAAGGGGGCGGTTCGACAGGTCGCGCTTCAGCACCTTCGCCACATGCAGCCCGACATCGAGTCCCACCCGGTCGGCGAGCTCGATCGGCCCCATGGGCATGCCGAAATTCTCCGCCACCGCGTCGATGACCTCGGGCTCGACACCCTCCGAATAGAGCAGGAATGCTTCCATCATGTAGGGGGTGAGCGCCCGGTTCACGAGGAAGCCCGGCGCGGAGTGGACGGGCAGGGGCAGCTTGTCGAGGGCGTCGATGAAGGCAAGCCCGCGCGCCCGGATCTCACCGTCGAGTCCCGGATGCGTCACGAGCTCCACGAGCGGCATCTGCGGCACGGGATTGAAGAAATGGATGCCGCAGAAGCGCTCCGGGCGCTTCAGCTTCTCGGCAAGCGTCTGGAGGAGGAGCGAGGAGGTATTGCTGGCGAGGATCGCTGTGGGCTTCATCGCCGCCTCGCAGCGCGAAAAAACCGCCTGCTTGATCTCCGGGTTCTCGGGCACGGCCTCGATGATGAGGTCGGCGCTCCTGATGCCGTAGCCCTTCGGGTCGGGCATCAGCCGGTCGAAGGCCGCCCGCCGGTCGCCGTCCGTGTAGAGCTTGGTGCGGAAGAGCTCGCGGGCGCGCCCGATAGCCGGCGCGATGTACTTGATCTCGCGGTCCTCGAGTGTGACGCGGAAGCCCCGGAGCGCCGACCAGGCCGCGATGTCGCCGCCCATGACGCCGGCGCCGATCACATGCACGTGGCGGACCCCGTGCTTGGCGCCCTTGGCATAGCCTTTCAGCCGCTCGCGCAGGAAGAAGCAGCGCACG
>JBFXDI010000178.1:0-7188 GCA_050181295.1 Parvibaculaceae bacterium | reverse complement strand
CGCCGGTCGGCGCGCGGCGGATGTTCGGCGGATACGGCCTCTTCCGGGAAGGGCTGATGTTTGGATTGGTGGCCGACGACACGCTCTATTTCAAGGCGGACGGGGAGAGCAAGACAGCCTTCGAGCGCGAGGGCCTCGATCCCTTCAGCTACGAGACCGCCGGCGGCAAGCGCGTCGTCATGGCCTACTGGCGGGCGCCCGAGCAGTGCCTGGAGGACCCGGACGCCATGGCCGAATGGTGCGGGATGGCCTATGCCGCCGCGCTCAGATCGCCGGCCGGCCAGAAGAAGGGCGGCCGAAGCCGCCCGAAACCTAAGCGCTGAATAGAAATCCGCTCATTCCCGCGCAAGCGGGAATCCAGGGACGTGGCTTTGGGTCCCCACTTTCGCGGGGACGAGCGGTGGTCGCTGGAAAGCTTCGCTAGACCCTTACCGGGCGCGCCAGGAACGCCGGCAGGTTGCCGGCATGGAAGCCCGAGAGCTCGGGCTCGCGCGGCTGCCGTTCCCGTTGCTGGGGCTGGGAGCCACGCCTCTTCTCGCCCTGCGGCTCCTGCGGCTTGGCCGCCACCGGGGCAGGGCGCTGTTCGCTGTTGCGGCTGTCGCCGGGCGTCTGCTGGCGCTTGGGGGCCGTCTCCTTGCCCCTCTTCGCCGGCTGCCGCTTCCTGCCTTCGCCGGAACGGCCGCGCCTTGTGCGCGGCACATCGGCTTCGCCTTCCTCGGCGGAAGGCGCATCGCCATGCCAGGGGATCTCCCGCTGGATGAGCTGTTCGATGGCCCGGGCCGCCTTGATCTCCGCCGGTGTCACCAGCGTGAAGGAGTGGCCCAAACGGCCCGCCCGGCCCGTGCGTCCGACGCGATGCACATAGTCGTCGGCATGCACCGGCACGTCGAAATTGAACACGTGGCTGACTTCCGGAATGTCGAGGCCGCGGGCCGCGACGTCCGATGCGATGAGGTAGGTGATCGCTCCGGCGCGGAAAGCCTCCAGCGTCTTCAGGCGCATGCGCTGGTCCATGTCGCCATGCAGCGCGCCGGCGTTGAAGCCATGGCGCTTGAGCGAGGCTTCGAGCACGCCGACCGTCGTTTTCCGGTTGGCGAACACGATGGCGTTCCGGACGTCTCCCTGGGCCCGCATGAGCTGGCGCAGCGTCTCACGCTTGGCCTTGGGGTCGGAGGGCGCCCTGACGAGCCGCTGCTCGATCGATTCGGCCGTGGTCGCCGGACGGGCAACCTCGACGCGCTCGGGCGCGTGCAGGAACTGGCTCGTGATGCGCTGGATCTCGGGCGGCATGGTGGCCGAGAAGAAGAGCGTCTGGCGCGTGATCGGCAGGATCTTGCAGATGCGCTCGATGTCGGGGATGAAGCCCATGTCGAGCATCCGGTCCGCCTCGTCGATGACCAGGATCTCGATGCCGTGGAGCAGGAGCTTGCCGCGCTCCAGATGGTCGAGGAGCCTTCCGGGCGTGGCGATCACCACATCTGCGCCGCGGTCGATCTTGACGTTCTGCTCGTCGAAAGAGACGCCTCCGATCAGCAATGCAACCGTAAGTCGCTGATTGCGGCCGAACGTCTCGAAGGCCTCGTGCACCTGGACGGCGAGCTCGCGGGTGGGCTCCAGCACGAGCGTCCGGGGCATACGGGCCCTGGCGCGGCCGGTTTCCAGAAGCGTGAGCATCGGCAGCGTGAAGGCCGCCGTCTTGCCGGAGCCGGTCTGGGCGAGGCCCAGAACGTCTTTACGCTTGAGGGCGGCCGGTATGGCGCCGGACTGGATAGGTGTGGGTTGGGAATAGCCTGCGGCTTTGACCGCATCGAGGACTCTGTCGCTGAGTCCGAGCGTCTCGAATGTCATGCGTTGGAATATGAACCGTTCTGGCGACAGGTGTTGTTCGGATTCGCCCGAATCGAACGTCGCCAACCTTCGGGCGTCATCAATTGAACCACTAATTAGGCCGCGCGGGCCGAAAGTCAACCCGGAAACCCGCGACAGAACAGCCAGATAGCGGCGTTACGCTTAACGGGAACGACCGGAAAGCGCCGCCGCCAGAGCCGGCACGGCATCCTCGATTTCCCGGCAGACGATGGCGCCCTCGCGGATGAGGTCGTCCGTCACGTCCACCGGCAGCGACGTGTTCGAGCCCTGGGGCACCTGGTTGAGCCTGCCGCCGATGAGGATCGGCGTCTTGAGGTTCCGGTCGGCGAGCGCCTTGGCGAGCGCGCGGAAATAGTCGAGCGCGATGCCGTTGTAGGATGAGACCAGAATGGCGTCCGGCGCGTCCGACTGCACCGCGTCCGCGAGATCGTCCGCATCGACGGACACGCCGCCGTCCATGAGCTGGATGCCGATGGTGCGGAAGACCTGCTCCAGCGCCATCTTGCCGTGCTCGTGCACGTCGGTGGTCGCCACCATGAGCTTCGGCTTGAGCTTCTGCACCTTGCTGCGGGCGCCGGCCTCGATGCGTTCCGCCCGGTCGCGGGCGAGCGTGGCCAGTTCCTCCACGAAGGAGGCTTCCACCACGGCGCGCCTTCCGCGCGGCGCCGTCTCGTCCGAGACGCCAGCGCCCCAATGTTGCTCCAGCCGCTTGCCGCCGATGCGCTTGATCGCCAGGAGCATCTCGAAGGCGTTCCTCGTGTCGACGCCCGCCTCCTCGAGCCCCCGCATGACGTTGGCGTGGAAGCGCCGGCCGCCTGCCATGATCTCTTCGGCAAGCGCCGCCGGCGCCTCGGGAGAGATCAGGCCGTCGTAGCTGCCGCCATGCTCGATGAGACGCGCCGCGAAGAGCTGCGCTTCGATGATCTCGTCCGTGTCGGGAATCCGCACGTTCTCGGTGACGGGCACGGGATTGATGGCATGGCCGGAGGCCTTGATGCGCTGGCCCTGGACGTCGGTCAGGAGATAGCTCGCAAGGCTCGCATAGTTTTCCGAGGCGTTGCCCCGGTAGCCCACCGTGTTGCCGTAGACCATGGTGCCGGGGAAGGAGGTCACCTGCGACAGTGCGAGGTGGAAGGCCATGCGGCGCATGGGATCGGTGAAGTGGTGGCCCCAGCAATGCGAAATCCGCGCTCCGAGCAGGTCCTCGATGATGTAACGCTCGATGATCGCGAGGCCGAGGATCGACGAGACGTCGGTGAAGATGGCGCCGTAGCCGTCGTCGAGGTTGGAGTGGACGAGCACCTCGCGTTCCTGCGCTGCGATGAGCGCCAGCGCGGTGACGGTCGCCGTGGTGGTGGCAACGTCATCGTCCCAGTCGGGCAGGCGGAAGGAGAAGTACTGCCCGAGATTGCCGATCGAGGTGGAGCCGGCCAGGAGTGCCGCTTCGGTGTTCTCGAGCGCTGAAGGGAAGCCCATGATGAAGTCGCCGAAATGGGGCGCAACGGGCGCCATGTCGGCGAGCTTCAGGAAATCCTCAGGCGTGTCGAGCAGCATGCCGGTGCCGGCCGGCACCGATTTCCGGAGCTCTCGCGGAAGGCCCATGGTCCAGTCGAAGGAGATGCCGTAGCGGTCGACCCGCACGTTCCGCTTCTGGAGCGACTCGTAGATCTCGGCCCAGGCCTCACGCGATCGTTGCTTGTCGCGAAAGCCGATCTGGGCGTGCTGCATGATGCGCCCGCTTTCCATCGCCTCGCGCTTGTAGGCGGCCTCGCTCTCCGCATTGTAGTGGCTGAGGAAGGTGCCGGCGGGAGCCTGCACGTGACGGGCGCGCTCGCGCCCTGCGGCGATGAGGCTTTCCAGTTCGGGAAGCCGGTCGCCCTGGAAGATTGTCTGGCGGCTGATCATTTGGCGACAATGCCGCAACGTGTGGCGGAAGAAAAGATGCAGAATGAGAAGGAGGCGCTGCTCGCGCCTCCCTAAACCGCAGATTGCGCGGGCGCGCTCAGCGCCAGCACTTGTGCTTCTTGCGGCCCCGGTGGTCGAGCCAGCGGCGGCATTTATAGTGCCCGGTCCTGTAATGGTAGTATCTCGGGCGATAGACGCCCCCGGCATAGTAGCCAGGCGCCCAGTAGCCGCCATAGTAGTAGCGCGGCGGGCCGACATAGAAGCCCGGCACGATGATGTTGAAGTTGATGCCGGCCTGGGCGGTGGGTGCCCCGCCGAACAGTCCGATCGCTCCGATCGCCGCCGCGACGGCGGCCCCGAGCGCTGTCTTCTTCAGCATGATGAGGTCTCTCCTCGGTTGCTCGCTGCTTGCCTTTTCCAGCCGGCCGTCCCAGCGACCTGCCTTGAAGACGGCTGGAAAATACCATGCTCGCGGCGCTGCCTGAACGGCAAACAGACGCGGCGGCTCAGGACGGTCCGCTTTTGGTGAATCGCCCGATTCGGTAGGGCTACTGGGTGTTCTCGAGCGTGTAGCGCATGCAGCGCTGGGTCAGGCCGAGGACGTCGTTGAACGGGTTGTTCATGGTCCAGTAGCAGCGCTCGATATAGGGGCCCTTCTCGGGGCCCTGCATGCGCACCGCCCCGTCGCCCAGCGCCTGATCGCCCGGATAGCGCTTCACGAAGTCCGTCTCGCTGTGCCGGAGCCGGAATGTCGGGTCGCGGGAATTGCCGTTGTTGCCGGCCTCCGCCGGCGCGGCAAGGCCGAGCGCCAGGAGCGTGGCCGCGAGGCCGAGCGCCAAGGGTCTGTTCATCGGTGAGAAATCCCCATATCTGATGTCTGCACTATACCGGCTTGGCGGCTTTCAGTCCAATCTCCACTGCCTCGTCAGGCGAGCGGCGGGCATGCGATAGTCGACGATCCGAATCACCGAAAGCGCCGATAAAACGGAAACATGGCCAAGGTTCATGACCTGTTCGACCGCCTCGAGGCGGAAGTTTCTCCGGGCACCGCGAAGGCCCGCGCGATGAAGCCGCGCGAGAAGACGGCCGAGGATGCCTATACCGCCGCCCATATCGAGGTGCTGGAGGGCCTGGAGCCGGTGCGGCGCCGGCCGGGCATGTATATCGGCGGCACCGACGAGAAGGCGCTGCACCACCTCTTCGCCGAGGTGATCGACAATGCCATGGACGAGGCCGTCGCGGGCCATGCGAGCTTCATCGAGGTTGACTACGACGCCGACGGCTTCCTCTCGGTCAACGACAACGGGCGCGGCATGCCGGTCGACCGGCATCCGAAGTTGAATGACAAGTCGGCCGTCGAAGTCATCATGACGACGCTTCACTCGGGCGGGAAGTTCGATTCCGGCGCCTACGAGACCTCGGGCGGTCTGCACGGCGTAGGCGTCTCGGTCGTGAACGCGCTCTCGGAGGTGCTGGAGGTCGAGGTGGCGCGCGGCCAGACGCTCTACCGCCAGACCTACAAGCGCGGGAAGCCCACCTCCAAGCTCGAGAACCTCGGGCGCGCGCACAACCGTCGCGGCACCAAGGTGCGCTTCCGGCCGGACGAGCAGATCTTTTCCAAGGGCGCGCGCTTCAAGCCGGAGCGGCTCTACCGCATGGCGCGCTCCAAGGCCTACCTTTTCGGCGGCGTCGAGATCCGCTGGTCCTGCGACCCGAAGCACCTCGACCCCAAGGACCCGACGCCGCCCAAGGCCGTGCTTCACTTCCCGGGCGGGCTTACCGACTTCCTGGCCGAGGCCATCGAAGGCAAGGCGCGCGTCGCCGATGACATCTTCTCGGGCCGCGTGGCGAAGCCCGGCGGCCACGGCTCGGTCGAATGGGCGGTCGCCTGGTATGCGGGCGACGGCTTCGTCTCCTCCTACTGCAACACCGTGCCGACGTCCGAAGGCGGCACGCACGAGCAGGGGTTCAGGGCCGCGCTGTCACGCCAGCTCAAGGCCTACGCGGAGCTGAAAGGTCGAAAGCGTGCCTCGCTCATCACGCCCGACGACGTGATGGCCTCCGCCGGCGCCATGCTCTCGATCTTCATCCGCGAGCCCGAGTTCCAGGGCCAGACCAAGGAGAAGCTCTCGAGCCCCGAGGCCTCGCGCCTCGTCGAGGCCGCGGTGCGCGACCATTTCGACCACTGGCTCGCGGGCCACCCGGCGCAGGCCGACCGCCTGCTCGACTGGATCATCGAGCGCGCCGAGGAGCGCATCCGCCGCCGGCAGGAAAAAGAGGTCTCGCGGAAGAGTGCGACCCGCAAGCTCAGGCTTCCGGGCAAGCTCGCCGACTGTTCGGCCTCGGCCACCGAAGGTTCGGAGATCTTCATCGTCGAGGGCGATTCGGCTGGCGGCTCGGCCAAGCAGGCGAGGAACCGCCAGACCCAGGCCGTGCTCCCCTTGCGCGGCAAGATCCTCAACGTCGCGAGCGCCGGCAAGGAGAAGCTCGCCCAGAACCAGCAGCTTTCCGACCTCGTGCAGGCCCTTGGCTGCGGCACCGGCGCCAGCTACCGCGAGGAGGAACTCCGCTACGAGAAGGTCGTCGTGATGACCGACGCCGACGTGGACGGCGCGCACATCGCCTCGCTGCTCATCACCTTCTTCTACCGCCAGATGCCGAAGCTGATCGATGGCGGACATCTGTACCTGGCCGTGCCGCCGCTCTACCGCCTGTCGCAAGGTTCGAAGATCGCCTATGCGCGCGACGATGCGCATAAGGACGAGCTCGTGAAGACCGTCTTCACGGGGCGCGGCAAGATCGACGTCTCGCGCTTCAAGGGGCTGGGCGAGATGATGCCGGCGCAGCTCAAGGAGACGACGATGGACCCCGCCAGGCGTCTCCTCCTGCGTGTCGAGCTCGGCGAGAGCGAGCGGGACACCACCACCCAGGCGGTCGACGCGCTCATGGGCAACAAGCCGGAGCTGCGCTTCGCCTTCATCTCCGAGCGCGCCGAGTTCGTGACGGAGGAGGGACTGGATATCTGAGGGGTCCGCCTCCGCGCTCTCCTGCTGGCTTGTGACGAGCCAACAATTTTGTCATCCCGGATGGACCGAAGGTCCGGTCCAGGATCCTGCTTCCACCGCTCTCACGCTTTAAGATCCCGGACAACCGCTGACGCGGTTTCCGGGGTGACACTCGGGAAGCCAAAGGGTGTGTCGCCTTGGCTCGTCCACACCGATCGTCATGCCAGCGCAGGCTGGCATCCCCTGAAGCGGTGCGACTCGCGGAAGATTCACCAGGGGATGCCTGAGTTCACAAACGAAGTGCAACACCTCTATGGGGAGGTGCTGCGATGGGAGGAAGCTACGTCCAGCTCTCACTGGAAGAGCGGTGCACGATTTCCCGACTTCAAGCCGAAGGCGCCTCGATCCG
>JBFXDI010000177.1:0-7236 GCA_050181295.1 Parvibaculaceae bacterium | reverse complement strand
GAGGACGTGCTCCGGCGCCCCGGCGAGATGGTGGGGCCGGACGCCGCCGTCGTCTCGCTTCTGCCCCCGAGGAACCGGAAGGTGCGTTTCTTCGTGCCGGAAGCCCTGCGCTCCCGCGTCGCGCCGGGCCTTCGGCTTCCCATCGCCTGCGACGGCTGCGCCGCTGGCATGAGCGCTGTCGTGCGCAGCATTTCGAGCCAGGCCGAATTCACCCCGCCCGTCATCTACAGCGTGGAGAGCCGGCAGAAGCTCGTTTTCGCGGTGGAAGCAGCGCCGGAAGGCGACGCCCTCGGCCTCAGCCCCGGCCAGCCGGTGGACGTGACGTTGCCATGAGCGACGGCACCACCGTCATAGAGGCGCGCGGCCTCACCAAGCGCTTCGGCGACAAGACGGTGGTCGACGGCATCGACCTCACCGTGGAGCGCGGCGAGGTAGTGGGCTTCCTCGGCCCGAACGGCTCGGGCAAGACCACGACCATCCGCATGCTGTGCGGACTTCTGAAGCCGGACGGCGGCTCCGGCACCTGCCTCGGCTATGACATTCTCACCCAGTCCGACCTCGTGAAGCAGGAGGTTGGCTACATGACTCAGAAGTTCTCCTTCTATGAGGATCTGACGATCCGCGAAAATCTGGAATTCGTGGCCCGGCTCTACCAGCTTTCTCCTGTCCGCTGGCATGTGGACGAGACGCTCCAGCGGCTGGAGCTTGCGTCGCGCCAGCACCAGCTCGCCGGCACGCTGTCGGGCGGCTGGAAGCAGCGCCTGGCGCTCGCAGCCTGCATCATGCATTCCCCGCAGCTCCTGCTGCTCGATGAGCCAACCGCCGGCGTCGATCCCAAGGCGCGGCGCGAATTCTGGGACGAGATCCACGCGCTCGCCGCCGACGGCCTCACCGTGCTCGTGAGCACGCATTACATGGACGAGGCCGAGCGCTGCCACCGCATCGTCTACATCGCCTATGGCCACATCCTGGCGCGGGGAACGGTGGAGGAGGTCGTTTCAGCATCCGGCCTCGCAACCTGGATCGTGCGCGGCAAGGGGCTTGGAGCGCTGGTCGAGGAGCTTAAAGATCGGCCGGGCATCGACCAGGTGGCAGCCTTTGGTCCGGCGCTGCATGTTGTCGGCGCCGACCCGCGGGCGCTCGACGAGGCCACCCTGCCCTACCGCTCCCGCGCCGGCCTCAGCTGGGAACGCGGCGAGACGAGTCTCGAGGACGTCTTCATCCAGCTCATGAACGGGAAGGCGGCAGCATGACCGGCTTCTCCCTCTCGCGCCTCAAGGCGGTGCTGCTGAAGGAGCTCGTCCAGATGCGGCGCGACCGCATGACGCTCGCCATGATCTTCGGCATTCCGATCCTGCAGCTCCTGCTCTTCGGCTTCGCCATCAACACCGATCCGAAGCAGCTTCCGACGGCCGTGAAGGTCGAGGAGCAGAGCCGCTTCTCCCGCGCCGTCATCGCCGCCATGGAAAATTCGGGCTACTTCCGCATCGACGCCGTCATCACGGGTGATAGGGATGGGGCGGCCATGCTGGAGGATGGCAGCGCCTCCTTCGTGGTCACGATCCCTGCCGGTTTCTCGAGCGCGCTCCAGCGCGGCGACCGCCCTTCCCTCCTGATCGAGGCCGACGCCAGCGATCCGGCCGCTGCCTCGAACGCGCTTGCGGCCTTCCCGGACATCGCCGCGCAAGGGATCTCGGAAGAGATGCAGGGCCTGCCCACCGCGCTGAGGAACGGCGGCCCGCCCTTCGAGACGCGCGTGCACCGCAAGTACAATCCGGAAGGCATCACGCAGTACAACATCGTGCCGGGGCTGGTCGGCACGATCCTGACGCTCACGACGATCCTCTCCACGGCCCTCTCGCTCACCCGCGAGCGCGAGCGCGGCACCATGGAGAACCTGCTCGCCATGCCGGCGCGGCCGGCGGAGATCATGGCGGGAAAAATTCTCCCCTATATCGGACTGGGGCTGATCCAGGTGGCGGTCATCATGGGAGCCGCACGCTTCGTCTTCGAGGTGCCTATGCTCGGTTCCCTGAGCCTCCTCTTCCTCGGCATGCTGCTCTTCATCGCCACCAATGTGAGCCTCGGCTACCTGTTCTCGACGCTCGCGCGCAATCAGATGCAGGCGATGCAGATGACGTTCTTCTTCTTCCTGCCGTCGATCCTGCTCTCGGGCTTCATGTTCCCCTTCCGTGGCATGCCCGGCTGGGCGCAGGCGCTGGGAGAAGCGCTGCCGCTCACTCATTTCCTGAGGATCGTGCGAGGCGTGCTGCTGAAGGGTTCGGGCCTCGATCCGGTGCTGATGCCCATGCTGGCCGTCACGGGATTCCTGGCGGCGACCGTCGTCCTGACGCTTCTGCGGTTCCGGCGCACACTGGATTGACCGAAGATTCCTGGGGCCGCGCGCGAAACTCAAAAATAATGCCCGGCTCGAAGGCCGGGCACGATAAAACTTGGTCCCTGTCGGGGGGACTTACTTGATCTTGGTTTCCTTGAACTCGACGTGCTTGCGGGCCACCGGATCGTACTTCCGGAAGGTCAGCTTGTCGGTCTTGGTGCGGCTGTTCTTCTTCGCCACGTAGAAGGCGCCCGTGCCCTCCGACGAAAGAAGCTTGATCTTGATGGTCGTGGCCTTGGCCATGGCGGAAATCTCCTGATGGCGCTCGCGAGCGCCCGTTGGCGGCCGATATCGCCCGATCGGCACTGGATGTCAATGGACCGATGCCTCATCCTGCCCTTATCCGAGGCAGGAAGGCAGGCATGACCCCCATTCTCTACACCACCGTCGGCGTAAGCGACTTTGGGCGATCCCTGAAGTTCTACGAGGCTGTTTTCGGCGCTCTCTCGATCCCGCGGTCACCCGACCTCGCCGATGGCTGGGCTGGCTGGGGGCCGGATTATGACAACGGCGTAAGCTTCTGGATCTGCCCGCCCTTCGACGGCAAGCCTCCGACCGCCGGCAACGGCACCATGATCGCCTTGAGGGCGCGGAATGAGGCCGAGGTGGATGCCTTTCATGCCGCCGCCGCGGCGAATGGCGGCACCAGCGAGGGATCGCCCGGAACCCGCGCGCTCTATGGGCCGAGCTTCTACGTCGCCTATGTCCGTGACCCCGACGGGAACAAGCTCGCCTGCGCGTGGCATCGTTATGATGCGACGAAGCGCCACTCGGACTGACGCACTGAACACGCCTATTTCCCTGTGACGGCTGGCATTTCGGCATTCCCTTGCGGTTGTCGTTTTGTTGCGGCAGATGGGGCTTTCTGCGATAGTGCCGCCCAACGCGAGCCGCCATAGTGCAATTTCGCGCGTCGTTCCCATATGGGGCACGCAGATTGCATCCAGGGCTGCAGGCAGATGCCCGGCATTCCGGCCAGTTGGAACAACGGGCGCCGCAATCAAGGGAGTTTCGGACTATGGGTACCTTTTCCCTCTGGCACTGGCTGATCGTTCTGGCCGTCGTGCTGGTGCTGTTTGGTGGATCCGGCAAGATCTCGAGCCTCATGGGCGACATGGCCAAGGGCATCAAGAGCTTCAAGAAGGGCCTTGCCGAGGACCCGGACGAGAAGTCCGCCGATCCGGTGCGCACGCTCGACCACGACGAGGCGACCCGCGCCGGCGGTATGCAGGCCAAGACAAAGAGCGAGGCCTGAACCGGCAAGCCGGCCGGAGCGGGCTGGCCGGTCCGCACGCGACTTTAAGGGCTCGGAGTTCCGTCCCGCATGTTCGATTTCGGAATCAGTTCCGGCGAATTGCTGCTGATCGCGATCGTGGCGCTGATCGTGGTCGGCCCCAAGGACCTGCCGCAGCTCCTGCGCATGATCGGCCGCATGATGACGAAGATGCGGGGCATGGCGCGCGAGTTCCAGAGCCATATCGACGAGGCGATGCGCGATACCGGCGTCGACGATGTGAAGAAGGAGGTCGCGAAGATGACCGACTTCTCCACCACCGCGCCGGACCTCAAGAAGGAGGCGGACGACCTCAAGAAGGCCATCGAATCCTCCGCGCCGACGGCCGCCGCCAACGGCGCGGTCACCAATGGCGCCGCTTCCCCGGAAGCCAAGGAGGCGACCCCCGCCCCGGCGATTGAGGAGAAGGCGACCGACGTCCCTGCTCCGGTCGCGGACCAGGCCGAGGCGCAGCCGCCCGCCTTAATCCCTCCTGCTCCTGAGACGAAGGCGGTCGAGAAAACCGTCGAGACGGCAGGATCCTGAGGCGGTCATGTCGCAGGAGGATATCGATTCGACGCAGGCTCCGCTCATCGAGCATCTGATCGAGTTGCGCGGGCGGCTGATCAAGGCGCTGATCGGCTTCGTCATCGCCTTCCTCGTGTGCTTCTATTTCGCGACCGATATCTTCAACCTGCTGCTCTTCCCCTATCGCTGGGCGCTCGGCGACGACACGCATCTGCGCCTCATCTACACCGCACCGCAGGAATATTTCTTCACCCAGCTCAAGATCGGCATGTTCGGTGGCCTGTTCCTGGCCTTTCCCATCATTGCCAGCCAGATCTACATGTTCGTGGCGCCCGGCCTCTACCGCAACGAGCGCGCCGCCTTCCGTCCGTTCCTGATCGCGACTCCGGTTCTCTTCCTGGCGGGCGCCTGCCTCGTCTTCTTCTTCATCATGCCGGTGGCGCTGAAATTCTTCGCGAGCTTCCAGCAGTCGGGCGCCCATGGCGAGGCGGTGATCGAGCTCCTGCCCCGCGTCAGCGAGTATCTGAGCCTCGTCATGACGCTGATCCTCGCCTTCGGCATCTGCTTTCAGCTACCCGTTATCCTGACGCTTCTGGGCCGGGTCGGCATCGTCAGCTCCGAGCAGCTCCGCTCCAAGCGCCGCTACGCCATTGTGGGCGTGGTGGTGCTGGCGGCCGTCTTCACGCCTCCCGATCCCTTCTCGCAGCTCGGCCTCGCCATTCCGCTGTGGGGCCTTTACGAGCTTGCCATCTACGCGGTGAAGCTCGTGGAGAAGAAGCGCGAGCAGGAGGCGGCCGCGCTCGCGGCGGGGGAATAGCGCCCGGCCAAGCCTTTGCCTCGGCGCGCTCTTCGCCTATACAGCGGCCTCCACGAGGCGCTGGACCCATGCACGACATCAGATGGATCGCCGACAATCCCGAGGCCTTCGACCGGGCGCTGAAGAACCGCAATCTCGCGCCTGAATCGGCTGGGCTGATGGCGCTCGACGAGAAGCGCCGCGCGGGCGTCGCGAGCCTTCAGGCTTTGCAGGAGCGGCGGAACGCGGCGTCGAAGGAGATCGGCCAGGCCAAGGCGAAGAAGGACGAGGCGACAGCCTCGGCGCTCATGGCCGAGGTCGCCGCCATCAAGGAGCGCATGCCGCGCGAGGAGCAGGAGCTCAAGCGGATCGAGAGCGAACTCCAGGAAGTCCTTGCGCGGATTCCCAATCTTCCGGCCGGCGACGTACCGGTGGGCGCCGACGAGACCGCCAATCAGGAGCTGCGCCGGATCGGCGAGCCGCGGAAATTCAACTTCGCGCCGAAGCAGCATTTCGAGCTTGGCGAGGCGCTGGGGCTTATGGACTTCGAAACGGCGGCAAAACTCTCCGGCGCCCGCTTCGTGGTGCTGAAGGGCGCGCTCGCAAGGCTCGAGCGGGCGCTCGCGACCTTCATGCTCGATCTCCACACCGGAGCCCACGGCTATACGGAAGTGAATCCGCCCCTCCTGGTGCGCGACGAGGCGATGTTCGGCACCGCGCAGCTTCCGAAGTTCGAGGAGGACCAGTTCCGCATCACGACCGGCTACTGGCTCATCCCGACCGCCGAGGTCTCGCTCACCAATCTCGTGCGGGACGCGATCGCGGATGAGGCCGCCCTGCCCTTGCGCGTGACGGCCGACACGCCCTGCTTCCGCGCGGAGGCAGGCGCTGCCGGCCGCGACACGCGCGGCATGATCCGCATGCACCAGTTCCGGAAAGTCGAGCTCGTCTCCGTCACCACGCCTGAGCAGTCGGAAGCAGAGCATCTGCGCATGACGGCGGCGGCCGAGGAAGTGCTGAAGCGCCTGGGCCTTCCCTTCCGCACCATCGTGCTCTCGACCGGCGACATGGGCTTCGCGGCGCGCAAGACCTACGACATCGAGGTCTGGCTCCCCGGCCAGGACGCCTACCGGGAAATCTCCTCCTGCTCCAACTGCGGCGACTTCCAGGCCCGCCGCATGAATGCCCGCTATCGCCCGAAGGACGCGAAGGGTCCCCGCTTCGTCCACACGCTCAACGGCTCGGGCGTGGCGGTCGGACGCGCGCTCGTCGCCGTCATGGAGAACTATCAGCAGGAGGACGGCAGCATTCTCGTGCCTGACGTCCTGCAGCCCTACATGGCCGGTCTCGAGATGATCGCCCGACAATGATCGAAGCGTCCTCCAGAATCCGCTCGTTCCCGCGAAAGCGGGAACCCATGGCTCTGCCGTATGGAGACGGTGCTTATCGCTGGATCCCCGCATTCGCGGGGATGAGCGGAAAGAGGGACCATGCCTAAGTCGCCTGCCCGCAAGAAGGCCACTGCCCGCAAGCGCCCCTTGCGCATCCTCTGCACCAACGATGACGGGATCTATGCGCCGGGCCTCGAGGTGCTGGAGGAGATCGCCCGCGAGCTCACCGACGACGTCTGGACCGTTGCGCCGGAGAACGAGCAGTCCGGCGCCTCGCATTCGCTGTCGCTCGCCTTTCCCTTGCGGCTGCGCAAGCTCGCCGAGCGTCGTTTCGCCGTTCTCGGCACCCCCGCCGATTCGGTTCTGATGGCCGTCCGCAAGCTCATGCCGGAAGAACCCGATCTCGTGCTCTCAGGCGTCAACCGCGGCCAGAACATCGCCGACGACGTGACCTATTCCGGCACCATCGCCGCCGCCATGGAAGGGACCGCGCTCGGCCTGCGCTCGATCGCCCTGAGCCAGGCCTACAGCATCCGCCGCAGCGAGCTGAAGTGGAACACGGCCCGAAAGCATGGCCCGGCGCTTGTCCGCAAGCTCAAGGATATGGACTTAGGACCAGGTGTCCTCATCAACGTCAACTTCCCCGACTGCGAGCCGGACGAGGTGAAGGGCATCGAGGTGACGCGCCAGGGCAAGCGCGACCAGAACCTTATCCACCTCGACCAGCGCACGGATCTCCGCGAGCGCGACTACTATTGGATCGGCTTCAGGCGCGAGCGCTCGAACCCGGCCGATGGCACTGACCTCAAGGCGCTCTACGAGGGCCGCATCTCCGTCACTCCGCTGCACA
>JBFXDI010000176.1:0-7264 GCA_050181295.1 Parvibaculaceae bacterium | reverse complement strand
GATCATCGGCGCCGAGATAGGAGAAGTAGTCGCCCTCCGCGACGAACCCGATCTCGCCGGCGATGAGCTTCCCGTCCAGGGTCAGGCAGGAGACGACGGCGTTGGAATCCGCCGACGAGATGATCTCGGCGAGGGCCGACGACCAGTGGGGATCGTCCAGCACGCGGCTCTTGAGCCCGTTGGCGCGCATCCAGTTCCGCTTGAGGACGAGGATAGCCTGCGCGGCCCGGCCGGCCTCGGCACCGGCCGTGATCGCCTGGAAGGCCACCGTGCCCCGCGTCTCGAGCCTGCGGCGACGCTGACGGCGGGATTTCCGGGTCGTGGCGCCGAAGCTCGCCAGCCACGCCTCGTGACTCGCGTGGCGGGCGAGGTCGATATAGGGCGCCTGCCCGGAGCGCAGGCGGGCGGCACCCATCCGGTCGAGCGCTTCGGCAAGCGCGGTGCCCGAGCGCACCCGGAAGAAGACCAGCGCCCGCGCATCCGTGCTCCGCGCCAGATACCGGACGGTGCGCTCAAGGAGGCCTAAGGCATCGCCTTCGCCCTGAAGGTCGCTGTATTGGGCAAGCGGGTCCGTCAGCGGAAAGGCGAGCGTGACGCCGCTCCAGCGCTCGAGCCGGAGCGCCAGCGACAGGCGGAGTTCACCCTCCTGCCAGAGGCCGCAAGCCTGGAGCTCGCAGCCCTTTGCCATGGCGGCCCCGGCGGCTGCGGCGGACCAGGCCCGTCCGTTGAAGAGGCTGTCGTTACCATCGGACCGGAAGGACGCGACCTCGATCCCTGAGACGGTCCGGAACTCCTCTCCGCGGGCCAGGGGTTTCAGGGGCCCGAGCGCCCGCGTGCCGAGGAGCCATGAGGTCGCCAGCAGGAGAAGCGCCACTTCCTCGAAATCGAGGAGGGCAAGATTAAGTGCAATGTCCACGCGCGATTGATCCAGCCTGCCCCTTGATGGCACCTCAAGATAGCGCCCGGCAAGTCCCGTGCCAGGCGCGTTGGAGCATAGAGCCGCAGGGTTTTGGAAAGCTCCACCGCCTCTCCGGCGGGGCTAGCTCCTTGCGCTCGCCTGCTCGGCCTCCTGCTCGGCCAGGATCTTCCTCTGGTAGCGTCCCTGCACGATGTCGACGAGCACCAGCGCCCCCACCACGAAGTAGAAGGTGGACTTCGCCAGGGGCTCTATCGGATAGCCGAAGAGCGCCAGATGCGCGAGGTGGCCGCCCTCCGACATGAGCATGACGGCGACCAGCAGCAGCACGAAGAGTCCGAGCACCTCGTACATGCGGTTGCGCTTCAGGAAGTCCGCCACATGCTCGGCGAGCGCCACCATGAGGATGCCGGAAACCACGATGGCGATGGCCATGACGAGGAAATGATCCGTGAGCGCCACGGCCGAGAGCACCGTGTCGAACGAGAAAACGATGTTCATGAGAAGGATCCAGATGAGCGCCGACGTGACGCTGCGGGTGGCGCGCTGCGCCCCCGCGCCCTCGTGGTCGTGGACGGCGAGCATGTGGAAGATCTCCTTCGTCGCCGTGTAGAGCAGGAACACGCCGCCCGCGAGCACGATCAGGCTGTGGCCGCTGAAGGCGCCTTCGACGATTCCCCAGTCGAAGGAGAAGAGGGTGCCCTGGAAGGCCGCGATGAGCTGCAGCACCACGAAGAGCAGCACGATGCGCAGCCCGATCGCGAGCACGATGCCGACCTGGCGCACGTATTTCTCCCGCTCCGGCGGCACCCGCTTCGCCTCGATCGAGATGTAGAGCAGGTTGTCGAAGCCGAGGACCGTCTCGAGCGCGGTGAGCACGGCGAGGGTCATGAGATTGTCGACGGTGAAGAAGTCGGCCATTCGGATGATCTCCAGCGGGATGGTTCAGTCTCGAGCCGCGCCGCCCGGTCGCGCAGGGAATAGGTTCAGCGGATCGGTCCGTGCTCCAGAAGCTTGATCGGGCCCCAGTAGATGCGGCCCTGGCGGAATGTGAGGTCGACGGGCGCGGCCTTGTTGCCGACGATGAGGCCGAGCAGCAGGGTTCCGGCCGCGGCGGCCTTGCGCTCGATCAGGCCCTTGGCGGCGAGGCCCTCCATGAAGCGCCCGAGGTCGGAAAGGCGAAGGGCGATCCTGCCGTCCGGATAGCCTTGAGCGTCCAGGACCAGGGACCCTTCCCCGTTCAGCCGCGAGCCCTCCACCACCGCCGCGAGCGACTGGACGGAGAGCCGCGCGCCCGAGGTGGCGGCGGCCGTCAGGAGATCGCTCGGAAGCGTCGCGAAGCCCGGCGGCAGCTTGTCGATAAGACCCTCCATGTCCAGGCTCGCGAGCGAGATATCAGTACCTGGCGACGGCGACACGACGGCTTGCGAGCCTATGACGGTGAAGGCGACCCGGTCCGCGTCCTCGTTGTGTGCGGAAAGCTCGAGCCGCGCGCCCCGCGCCAGGACCGCGCCCTCGGCCTCGAGCACCGTATCCTCCACGATGAGCCTTGCCGCCGCCCTGCCGTCGTCCTCGATGCGGAAGTCGGCGTTCATCGGCGCATGCTTGAGATCGAAGGTCCGCCCGTCCTCGAAGGTGAGCCGCGAGGGCCCCTGCCCGGTCGCCACGACATCGTTGATCGCGTAGGCCTTGGCGAGCGCCCGGACCCCGACCGTCTCGAAGGTCGGGCCATTGCCCGACAGCCTGAGCGCGAGGCGTGCGCAGGAGACCTCGATGCGGAAGGGATAGCCGCCCCAGTCTTCCTCGTTGCAGGTGAAGGCCCCGCCCCGCGCCGCAAGATCGGCCTCGAAGCGGCTGAACCCCTCCTTGGTGCGGGTGAGCGTCTGGTACCAGTAGCCGGACCAACCCAGAAGCAGGACGGCCAGCATCAGCGCCGGAAGGGCGAGGAGCCAGGACCTCCGTTCGGGATGCATTGCGGCGGGCGATGCCTGTTGATAAGAGCGGCGTCCGCTTGCTGACCACGGACGGCCGCATGATGCAGGAGCATTGGGTCTTTGGCTACGGCTCGCTGATGTGGCGGCCGGGCTTCCCTTTCGCCGAGCGCCGGCGCGCCCTCCTGCGCGGGCTGCATCGCCGCTTGTGCATCTATAGCCACGTCCACCGCGGCACGCCGGAGCATCCGGGGCTCGTCATGGGGCTCGACCGGGGCGGCGCCTGCCACGGCATCGCCTACCGGGTCATGGGCGATGCCTGGGGAACGACGCTTGCGTATTTGCGCGAGCGTGAGCAGGTGACGAGCGTCTATCTGGAGATGCAGCGGCCGATCGCCCTCGATCCCGAGGCCGGGTCAGCGCCCCGGCGGGTCGAGGCGGTGGTCTACGTGGCCGACCGGCGGCATCCGCAATATGCCGGAAAGCTCGGCATCGAGGAGCAGCTTCCGCTGGTCAGGCAGGGTGTGGGCATATCGGGGGCCTGCGTGGACTATGTGCGCTCCGCCGCCGAGCATATCCGCGAGATGGGATTGCGGGATCCCCTCATCGAGGGCCTGGCAGCGAGGCTCGACGATTCCGTCATGCCAGCGGGCGCTGGCATCCCCTGAAGCGGTGCCGCTCGGCATTTAAGCGGGATTCCTGCTTTCGCAGGAATGACGAGGGAACAAGTTCAGGCGAATGCCGGGAGGAAGGGAGCCCTCTCGTCGCAATGGGCGACGGAGCTTCGCGCGCCAGCGGCATCGGTCGTCGGCGCTGGTGCAAGCACGGCACACAAGTCCTCGAGCGCCACCCGGGCCTCGGCATCGGAGCCCGACAGAAGGTGCGCATGCACCTCGGTGCACTCTTCGGGCAGGCTGGGCAGGAGTTCGAAGAAGGGCGGAAACCGTCCGACCGCCAGCGCCCGCTTTCCGCCACCGGCGTCGGATGCCACCGCCACATAGAGGGCGCCGGGCAGGGGCGGACACGCCGACCTCTCGTAGATCGTGTGGATGTAGCGCCGCCCCGAGCGGCCGCGCCAGTAGCAGAAGCGGCGCGAAAGCTCGGCATCGAGAAGCGATTCCATTGTGCAGCTCCCGGCATCAGTGACCGGAACAAAACTAGAACAAAATGCCGCGACTGTCAATCCGGCCGGCTCATTCGCATTTCGAATAATCGCAGGAAAGACAGGTGGCGCAGCCTTCCTGAAAGACGAGCGAGGGCTCTCCGCATTTGGGACATTGGGCCGGGCTCGCCCCTCCGACCACGGCGACCTGCTTCATCTCGCGCAGGGTCCGGCCGTCGGCGGCCTTGAGGAAGCCCGTGTCGATCATGTGGCGCTCGATGACCCCGCCGATGGCCGCGAGCAGGCTCGGCACGTAGCGCCCGCCCATCCACTGGCCGCCGCGCGGATCGAACACCGCCTTCAGCTCCTCGACCACGAAGGACACATCGCCACCGCGCCGGAAAACCGCCGAGATCATGCGGGTCAGCGCCACGGTCCAGGCGTAGTGTTCCATATTTTTGGAATTGATAAAAATCTCGAAGGGTCGTCGCCGTCCGTCCTGCACGATGTCGTTGAGGGTGATGTAGATGGCGTGATCGGAGTCGCCCCATTTGAGCTTGTAGGTGAAGCCCGGAAGCACCGGGGAGCGCTCGAGCGGCTGCTTCATATAGACGACGTCCGCCTCGCCCTGGGACGGGATCGGGAGAGGCGGCGCCTCGAGCGGCAGGCTCGATTGCAGCACCGCCTCGCCCTCCGCCTCCGATGCGACCCGCGCACCCTCGCCCGGCGGCTCCGCCACCGACAGAACAGAGCCGGTGACCGCGTTCGGCCGGTAGGTCGTGCAGCCCTTGAGGCCTAGCCGATAGGCCTCCGCATAGACCGCCTTGAAGTCCTCGAACGGGATGTCTTCCGGACAGTTGATGGTCTTCGAGATCGAGGAATCGACATGCGGCTGCAGCGCCGCCTGCATCCTCAGATGCGCGAGCGGGTTAAGCTCCTGCGCCGTCACGAAGTGCTCGGGCAGCTTCGTTTCGGCGCCGAACCGTTCCCTATGGAGCGCCACCGCCTGGTCCACCACCCGCTCGCTGCGGCGGCTCCCGTCCGGGTTCAGGACCTTTCGCGCATAGTCGTAGGCGAAGATCGGCTCGACCCCGCTCGAGAGGTTGCCGGCGAAGAGCGAGATGGTGCCGGTCGGCGCGATCGAGGTGAGGAGTGCGTTGCGGATGCCGTGGCGGGCGATCTTTTCGCGGATGTCCTGGGGCAGCTTCGAGACATGGCCGGAGGCCAGATAGGCGTCGCGGTCGAAGAGCGGAAAAGCCCCCTTCTCTTCCGAAAGCGCGATGCTCGCCTCGTAGGCCGCCCGCTCGATCGCCGCCATCCAGTCCCTGGCGCGCGCCGCCGCCTCCTCGCTGCCGTAGCGCAGCCCCGACAGCGCCAGCGCGTCGGCGAGCCCGGTGACGCCGAGCCCGATGCGGCGCTTGGCCTTGGCCTCCCGCTCCTGCTCGAGGAGCGGATAGGCCGAGACGTCGACCACGTCGTCGAGGAAGCGCACCGCCACCGCGACGGTTTCGGCCAGCGCCGTCTCATCGAGGCGCGCATGCTCGCTGAAGGGATCGAGAATGAAGCTCGCGAGGTTGACGGAGCCCAGGAGGCAGGCGCCATAGGGCGGCAGGGGCTGTTCACCGCAATTGTGGGCCTGAAGGCCGTTGGCGTCGAAGGCGTTCACGCCGGGAACGGAGACGTCGTAGACCATCTCCTCGCCGTCGGCCTCGATCGACGCCACCCTCGCCACGAAGCGCTCGCGGTTGAGCCCGCGGGCGTATCCCGAAAGCGCCGCCGCAAGCCGGAGCGACTTTGTCCGATCGGTGAACCCGACGCGCTCGGCGAAGACGACGAGATTGTCGCCACTGACCACGAGCTCATGCTGCGCCCGGACGGGGTAGTCCGCCGTGCCGCCCTTGCCGTCCGGCAGCCGCTTGATCCCTGCCGGCCGCCGCTCCCTGTAGAGGGTGCTGGCGATGCCGAGCCGCAGCAGCATGCGCTGCGCGGATTGGAGGAGCGCCAGGTCGCTTTGCGCCAGCCGCACGCTCACGCCCTTGGCCTGGCTGCCCTGGATCGAGCCGTCGGTGTCGAAAAGTCCCGTGAGCAGGCCACGGTGGAACGCGGACGAACGGCATTCCATCGGCTCCGTGATTGTCTTCCTGCCCCGCGCCATGCGATGCGCCTCGGCGAGCCGCTTCAGCCCCGCCGTGGCAAGGCGCCACTCGCCTCGCCCGGCGACTGGCCACCAGCCGGCGAAATCGGCCCGCGAGCCGAGCGCGCGGGCGGCGGCCTCGGCCCGCGCCATGACGGCGTCGGGACCGACCGGCGTCCCGCCGTTCGCAACCGCCGCCGGCTGCCATACGGACAGCACCGCCTTGTCGGTCTTGAGAACCCCATCGCCGATGAGGAGCCCCAGGAGATAGCCTTCGTCCTCGTCCCTCGTGGCGAGCGCGGGATCCCCCCAGCCCGCGAGCCCGCGGTGATCGTGGAGGACGATCTCGTCCCCCGGCGCGAGGTCGCCGGCCTCCGCCCAGTCCGTTTCGATGCGCCAGCGCGTCCGCCGCACGACCTTCTTGAGCCTGTGGTTGGCCGTGAGGCGAAGAGCCTGGCCTTGGTCCATCTGGAGTTTGAGGAGCGGCTTGACGCCGGTGGCGAAGAAACCGGAGGCCGCATGCGCGCGACCGTCGACGACAGCGTGGAAAGGTTCTCCGACCAGCCTTCCGACCTGCCGGGGTCCCTCGGCCGTCAGCACCCAGGTGTCGGCTGGAACGCAAGGGTTCGTGGCGTGGATGGTCTCGCAATAGGAGAGGTTGTTCTCGGTGTTGATGCGGTCGATGAAGATGACGCCGGGCTCCGCCACCTCGTAGGTGGCGCGCATGATCCTCTCCCAGAGCTCGCGCGCCTTCACCGTCCGGTAGGTCTTGCCTGCGAAGACCAGCGGCCAGTCCGCATCCTCCTCGACCGCCGCCATGAAGGCGTCGGTGACGAGCACCGAGAGATTGAAGTTCCGCAGCCGCCGGGGATCGCGCTTGGCCTCGATGAAGGCCTCGATGTCGGGATGGTCGCAGGCGAGCGTCGCCATCATGGCGCCGCGCCTGGAGCCCGCCGACATGATGGTGCGGCACATGGCGTCCCACACGTCCATGAAGGAGAGCGGCCCCGAGGCGTCGGCGCCCACGCCCTGGACAGGCGCACCCTTGGGGCGGAGCGTCGAGAAGTCGTGCCCGATGCCGCCGCCCATCTGCATGGTGAGGGCGGCCTCCTTGAGCCCCTCGAAGATGCCCGGCATGGAATCGTCGATCGCGCCCATGACGAAGCAGTTGAAGAGCGTGA
>JBFXDI010000175.1:0-7347 GCA_050181295.1 Parvibaculaceae bacterium | reverse complement strand
CGGCCTTCCGACATGATGGCGATGCGGTCCGACATGAGGAGCGCCTCCTCCTGGTCATGCGTGACCGAGATGACCGTCAGCCCGAGCCGCAGCTGGATGCGCTTGACCTCCCGCTGCAGCTGCTCCCTGAGCCGCCGGTCGAGCGCTCCCATGGGCTCGTCCATGAGCAGCACCGGCGGCTCGAAGACCAGCGCGCGGGCGAGCGCCACGCGTTGCTGCTGACCGCCGGAGAGCTGCGGGATGCGGGAGTCCCGCCGGCTGTCCAGCTCCACGAGCTCGAGCACCGACATGACCTTTTTCTCGAGCCGGCTTCGCTCGATGCCGCGCATCTTGAGCGGGAAGGCGACATTGTCGAAGACGTTCATGTGGGGAAAGAGTGCGTAGTTCTGGAACACCACCCCGAGATTGCGCTTCTCCGGCGGCAGCGCGGCGATGTCGCGTCCCGCGATCCTGATCGTCCCGGCGGTCGGCTCCACGAAGCCGGCGATCATCATGAGCGTCGTCGACTTGCCCGAGCCGCTGGCGCCGAGCAGCGTCAGGAACTCCCCCGCCCGCACCTCGAAGGAGGCATTGTCGACGACCTTGGTGCCGGCATAGGCCTTCGTCAGCCCGGATACCTCGATGGTCGAGCCGATATGCGTGTTGTCGAGTACCGCGGTGCTCGACATCGCCGACTGCCGCTGCGCGTCGGCCGCGGGCATCGCCTCGTCCTTGGCCCATAGCGGCAATGCTGTCGATGTGTCGCTCATGCGCTTCTTGCCTCCCTGCGCCTCAACAAGCCGACCGCCAGCAGCATCACGCAGGATACGACGACGAACAGGCTCGAGGCCGCGGCAACGGTGGGATTGATCTCGAATCGGATTCCGCTCCACATCTGCACGGGCAGCGTGGTGGTCGCGCCGCTGGCCAGGAAAAGCGCCAGCACCAGCTCGCTGAAGGACGTCAGGAATGCGAAGGCCGCTCCGGCCGCGATGCCGGGCCAGATGATCGGCAGGGTCACGTAGTAGAAGGCCCTGAGCGGCGAGGCTCCGAGGCTGCGCGCCCCGTGTTCGAGCCGCACATCCATGCGCTGCAGCGCCGCAATCACGTTGATGACCACGAAGGGGGTGGCGATGATGGTGTGCCCGATCACGATGCCGAGCACGCCTCCGCGCAAGCCCGTGGACGAGAGCATCCCGTAGAGCGCAACGCCCGTGATGATGGTCGGCACGATGGTCGGCAGCAGGAAGAAGCTCATGACCAGCCCCCGCGCCCGCTGCGTCAGCCGCGCCATGCCGAGCGCCGCGAGCGTGCCGAGGAGCGTCGAGGCGATCGTGCAGAGGACCGCCACGATGACGCTGTTGACGGTCGCATTCTGCCAGGCAGGGGTCTCGAAGAATGTTGCGTACCATTTCGTCGACAGCGAGCGTGGCGGGAAGATGATGTAGTCCTCCCCTCCGAAGGAGGCCGGCAGAATGATCACGTTGGGCAGGATCATCATCACCATCGCCAGGGCGACGATCACGGTGATGACGAGCTGCAGCCTCGAGCCGGGTTTCATGCCTGCCCCCAGATCGAGCCGAGCCTGAACCAGCGCACCCCGATCGCATAGAGCGCCAGCGTCGTGATGAGGACGATGGTGGAAAGCGCCGCCGCGAAACCCCAGTTGAGCACCCGGTTGATGTTCATCTCGATAAGCTGAGCGATGAAGATGTCGCGCGTGCCCCCGAGGATCGCCGGGATGATGAAGAACCCGATGCTCATAATGAAGACCAGGAGCGCGCCTGCCATCACGCCCGGCATCGTCATGGGAAGGTAGGCGCGCAGGAACACCTGCAGCGGCGGCGCGCCGAGGCTTCTTGCCGCCTGCAGGACCCGGACGTCGACGCGCGCCATGTTCGCCGCCACCGGCAGGATCAGATAGGGCAGCATGGTCTGGACCATGCCGATGAGGACCGCGACGATGCTGCCGCTCATGAGCAGCGGCGCGTTGAGGAGGCCGAGGTTGAGGAGCAGCGTGTTCACCGCGCCTTGCGGATTGAGCACGATCAGCCAGCCGTAGCAGAGCACCAGGAGATTGGTCCAGAAGGGCACGAGGATCATCGCCAGCAGAACGAGCTTCGTGCGGTTGGAGCCGGTGACGAGGCGATAGGCCACCGGATAGCCGATGAGGACGCACAGCACCGCCGTCGCCGCGCTGGTGAGGAACGTCCGCTGCAGCACCTGCACATAGACCGGACGCTCGAAGATGCGGCTGTAATGGGTCCAGGGACCGGCAGACCCCTCGAAGCTCAGGCCGACGAGCTGCAGCGTGGGGACGACGAAGAACGCCACCAGCAGCAATACGGCTGGCGTCAGCAGCAGCAGGGATGCGTGGCGGCGGACTATCTGAGGCATGATCGAGAGCCTTGATGCCGGGAAGACCTTATGGCCCTCCCGGCATTGTGATCCTAGAGCAGACGCCATTCGGTCAGGCGTTCGGTGACCTCTTCCAGGTTCTTCGCCCACCACTGCTCGTTGGCCCAGATGAACTTGCCCTGCTGCTCGGGACCGCCCGACAGGATCTTGGCCCGCTCCGGCGCGATGAGCTTGAAGGCGTCCGGCACCACCGGGCCATAGGTATACTCGTTGGCGATCGCCGCCTGCGCCTCCGGGGTCATCGTGTAGGCCAGGAACTTCATGGCGTTCTCCTTGTTGGGCGCACCCTTCGGCACGACCATCGAGGACCAGGTCATGAAGCTCTGGTTGTACTGGATGCCGACCGGCGAACCGTCCTTGACGGCGGCCTGGGCGCGACCGTCCGGCATGATCGACAGCGAGGCCTGGCCGTCTGAGATGTACTGCTGCGCCTGGGCGTTGGTCTCGTAGAAGAGGATCTGATCCTTGATCTCCGTCCACTTCTTGAGCGCCCGATCGATGTCCAGGGGATAGAGCTGATCCGGCGCCACACCGTCGGCGAGGAGCGCGGCCTCGAAGGTGCCGGCGTTCGGCTCGCTCGCGAGCGACCGCTTGCCGGGAAAGCCCGCGAGGTCGTTGAAGACCGCCGTGTAGTTCTCGGGCACTTTGCCGTTCAGGCTCTTGGTGTTGTAGGTCAGAAGGCGTGACCACAGTACCTGCGGCACCGAATGGTCGGTCACGAAGCCTTCGCCTTCCATGATCTTCGACTTGTCGATCACGCCGAAATCCATCGGCTCGAGCAGATTGCGCTCGGCCCCGATATACTGGAAGTCGGGATTGGTCTCGACCACGTCCCATTCGACCGACTTGCTTTCGACCATCGACTGGAACTTGCCGTAGTTGTTGTCCTGCGCCGTCACAACTTCGATGCCCGTCGCCTTGGTGAAGGGCTCGAACCACGCCTTCTTGATCGCCGCCTCCCAGGAGCCGCCCCAGGTTGCGTAGATCACCTTTCCGGATCCTTGGGCGTGGGCCCGATGAACCGCCGGCAGGCCGAGAGCCATTCCGGCGCCGACCGCGGCGGTGGTCGAAAGAAAGTTCCGGCGCGAGATGCCGGCCGTCCTCTTAGACACGTCACTCATGAGACACCTCCAGTTTCCACCCATCTTCCCCGGTCGTAGTCTGCGATTGCCTGGCTCTCGGCCCGTCACGCTGCGCGCGCCGAGGCTTCCTTCCCGATGGCCTTGTCGAACACTTGCTTGTAGAGGCGGATCCAGTTGCCCCCCATGACCGCCTCCACTTCCGGCCGCTTGAAGCCGCGGCGTTCCAGCGCCTCGGCGATGGTGCCGAAGCCGCGCATGGTCTTGAGCCAGCCAGGTTCCGGCACCTTGCCCGGCCGCGCGGCGTTGCCGGCGCCGTAGTTGGTCACCCGCGACCAGCGGCCCATCCGCATCCATTCGAGGTCCGACATGCCGACGTTGCGGCCATGGTCCGTGCCGATGGCGATATGGTCGATGCCGGCGACGTCGACCGCATAGGCAACGATCTCGGACCACTTGTCGGCGCTCGATATGTAGTCGCCGCAGATGTTGGCGTAGGTCGCAAGCCCGATGACGCCGCCCTTCGCCGCGAGTTCCTTGATGAGCGCGTTCGACTTGTTGCGAAGATGCGGAATGAGTTCGGACGGGTTGGCGTGCGTGACGGCGACCGGGCCCTCGGAGACCGCGATCACGTCGCGGCTCGTGCGCTCCCCGACATGCGACAGGTCGATGAGGATGCCGACGCGATTGAACTCCGCCACGAGCTCGCGCCCTGCCCGGCTGATGCCGCTGTCATTGGGCTCATAGCAGCTGCCGCCATATTCGTTCTGGTTGTTGTAGGTGAGCTGCATCACCCGGACGCCGAGCTCGGCGAAGATTTCTACGAAGCGGATGCGGCCCGACAGCGCGTTGGTGTTTTGGTAGCCAACGACGAGGGCGCATCGGCCGGAGGCCACGATGGCGTCGATCTCGGCGCCCGTGCGGGCGATCGCGACCAGATCGGAGTTCGCCTTCACGACGTCGCGGAAGCGGCCGAGGGCGTCGAGCGATTCCGTCGCATCCTCCCAGAAGCCGAGGCAGGTCGTGACGCAGCTCATGCCGCCGTCACGCAGCTCCTCGAAGACTTCCCGGTCAAAGCGGCTGCAATTCAGCCCGTCAACAAGCAGCATTTTCGTCTCCATTCCGTGGGTCCTCTCTCTTGGGACCGCGCGGCCGCTTAAATCAATCGCGTAATTCTGAACGTTGTTTCAGTTTCATTGAAGTTGCGGCTCTTACCGGCCGAACAGATCGAGCAGCCGGTTCCACTGCATGGCCATGTTCAGCAGCGGTTCTCGGTACTGATGAAACGGAATGGGCACGATCGGCGTCGCCGGGATTTCGCCCGCGTCCTCCTGGCCCAGGAGCCTGTTCGCCATCCAGGCCCCCACGCGGTGGCTGAGCGCGACGCCCCGCCCGTTGAAGCCGACGACGACATGGAGCTTCGGCGCGGGCCTGTGATAGTGGGGCAGGAAATCGGCGGTGATGCAGACAAGCCCGGTCCAGCGGTGGGCGATAGGCTGCCCTCGAAGCTGCGGAAAGATTCCGGCGAGCACCTTCTCGAGCATCGAGTAGTCCTCCCGGTTCCCGAGCACGCCGGCGGAGGAATTGAAGGAGGCGCGTCCCCCGAGCACCACCCGCTCGTCGCGTGTCTTCCGGAAATAGAGGATGAGCCGGCGGCTGTCGTAGACGGTATTGCGGCCCGGCAGGATCTCCTCGGCGAGCTTGCCCTCCAGCGGCGCCGTGGCGATCTGGAAGCTGTTGACCGGCAGAAGGGAGGCCGCAAGGCCGGGGATGAGCCCATCCGTGTAGCCGTTGGTCGCGACCACGACCTCGCCAGCCTGCACGGCTCCGGACCCTGTGGAAACACGCCAGCCGCCGGACCGCTCGGCAAGTCCGTTGGCGCGCGATCTTGTGTGGACCCGCACGCCTGCGGCCGCGCAGGCGCGCGCCATCTCGCGGGCAAGGTCGAGGGGGTGGACGCTGCGGCCGCGCGGATCGATGAAGCCGCCGAGATAGCGTTCGGTGCCAATTTTCTTGGCGACCGCGCGAGCATCCTCGAGCCTCTCGATCGAAATCCCTGCCCTCTCCATGTCATCGCCGGCGGCCTTCATGAGCTTGAAGGCGTGCCCGTTGTGCGCGAGCCTGATCAGGCCCGGCCGTTCGAAGCCGCAGTTCAGGCCGAGCCGCTCGACCAGCGTGGCGAGGAAATCGGGCGCCTCCTGCCCGAGCCTGTAGAACCTGGAGCCCTCCGGCCCGAACTTCGCCTGGAGCGCCGCCTCGTCATATTTGAGACCCGGATTGACCTGTCCGCCGTTGCGGCCACTGGCGCCGTGCCCGATCTCCTCGGCCTCCAGCACCACGACGTCGCGACCGCCCTCCGCGAGATGCAGTGCCGTCGACAGCCCGGTGAAGCCGCCACCGACCACCGCCACGTCGGCCGTCGTTTCGGACGACAAGGGCTCGCCGGCGAAGGGCTTGGCCCTGCTGGAAGCCGCCCAGAGGCTGTCGACCGGTCTCGTCAAAGCGCCCCCGTCACCAGAAGCGCCTGGTCGCGTCGGTCAGCATCTCGTATCCACTCTCGGTGACGAGCACCGTTTCCTCGAAGTCACCGAGATAGCCGTCCTGCGTCACCGTGCGCTCGAGGCAGAGCACCATGTTGGGTTTGATGGGTGTCTTGTCGCCAACCGTGAGCCACGGCGCGTCCCAGCCGAGCCCAATGCCGTGCCCGAGCGCGGAGAACACGCCCTCAAGCTTGAAGCCCAGTTCCTCCTGCTTGCCGAGCCCCGCCTTCGCGAGGTCGCCCGCGGTGGCGCCAGGCTTGATGGCACCGATACCGGCCTCGATGCAGGAGATCGCGGATTCAAAGAGCATGATCTGCCGGTTGCTGGCCGTTCCCACGGCTTTCGAGCGCGCGAGGTCGAAGACATAGCCCCCGACGATCCCGGAGATGCCGAGCCGGATCCAGTCGCCGGATTCGAGCCGCTCGCTCGCGCCCCAGGTCGGGAAGGCATGGTGGATCCGCTTCGGATTGTCGCCGCCGCGGCCCGAACTCATGAAGGAGTTGTAGAGCGCGCCGCCCGCCGGCAGCAGCGTCTGCATGCCCGCGGCCACGATCTCCGCGTGGCTGGCGCCGGGCTCCGCGGCCGCCATCATGGTCTCGATCATCCGGGAACCGACCCAGGAGGAGTAGCGCAGCATCTCGATCTCCGCCGGCGACTTGACCGATCGAAGCCCGATGAGAATGTCGTCGGCGGGCAATGCCGCCATGCCGGGCAGCGCGCCGACGATCTGGCGGTGGAAGCTCACGGGCAGCACGTCCTCGCCGACGATGCCGACCCGCGCCCGCTCGAGGCCCGCATCCTTGAGCGCCTGGACCGTCGCCTCCAGCACGAGGTCCGCGTAGACGATCTCGCCGTCCTCGAGATGCACCGAGCTGCCCGCCGGCACGTCCACGATAAGGCGCGGCTTGCCGCCCACCGGCAGCACCAGGAAGGTGTGCGCGCGGCCGGACCAGGCGCCCGCATGATCCGGCGTATAGGGAAAGGCCGTGTAGAAGTTCGTGAGGTACATCACGTCGGCGAACCGATCCACGGTCCCCCCGCCGCGCGAGCACACCAGAAGCGCGTCGAAGCCGGCGGCCTTGGCGGCCTCGACGGCCCTGCGACGACGCTGCGCGAACTCCTCTACCGGAATGGTCGGTCTCGTCTTCACCACGCTCTCCTGCCTGCGAATTCATATTGTCGCGCCTGAGAATGGTACGTACCATTCAGACCATTAACCTATAGCCTGAAGGCGCTTTTTTTCTGATGAAAGCACGATGAAAGGGGTTGAGTAAAGCCAATTTCTTCGGCAAACAGGGAATAATTGGGCTAAATGGTCGAATTGGCATGGG
>JBFXDI010000174.1:0-7398 GCA_050181295.1 Parvibaculaceae bacterium | reverse complement strand
GGCAAGGACCCGGCTTACGTGCGGCCGGACGCCAACATGGCGCATGCGGTGGAGAACCTTGTCGACGGATCCTTCTTCAATTCGGGCCAGTCCTGCTGCGGCATCGAGCGCATCTATGTGCACAGGAAAGCCTGGGGCGACTTCATCGACGGCTTCGTGGACCTGACGAAGAAGTACGTGCTCGGCAGTCCGCTCGAGGAGGAGACGACGCTCGGCCCCCTCATCAAGCCCGAGGCGGCGGATTTCGTGCGCAGGCAGATCAGGTCCGCCGAGCGCGCCGGCGCGAAGGCTCACATCGACCCCAAGCGCTTCCCGCTCGACGCCAAGGGCTCGGCCTACATGGCGCCGCAGGTGCTCACCAAGGTCGACCACCAGATGTCGGTCATGCGCGATGAGAGCTTCGGACCCGTCGTCGGCATCATGAAGGTCGCCGACGACGAGGAGGCGATCACGCTGATGAACGACTCTCCTTACGGGCTCACCGCCGCGATCTGGACAGAGGACGCCGCGGCCGCCGAGCGGATCGGCGCGGAGATCGAGACCGGCACCCTCTTCATGAACCGCTGCGACTACCTCGACCCCGCGCTCGCCTGGACGGGGATCAAGGACACGGGTCGCGGCGCCACCCTTTCGCGCGCCGGCTACGAGGCCCTCACCCGGCCCAAGTCCTGGCACCTGCGCACCACCACATCCTGACGAGCTTTCGCGGAGACACGCATGACCGTCACTGCAAACATCAGCTTTCCCACCGCCATACGCTTCGGCGCTGGGCGCATCCGCGAGCTCGCCCAGTTCTCGCGCGACGCCGGCATGCAGAAGCCGCTCTTCGTCACCGACCCGGGCCTAGGCGCCATGCCGATGGTGAAGGCCATCATCGAGGAGCTGCGCAAGGCGAACCTGGTGGTCGGCCTCTTCACCGAGGTCAGGCCCAACCCGGTCGAGCAGAACGTCAAGGACGGCGTCCAGGCCTTCAAGCGCGGCGGCCATGACGGCGTCATCGCCTTCGGCGGCGGCTCGGCGCTCGATGTCGGCAAGCTCATCGCCTTCATGCAGGCCCAGTCACGCCCGATCTTCGATTTCGAGGACATCGGCGACTGGTGGACGCGGGCCAATCCGCGCAACATCGCGCCCATCGTGGCGGTGCCCACGACCGCGGGCACGGGCTCGGAGGTCGGCCGCGCGGGCGTCATCACGCATCCGACGACGCACGAGAAGAAGATCATTTTCCATCCGCTGATGCTGCCCAGGTTCGCGGTGCTCGATCCGGAGCTCACGATCGGGCTGCCGGCGCGCCTCACGGCGGCGACCGGCATGGACGCCTTTGCCCATTGCCTGGAGGCCTATTGCGCGCCGGCGTACAATCCGCTCGCCGCCGGCGTGGCGCTCGAAGGCATGCGGCTCATCAAGGAAAACCTCGTGACGGCGGTGAAGAAGCCGCGCGACATCGAGGCCAGGGGTCACATGCTCGTCGCCTCCGCCATGGGCGCAACCGCCTTCCAGCGGGGCCTCGGCGCCATCCACGCGCTGTCGCATCCCTTCGGAGGGCTCTACGACGCCCACCACGGGCTGCTCAACGGCGTCATCATGCCCTATGTGCTCAAGGCCAACAAAAAGGCGGTGGCCAAGGACATCGAGCGCGCGGCCCGCTACCTCGACATCAAGGGCGGCTTCGACGGCTTCCTCAAATGGGTCGTGAAGCTTCGCAAGGACATCGGCATCCCGCACGCGCTGAAGGAAATCGGCATCAACGAGAAGCGGCTGGACGAGGTCGCGGCGATGGCCATCAAGGACCCGTCCGCCGGCGGCAATCCCATCCCCTTCAACGAAGCCCAGTACAAGACGCTGGCGCGCAAGTGTGTGAAGGGCACGCTGTAGGTTCTCAAATCCGCTCATTCCCGCGCAAGCGGGAATCCACGAACCGTGACTGAGCCGATCGTCTTGGGTCCCCGCCTTCGCGGGGACGAGCGGAGAGCCTAACTCTCAAGCTATCCCACACCCGCCTCGCGCAGGGTGTCGGCGATGGCGGCGCCTCCGTTGAGCGGCGCCATGACATGCACGCCGGCCACCCCGTCGAAATCTCGCAGCGCCGCTATGACCTCGGCCGCGATGGTGCGGCCCTCGGCCCGCGGGTCGGCGACCGCGTCAAGCCTCTCGACGATGGCATCCGGAATGAAGACCCCGAACAGGTTTTCCCGCATGAAACGCGCCTGCTTCGCCGAAGCGAGCACGCCCACGCCGACGATCAGCTTCAGCCGCGACAGCGTCCCCTCTTCCGCTAGCCGCCCGACATAGCGGCGCGCCACGTCGAGGTCGAAGCAGAACTGCGTCTGGGCGAACTCGGCGCCCGCGGCGATCTTGGCCTCGAGGCCCTTCGGCTTCCAGTCCGGCGCCGGATCGACCGGGGAATCCGCGCAGCCGATCAGGAAGCGGGGCGCCGGCGCGATCTTGCGCCCCGACGGCAGCTCGCCCCTCTCGCGCATGTCGCGGGCGAGCGTCATCACGGCGCGGGAATCGAGATCATAGACGGGCTTCGCCTCCGGCATGTCTCCGACCGACGGCTCGTCTCCATGCAGGATCAGGAGGTTCTCCACCCCCTGCGCCGCCGCGCCGAGAAGGTCTCCGGCGAGCGCGATGCGGTTGCGGTCGCGGCAGGTGATCTGGAGCACAGGCTCGAAGCCCTCACGGACCAGGAGGGCAGCGGCGGCGAAGCTCGACATCGCGGCCTTGGCGCCCGCCGCATCCGTGACGTTCACCGCATCCGCCAGTCCGCGCAGTGGCTCCACCTTCTCCAGGAGCGCCGCTGGCGAAGCCGACAGCGGCGGCGCGATCTCCGCCGTGACGACGAACTTCCCCAGCGCCAGTTTGTCGCGAAGCGTCGGCATGTCCCCAGCCCTGCGATCAGCCCGCAAGACCTATAGCGGCGCAGGCTCGGGAAGGCCACTCCCGGCTCCACAAAGAAGCCCCATTTCCGATCGGAACCGATGTGGCCGCTGCCCATTCCCCCTAGGAACCCACACACAACGACAAGGAGAGATTTTATGCAGAACCCGCGTATCGCCAAACCCCTGATCGCGCTGAGCGCGGCCCTGCTTTTCGGCAGCGGCGCGGCGCTGGCGCAGAACGCCGGGGGTGGCGCAGGTTCGGGCGCCGGGTCCGGAAAGTCCGAGCCCCGCATCGAGAACACCAGCCCGACCATGAAGGGCATGGATCAGGACTACACCGCGCCCCTGCAGCGCTCCGACACGCCGCAATATCAGGAGACGCACAAGAACAAGGGCAAGACCATCGGCAAGGATTCGAACGCGTCCGGCCAGGTCAACGAGAACGGGCCGGCCTATCAGGGCGCACATGAGGATCGCGGAAATCCAGGCGGACCTGTGGAGGAGCCGGTGGAGTAGCAGCCCAACGGAGTGAAGGCCGGAAACGGCCTTCACCTTCTTTCATGGAGTGAGCCCATGCGGATCGCAACCCTGAGCATGACATTGGCCCTGCTGGCCGCCGGGCCGATCGTTGCATCTGCGCAAGGCCAGACGCAGACCTTGACGGTCAGCCAGAAGGACACGCAGACGCTGAAACGGGCGCTGGTCGGGCATAAGGTTCAGCCGGTCGAGGAGAAGGATGCGGAACTGAACATCTCCGTCGGCGCGGAGGTTCCAGGAACGGTGACGCTCTATCCGGTGCCGCTCGACGTGGTCGAGACCGCTCCGGCATTGGAGGCGCATGACTTCTTCGTGGTCGCGGATGGCAGGATCGTGATCGTCGATCCGGCGACGCTCAGGATCGTGAGCATCATCAGGGCTTAGGCGCGTCCTCCGCCGAGGCCTCAACCTTGTTTCGCAGGACGCCGACGCCCTCGAGTTCGACCTCGACGATGTCGCCCGGCTTCATGGCCGTGGTTTCTCCGGGCGTGCCGGTGAGGATCACATCGCCGGGCTCGAGCGTGATATAGCGTGACACGGCGGCCACGATCTCCGCCGTCTTCCACAGCATTTCCGACGTCGAGGCCTGCTGCACGACCTTGCCGTTGAGCCGCGTCGTGAGCTTCAGACGGTCATAGGAAAGGCCGGGCACGATCCAGGGCCCGAGCGGACCCGAGGTGTCGAAAGCCTTGGCGCGCAGGAGATCGAACGGCTCGAACGGATAGGAGCGTTCCGTCACGTCGTTCGCTGCTGTCACGCCGAAAATTGAGTCTTTCGCCTTCTCGACGGTCACATTCCGCGTCCGGGCAGCCATCACGATCGCCATCTCGCCCTCGAAATGCAGATCCTTCGATCCGGGCGGAGGAACGATCCCGGCATCAAGTCCTGTGAGGGAACTCGGAAGCTTGGCGAAGAACTCAAGCTCGGCCTTCTTCGCTCCTCCGTGGCCCTTGTAGTTCCGCGCCACGGCGATGACCTTCGAGGGCACGATCGGCGCGAGGAGCTTCACCTCTTCGAGCTTGAAGACCGTGCCGGTCACGACCACGTCGGGCTCGAGGAAGCTTTTCGTGAGCTGGTGCACGCCGCCCGAGGCCAGGACGCCGTAGTGGGCCTCGCCCTGGTGCTCGAAGCGGCCGAAGCGCAGCGGCGCATCGTCGCCCTCGGTCACCTGCGCGAGAGCCGGCGCCGACAGCCAGACCGACAGCGCGAGGGCGAGAAGCCCGAGAGACCGGGCGCGCATGTCAGGAGAAGCCCTGGGCGCCGCCGGTCATCGAGCCGATGAAGAGCAGGGTGCCGAAGGCCGCTATCGCAAGGCCGCCGAGGATCCGCAGGCCGAAGGTCGTGCGTTCGAGCCAGACGGAGTCGCGGCCGGCGAACCGCAAGGCAAGACCGCGCGACGTCACGGCGATGACCGCGATGGCGGAGACCGTCATGGCGGTGCCGATCGCCATGACGAAGGTCGAGGCGACGCCCGCCCAGTAGAGGCCGATGGCGCTCGAGAAGAGAAGCGCCAGGATGGCGCCGGTGCAGGGCCGCAACCCCACGGCGAAGGCGAGCGAGACGGCCTTGCCGAGGCTCGAAGCCTCCCTCGCCTGCTCGGGGCCGGGCATGTGCGCATGCCCGCAGTGGCAATCCTCGCCGTGGGCATGCGCATGATGGTGATGGCCGTGGTCATGCTCGTGCCCATGCTCATGATGGGCACGGTGCTCGTGGCCGCCATGGGCATGGCTGCCGTCGGCGGTGGCCAGCGCCGGTGCGGGCACGAAGGCTGCCGCGAAATAGGGCCGGAGTGCCTGCCAGATCATGTAGAGGCCGAGCAACGCGATGAGCGCGTAGCTGATGCTTTCAAGCCCGCCAGCCAGCCAGCGCGCGGTCGAGCCCGCGGCGCTCACTGTCAGGAGCAGCGCGCTCACCAGGACAATTGCCGTGAGCGCCTGGAAGAAGGCGCTGAGCGAGGCGATGAGGATGCCGCGCCTCACCTCGCGCTCGTTGGCGAGGAGCCAGGCGGAGACCACCGCCTTGCCGTGGCCGGGACCGGCCGCGTGCAGGACGCCATAAAGGAAGCTCAGGAGCATGAGCGTCAGGGCGGCCTTTGTCGAATGCTCGCCGCGCATGGCGCGCATGGCGCCCGACATGCGGCCGTAGAAGTCGCGCTGCTTGACCTGCACCCAGCCGACCGGGTCCGACCAGAAGGCGGGCGCAGCGGGCTCGGCCGCCCCGTCCTTCTTCGGGCGCACCAGAAGCTTGCGCGGGTCGATGGGCGTCGCGGCGACCGCCTCTCCGTTCCCATCTGCCGATTGGGCTTGCTGCGCATCGATCTGCGCATGCTCGATCGCCGAGGCCGGCGCCTGTACGAGCAGCAGCGGAACCACGATGCCGAACAGGAGGATCGTGAGACCGCGCCATCTCATTTGGCGGCGGCCTTCTTGCCGCATTCGACAGCCACGGGCTGCGCGAAGAGGGAGCCGAAGTCTTCGCCCTCCGGCGGCGTCCAGTTCTGGTCCTTTCCGGCCAGCATCTGGCGCGTCGCCTCGGTCTGCTCGTCGGACGGCGTCGGTTTCAGGTGGATCTTGCATTCGGGCGGCATGGCCCCGACGGTCGCTACCGACGTGGCGTCCTTGTAGTCCATGGCGATATAGAAGGTCGGATCGTACATCTGGTAGGCGAAGGCGGCCTTGCGCGGGTCCACGGGTCCGGCGAGCGGCAGCACGAAATGCATCTCCAGGATGCCGTTGTTGTAGACCTGCCCGTATTCCGTGATCTCGCCGTAGGGAACCTGCTTGCCGTCCGCCTTGGCGTAGACGAAGTAGCCGTATTCCTTCAGCGCCTCGATGTTCTCCTTCGCCAGGGGCTGCAGCTCACCCGCCGAATAGAAGCCGTCCTTATTGGTGTCGAGCCCGTCGATGGCCATGGCGCTATAGTCGGCGTCGAACTTCCATTCGATGTTCAGCGCGCTCACCCGCCCTGAATCATCGAAGACCACATCCGACTTCATCTCGATCCAGGCATGGGGATGCGCCAGGGCCGGCGCCGCGGGCCAGAGGGCGGCCGTCAGAAGCGCCGGAAGAACGGCTGGCGCTGGCAGTCGCATCGGCGGTCCGGTCCGTCTGGTTGCGAGGTGCCGGACCATGATGGGCGAATGGGGCGGAAAAGTGAAGCGCGAGCCGCTGGGGTCTACCGCGCCGGCGGAGCGAAGCGGCGCTCGATCCTACGCACGCCCCAGGCCGCAACCAGGCTCACAGCCAGCAGCATGACGGCCGCCAGCGTATAGGGCTCGTTGTATTTGAAGGTGCGGCCGGCGATGGCGTTGGCCGCGCCGAACAGGTCGATGACGGTGATCGCGGCGAGCAGCGGCGTCTCCTTGAAGAGGCCGATCAGGAAGTTGCCGAGCGGCGGCAGCATATGAGGCAGCGCCTGGGGAAGAATGACCTTGATCCATACGAAGCGCTTTGGAAGCCCGAGCGAGCGCGCGGCATCCCACTGGCCCTCCGGAACGGCGTTGATGGCGCCGCGATAGGCTTCGGCGACATAGGCTCCGATATGGAGGCCGAGGCAGAGTATGCCGGTGAAGAGCGCGCTGAAGCGGATGCCGTAACCGGGAAGCACGTAGAACACGAAGTAGAGCTGCACCAGCAGCGGTGTGCAGCGGAGGAACGCGACATAGGCGTCGCAGAGCCGCCCGAGGAGGCGCGAGCCCGAGCGCCGGCCCGCCTCGATCACGGCTCCGACAACCAGCGCCAGCGCGAAACCGCCAAGCGTCGCGATGATCGTGACCTTCAGTCCCTTCATGAGCTCAGGGATGATGGAGACGGCGAAACCGACGTCGAACATGGCTTACCTCACCCGCTCGGCACGCTTCTCGGCCAGCCGCACGAGCCAGGTCAGCGGGTATGCCATGGCGAAATAGAGGAGCAGCACCGTTCCCCACACCTCCACCGAGCGGCCGGTCGTCACCACCATCTGGCGGCCGGAGAAGGTG
>JBFXDI010000173.1:0-7500 GCA_050181295.1 Parvibaculaceae bacterium | reverse complement strand
GCGCCGTGCGCCGCCGACACGCGCGCCGCGCGCACGCCGCCCGAACCGCCCCCGATGACGAACAGGTCGCAGTCGTAGGTCATTGCACGAGAAGCTCTCTGACCTGGTGTCTCCTATCACCGCTCATTCCCGCGCAAGCGGGAATCCAGGCAAATCTGGGTCCCCGCGTTCGCGGGGACGAGCAGAGCGGAATAGGAGCGCAATGCACTTTCAGATCTCTCCGCCGATCTCGGAGACAAGATGCACGATGCCGGCCGGGTTCTTGATCCAGAAGCCGCGGAAGCCGTCGGGCAGCGCCTCGATCGCATCGCAGCGCACGATGCCGGCGCGCGCTAGGATGCCAGCCGCTTCGGCCTCGGACGCCGTGCCGACCTCGAGCCAGATCTCGGCCTGGGAGCGCGAGGCTTCGCGGTCGAGCCAAAGGCGCACGGTGCCGAAGGCCACGACATGCGCGCCGTTCCCGAGCGCCTCCACCGGGAGCTTGAGCGTGTCGCGATAGAAGGCGAGCGTCGCGTCGTACTCGTCCGGCGGCACCTTCATGGCGACGTTGCGGCCGCCCTCGAAGCGCGCCTTCGAAGGCTCCAGCGTCTCAACCTTGTCGGAATGGGCGATGAAGGCCCTGGAGCAGAGCCCGATGAAGAGGCCATGGCCCATGACGCCGGGGATCGCCTCCAACGCGCCCGCGAGCCGCTCCGGCGCAGCGATGGCCTGAAGGTGGCAGTCGTAGATCAGGTTGCCGTTGTCGGTGTGGAAGGGCGTGCCGTCCTTGCCCGACCGCAGCAGCACCGGGGCCTCGATGCTCTCGCCGGCCAGCACGCCCAGTATCGCTCGGCGCGTGGCCTCATGCCCGAAGGCCGAGACTTCCACCGGCAACGGGAAGCGGCCGAGCGTCTCCACCTTCTTCGAAGCATCGGCGATGACCACCATGCGCTTCGAGGCGGAGGCGACGATCTTCTCGCGCAGGAGCGCGCCGCCGCCGCCCTTGATGAGGCGAAGGCGCCCATCGATCTCGTCGGCGCCGTCGACGGTCAGGTCGAGCTCGGGCATCTCCTCGAGCGTCGACAGGCGGACGCCTTCCGCTTTGGCGAGCGCGCGGGTCGCTTCCGAGGTCGGGACGCCGACAATGTCGAGCCCCGCCCTCACCCTGGCGCCGAGCGCCTTGACGAAAGCGGAGGCGGTCGAGCCGGTGCCGAGGCCCAGCCGCATCCCACTCTCAACCAGTCCGAGAGCGGCATCGGCCGCAGCCTGCTTTTGCGCCTCGCCGCTCAACGGTTCCTACCCTACTTCGCGAGGCCGCCCATCAGCATGTACTTCATCTCGACGAACTCCTCGACGCCGTGGTGGGAGCCCTCGCGGCCGACGCCCGACTCCTTCACACCGCCGAAGGGCGCGACCTCGGTCGAGATGATGCCCTCGTTGATGCCAACGATGCCGTATTCGAGCGCTTCGCCCACCCGCCAGATGCGGCCGATGTCGCGGGAATAGAAGTAGCAGGCGAGACCGAACTCGGTGTCGTTGGCCATGCGGATCGCCTCCTCCTCTGTTTTGAAGCGGAAGAGCGGCGCGACGGGCCCGAAGGTCTCCTCCTTCGTCACCAGCATGTCGGTGGTGACGTCGCGGAGCAGCGTCGGCTCGTAGAAATTGCCGCCGAGCTTGTGCGCCTTGCCGCCGACGACGACCTTGGCGCCTTTCTTGACCGCGTCGTCCACGTGCTCCTGCACCTTCTTCACGGCAGCAGCGTTGATGAGCGGACCGGTCGTCACGCCGTCCTCGACCCCGTTGCCCACCTTGAGCTTCGACACCGCGGCCTTGAGCTTGTCGGCGAAGGCGTCATAGACCTTGTCCTGCACCAGGATGCGGTTGGCGCAGACGCAGGTCTGGCCGGCGTTGCGGTACTTGGACGCCATGGCGCCGGCAACCGCCGCATCGAGATCCGCGTCATCGAAGACGATGAAGGGCGCGTTGCCGCCGAGCTCCATGCCGACCTTCTTGACCGTCTTCGCGCACTGCTCCATCAGCACCTTGCCGATCTCGGTCGAGCCGGTGAAGGTCAGCATCTTCACGACCGGGCTGCCGGTGAGCTCGCCGCCGATCTCCTTGGCCGAGCCCGTGATCACATTGAGCACGCCCGCCGGGATGCCGGCGCGCTCGCCGAGCTCCGCCAGCGCCAGCGCCGAGAGCGGCGTCTCGGAGGCGGGCTTGATGACGATCGAGCAGCCGACCGCGAGCGCCGGACCCGCCTTGCGGGTGATCATGGCGATGGGGAAGTTCCACGGCGTGATGGCGCCGACCACGCCCACGGGCTGGCGCACCACGACAATGCGGGCATCGGCCTTGTGGGTGGGGATGGTCTCGCCATAGATGCGCTTCGCCTCCTCGGCGAAGAACTCGATGAAGGCCGCGCCATAGGCCACCTCACCCTTGGCCTCGGCGAGGGGCTTGCCCTGCTCGGCCGTCATGATGCGGGCGAGATCGTCGCCATTCGCCATGATGAGGTCGAACCACTTGCGAAGGATCGTCGAACGCTCCTTCGCCGTCTTGGCGGCCCAGGCCTTTATCGCCTTCTCGGCCGCCGCGATGGCGTTGGCCGTCTCCTTCTTGCCGAGCTTCGGCACCGTGGTGATGACGTCACCGTTGGCCGGGTTGGTGACCGGGATCGTGTCCTTGCCGCCGACCCACTTGCCGTCGATGTAACACTGGTCCTTGAGCAGCGACTTGTCCTTCAGTGTGTCGCGCAGCGCCTGACCCTTGCGGATGTCCATGGGGCACCTCCTTGTGATTGGATTTGGGGCCTCATAGCATGCGCCGGCAGCCGGCTCAAATCGGGAGGCACCGCATGGCTGATATGGCGCTTCGCACGCGCTGCGCGATCGTCGGCGGCGGTCCCGCCGGAATGATGCTGGGCTTCCTGCTTGCGAGGGCCGGCATCGACACCCTGGTCATCGAGAAGCACGCCGATTTCCTGAGAGATTTCCGGGGCGACACGATCCATCCCTCGACATTGGAGATCGTCGCCGAGCTGGGGCTGCTCGAGGATTTCCTGAAGCGCCCGCACCAGAAGATCGAACGGCTCGGCGGGCAGATCGGCGCCAGCCACGTCACGATCGCGGATTTCCGCCATCTTCCGACCCGCTGCAAGTTCATCGCCCTCATGCCGCAATGGGATTTCCTCGACTTCCTGTCGGATCATGCGCGGCCCTATCCCAATTTCCGGCTGCTCATGGAGACGGAAGGCACAAGCCTCATCCAGGAGGGCGACCGCATCGTCGGCGTGAAGGCGGACGGCAAGGACGGCCCGCTGGATATCCGCGCCGATCTCGTCGTGGCCGCGGACGGACGGCGCTCGATCCTGCGGGGTGAGGCGGGGCTGCCGGTCAAGGACCTTGGCGCCCCCATGGATGTGTTCTGGATGCAGATCAGCAAGGCTGACGACGATCCGACGGACACCTTCGGGCATATCGAGGCCGGGCGCCTGTTCGTGATGATCGACCGCGGCGACTACTGGCAATGCGCCTTCGTGATCCCCAAGGGAAAGGCCGAGGAGATCAAAGCGCAGGGGATAGAGCGCTTCCGGGCCATGGTGCTCGAGCTTTCCCCGTGGCTCGGCGAGCGCGTGGGAGAACTCGGATCGTGGGAGGACGTGAAACTGCTCTCGGTCGCGGTCGACAGGCTGGAGCGATGGTCGAGGCCGGGCCTCCTCTGCATCGGCGATGCAGCGCACGCCATGTCCCCCATCGGCGGGGTCGGCATCAACCTCGCGATCCAGGATGCGGTCGCGGCCGCCAACCTGCTGGCGGGGCCGCTCGCACGTGGCGCGCCTTCGGCAGACGAGCTCCATGCCGTTCAGCAGCGCCGCGAATGGCCGACGCGGATGATCCAGGCCATCCAGGTCTTCGTGCAGAAGCGCATCATCTCCCGCGTGCTCGGGTCGCAGACACGGCCCTCGCCGCCCTGGCCGGTGCGGCTGCTCGGCGCTTTCCCCTTCCTGCAGCGTTTTCCCGCACGGCTGGTCGGAATGGGCATTCGCCCCGAGCACGTGCGGACGCCGGCCGTGCGACCTCCGGGCTAATCGCACCGATCAAGAAGCCAAACCCGGTCGAAGCGGAGAGGCGGCGGTCAGTCCGCCGTCGATGGTGAAGCACTGCCCCGTGACGAAAGCCGCCTGATCGGAAACCAGCCAGGCGACCGCATCGGCGATGTCTTCGGGCGTTCCGAGCCTACCGGCGGGGTGGCGAGCCAGGGCATCGGCCCTGGCCTTTTGGGGATCGCGGGCCAGGGCAAAGCCGGCTTCGGCCATCTGGGTCATGATCCAACCGGGGCGAACCGCATTGCAGCGTATCTTCGGCCCGTGATCGACGGCTATGGACCGGGTCAGACCGTGAACGAAGGCTTTGGAGGCGTTGTACAGCGCCATGGAGGGATCGGCGACGTCACCCGAGATCGAACCGAGATTGACGATGCACCCTCCCGTGTCGGGTGCCTGCGGCACGAAGGCCCGGCACATGTTGAAAACGCCTCGGCAGTTCGCCCCGACAAGCAGATCCCAATCGGCGTCCGTGGTCTCGACGATGGTCTTTTCGACCTGCACGCCCGCATTGTTGACGAGCACCGATGCCGGTCCGAAGCGGGCATCCGCTTCGCGAAAGATGCGGGCCGCATCCTCCGGATCGGACACGTCCGCGCGCACCCACAATATCGCCGCGTCCAGATCGGCCGGCCGGTCTCCGCGCCCGCACGTCAGCACACGCATTCCGTCCGCCCGAAGGCGTTCGACGATGGCACGACCGATCCCGCGTCCGCCGCCCGTCACGACGGCGACCTTTGCATCCGACTTGTTCATGATGGTTCGGCCAGATCAGAGCCTCATCTGCTGGACCTGCGCGGTCAGCCCTCCGTCGAGAACCCAGAGCTGTCCGGAGGCATAGCGCGCCTCGTCGGAGGCAAGCCACGTCACTAGGTTTGCGACATCCTCGGGAGTGCCGCAGGTGCGCGTGGGATGAACCGCGCGCACGGCGTCGAAGACTTTCTCGACTCCGCTGCCGCCAACGCCCGAGCCCTCGCCTGAAAAGAAGCTGCGCAGCATCGGCGTATCGACATAGCCGGGACAGATCGCATTGACGCGGATGCCCTCCGGCCCGTGGTCGCAGGCCATCGCCCGCGTCAGGGCGTGGATGGCCCCCTTGGTCGCGCAGTAGGCGGCAAGCCCCGGATCCGCGATGAAGCCGTCGTAGGAGCCGAAATTGATGATCGAGGCGGACGCTCCGGCTGCCGCCGCCTTTCGCATCAGGGGCAAGGCATATTTCGATGCGAGGAAGGTGCCGGTCACGTTGATCGCGAAGATGCGGTTCCAGTCCTCGAGCGTCGTTCCGTCGATCGACTTCTCGATCTCGATGGCCGCGGCATTGACGAGCACGTCGAGCCTGCCGGCTTCCGCCTCTACCCTCGCCATGACCGACCTGGCGGCAGCCTCGGAGGTGACGTCGTAGGAGATAAAACTGCTTCCGTCCTCCCCAGCCTTCCCGAGACTGCCCGCGTCGGTGAGATCGGCCGCATAGACGACGGCGCCCTCCTTCAGGAAGCGAGCGCAAACCGCCCGGCCGATGCCGCCACGCCCGCCTGTCACGAGCGCCACCTTGCCTTCAAGGCTTCCCGGCATGACCAAGCTTTTCCTGGGCTTCAGGCGTGTCCCGCACGCGCCGCCGCTCTCGCATAGGCATCAAGCACGAGTCCGTGGAAATGATGCACGGCATGCTCGGACTTGCCGGAGCCATCGGGGCTGTTGACGATGCGGCCCTGGGTGAATGCCGGCGTCGCCATGCCCTTCTGAACGCTCTCGACGATGGCGATGTCCTCCTCCTGGAGCACCTCGTCGAGGTAGCGGATCGTCTCCCGCTCAGCCTCCGTCGGCTCGGGTGTCTCAAGGAAGAAATCATACGTCTCCAGCGTGCGCTCCGGTCCTCCGGGGATGATGTTCAGAACGATCATGCTGGACCGACCGGGGTAGCGCATGAGGCAGGTCGTGGGCCAAAGCCACCATACCGCATGGGTCCGCACCGTCGCGTTCGACACATCATAGGCACTATTGCTGTTCTTTCCGGCCTCCGCCATGTGGCTCGAATAGATGCCGTGCGTGGTGACCTTGTAGGTGTCCATGTCCACGAGCGTGCAGAAATCCTTGTGGGCGGTCGGGCAGTGATAGCATTCGAGGAAGTTGTCGACGACGTTCTTCCAGTTCGACTTTATGTCGTAGCTCAAGCGATGGGCGAATGTGAGCTGCTCGATATCCGGCGCCCAATGGCGGATCTCGGTTTCGAGATCGCCGGTCTGATGGGACAGGGAAGGCGCGCCGGGATCAAGATTCACGTACACGAAGCCGCAGAATTCTTCGACCTGCACCTCGTCAAGGTGAACGTCCCCGAGGTCGAAGCCCTCGAGCGCTTCGGTGTGGGGTGCGCGCACGAGCTGGCCATCGAGCCCATATGTCCAAGCATGGTAGGGGCACATGATGCGGGTCGCGACGCCCTCCCCGGACAAAAGCTGGTGCGCCCGGTGCTTGCAGACATTGTAGAAGGCCCGCAACGTCTCCTGACGGTCACGCACCACCGCAACGGGACGGCCCGCGATGTCGGCCGTCAGATAGGATCCGGGCGAGCGCAGCTTCTCGACATGGCAGACCCACTGCCACGTGCTTGCGATGACGTGATCGAGGTCGACCTTGTGCCATCGGGGATCGACGTAGGCTTCCTTGCGCAGCGAAAGCGAGCGCGACGGATTTCGATCATGCCCCTTCGAGATGGCGGCGAACTCGGTCTTTGTCAGCAGTCCTGTCATGATGGCATCCTCTAAGGAAATGGCATCGACACGCCGCAGAAGGCCTTGGCTTTCCCAGTGAATGGTGAGGCAATCGGCTGAGGTCCAATGTTCCTAGTTCGCCGTCGGCTTGTCATTTCTCGCCGTTGGTAAGGGGTCGTTGCCGATGCATCGGCCAAGCGCGGAACTCGAAAGGGATCCGTCCTTCCACGCGGTCGGAGCGTGGTGAGATCCGGAACCGCTCGCGATAGGCCTTGCTGAAATGCACCTGGCTCGAGAACCCGGATGCAACGGCGATCTCGGACATCGAAAGCTCGGTCTGGGTCACGAGCCCGCGCGCCCGGTCAAGCCGGATGTCACGATAATAGAGCGTGGGCGACTTTCCGACATAGCGCGCGAAGAGCCTGTCGATCTGTCTCTGGGAGCGGCCAACCCGCCTGCAGAGTTCAGGAATGGACAGCGGATCTTCGAGATTGCGCTCCATCTCCTCGATCGCGCGTCGAACCGCACCGGGCGTCGAATGGCCCAACGGCTCCACGGAAGCGGGATTTTGCGGCGTGCCTTGCGGCCTGAGCCCCGGATGAAAGATGTAGCGCGCCGCGGCGTTGGCCAATGCGTCGCCATGCCGTGTACGGACGATCTGCAGTGCGAGATCGGCCGCGGCCAGGCCTCCGCTGCACGTGAAGCGCT
>JBFXDI010000172.1:0-7515 GCA_050181295.1 Parvibaculaceae bacterium | reverse complement strand
ATCGGGCGTGCGGTGCTCGACGGCCTCGAAGATCTTTTTCAGCATGCGCGGATCCCAGAAGCTCTTGAGGTGGTTGGCAACCTCCTTCACCGCTTCCTCGTGCGGGTAGGCCCGGAAGTAGTCGGCGATCTGGTTGGCCATGCGGACCATGTCCTGGCTCTTCAAGGCACTTTACTCCCCGGGTTGAAACAGCATGATCTTCCGGCCGGCCGCCGATGCCACCGAGACTCCCACATCGGCCGCGATGGCAAGCGCCAGCGACGTCGGCGCCGAGATGGTGGCGATGGCCCCGATGCCCACGGTCGCCGCCTTCTGCACCAGTTCGAAGCTCAGCCGGCTCGACATGGCGACGAAGCCCCGGCGCGGGTCGATGCCCTGGCGCCCCATGGCGCCGACGAGCTTGTCGAGTGCGCAATGACGCCCAACGTCCTCGCGCGCCAGCCGCACCGCGCCGGACGGATCGCACCAGGCGGCGGCGTGTACGGAGTGGTTCACGCTGTTGATGGGCTGGTGCGCCGGCAGCTCCTGGAAGGCGCGCCGCACGGCCGCCGCTTCGAGCACGATCGGCGTCTCGACGCGCGGCAGTGGACGCACCACGGCCTCGATCTCGTCCACCCCGCAAAGCCCGCAGCCCGAGCGCCCTTCCATCGCCCGGCGCGGCACGGCGCGGGTGAGGATCGCCGCCTCGTCCGCCGCGATGTCGACGGCGAAGCCCCGGTCGTGCGGAAGCACCAGCACGTTGCGGACCGCGTCCGCTGACCTGAGAAACCCTTCCGAGAGCGCGAAGCCGATCCCGAAATCCTCGAGGTCGGCCGGCGTCGCCATCATCACCGCGAGCGAGCGGGAATTGAGCATGACCGCGACCGGCGTTTCCTCCGCGATCTGCCAGACGGCGGGCTTCGCGGCGGCACCGTCCGCCAGCGTGCCCTCCGCGAGCACCGACGCGGCATCCTGCGCCGGCGCCACGTCGCGCTCGCTGACGGTCATCGCTACTCCGCCGCGATCATCGGCTGCACGCCGACCCGCTTGTGCTCGTTCTCGCGCACCTCCCACTCCTTCTGCCAGTCGGAAGGCATGTTGGAGCGGCTCACCTGCACCGCCGTCACCTTGTATTCGGGGCAGTTGGTCGCCCAGTCCGAATACTCGGTCGTGATGACGTTGGCGCCCGTCACGGGGTGGTGGAAGGTCGTGTAGACGACGCCCGGCTGCATGCGCTCGGAGATGACCGCGCGGAGCGTCGTCGCCCCCATGCGGCTGGCGAGCGAGACCATGTCGTTCTCCCTGATGCCGCGCTCCTCCGCATCGTGCGGATGGATCTCGAGCACGTCCTCCGGGTGCCAGCGGATGTTGCCGGTGCGCCGTGTCTGCGCGCCCACATTATACTGCGACAGGATGCGGCCCGTGGTGAGGATGAGCGGATAGAAGCGGCTCGTCCGCTCCGGCGTCGGCACGAACTCGGTGATCATGAAGCGGCCCTTGCCGCGCACGAAGCCGTTCTTGTGCATGATCGGCGTGCCTTCCGGCGCCTTGTCGTTGCACGGCCACTGGACGCTCCCCAGCCGGTCGAGCTTCTCGAAGCTCACGCCAGCGAAGGTCGGGGTCATGGCCGCGATCTCGTCCATGATCTCGGAAGCCGAGTCCCAGCCCATCTCGTAGCCCATGGCGGCCGCGAGCCTGCACACGGTCTCCCATTCCGACATGCCCTGCTGCTCCTTCATCACCGGACGCACGCGGTTGATGCGCCGTTCGGCATTGGTGAAGGTGCCGTCCTTCTCGAGGAAGGAGGTGCCGGGCAGGAAGACATGGGCGAAGGCCGCGGTCTCGTTCAGGAACAGGTCCTGCACGATGACGCATTCCATGGCCTCGAGCGCCGCGTTCACGTGCTTGGTGTTGGGGTCGGACTGGGCGATGTCCTCGCCCTGCACGAAGAGGCCCTTGAAGGTGCCCTCGACGGCCGCGTCGAACATGTTGGGGATGCGAAGCCCGGGCTCCGGGTCGAGGTGGATGTTCCACAGCGTCTCGAACTGCTTGCGAACGGTGCTGTCGGAGATGTGGCGATAGCCGGTCAGCTCGTGCGGGAAGGAGCCCATGTCGCAGGAGCCCTGCACGTTGTTCTGCCCGCGCAGCGGGTTCACGCCCACGCCGTCGCGGCCGATGTTGCCGGTCGCCATGGCGAGGTTCGCCATGCCCATGACCGTAGTCGAGCCCTGGCTGTGCTCGGTCACGCCGAGGCCGTAGTAGATGGCGCCGTTGCCGCCGGTGGCGTAGAGGCGGGCAGCCTGGCGCAGGTCGTTGGCGGGAACGCCGGTGAAGGTCTCGGTGGCCTCCGGAGAGTTGCGCTCGTCGCGCACGAAGGCTTCCCAAAGCCCAAAATCATGCGCCTCGCAACGTTCCTCCACGAAGGCCCGGTCGACCAGGCCCTCGGTCACGACGACATGCGCGATCGCATTGAGCACCGCCACGTTCGTTCCCGGCAGCAGCGGCAGATGATACTGCGCTTCCACATGCGGCGAGCGGACGAGATCGATCTTGCGCGGATCGACGATGATGAGCTTCGCGCCCTCTCGCAGCCGCTTCTTCATGCGCGACGCGAAGACGGGATGCGCATCGGTCGGATTGGCGCCGATGATCAGGATGACGTCCGACTTCTCGACGCTCTTGAAGTCCTGCGTGCCGGCGGAGGTGCCGAACGTGGTTTTCAGCCCATAGCCGGTGGGCGAATGGCAAACGCGCGCGCAAGTGTCGACATTGTTGGTGCCGAAGGCGGCGCGGACCATCTTCTGGACCGCGTAGACCTCTTCGTTCGTGCAACGCGACGAGGTGATGCCGCCGATCGAGCCGCGCCCGTGCTTCTTCTGGATTTCCTTGAGCCTCGTGGCGGCGAAGCCGATCGCCTCGTCCCAATCCACCTCGCGCCAAGGATCGCTGATGCGCTCGCGCACCATGGGCTTCATCATCCGGTCCTTGTGGGTGGCATAGCCCCACGCGAAACGGCCCTTGACGCAGGAATGGCCCTCGTTCGCGCCGCCGTCCTTGTAGGGCATCATGCGCACGACCCGGTCGCCCTGCATCTCCGCCTTGAAGGAGCATCCAACGCCGCAATAGGCGCAGGTCGTGACCACGCTGTGCTCGGGCTGGCCGTAATCGATGATCGACTTCTCGGTCAGCGTCGCGGTCGGGCAGGCCTGCACGCAGGCGCCGCAGGACACGCATTCGGAGCTGAAGAAGGCCTCGTCCTGGCCCGCCGAGACATGCGAGGCGAAGCCGCGGCCGTCGATCGTCAGCGCGAAGGTGCCCTGCACTTCCTCGCAGGCTCGCACGCAGCGCGAGCACACGATGCACTTCGCGGGATCGAAGGTGAAATAGGGGTTGCTCTCGTCCTTCGCCTTGTAGCGGAAGTTCGGCTGTTCCCCGCGCGTGGGGAAAACATGGTTGTCGCCATGATAGCCGTAGCGGACATCCCTGAGGCCGACCGCGCCCGCCATGTCCTGGAGCTCGCAATCGCCGTTGGCGGCGCAGGTCAGGCAGTCGAGCGGATGGTCGGAGATATAAAGCTCCATGACGCCCTTACGGAGCATGGAGAGCCGGCTCGTCTGGGTCTTGACCTTGATGCCGGGCGCGACGGGCGTCGTGCAGGAGGCGGGCGTGCCCTTGCGACCCTCGATCTCCACGAGGCAGAGACGGCACGACCCGAAGGGCTCGAGCGAGTCGGTGGCGCAGAGCTTCGGCACCTGGATGCCGACCTCCATGGCGGCCCGCATGATGGACGTGCCCGCGGGCACCGCCACCTTCTGGCCGTCGATCTCCAGCACCACGAGCTCGGCCGCTTCCTTGGCGGGAGTGCCGAAATCGGTTTCCTTGATGAGGGTCATGGCTGCACCTCGTTTAGGTCATTCCGCCGCCGCGACATGCGCGGGGCGATCGAAATCTTCAGGGAAATGCTTCACAGCGCTCCTGACCGGCATCGGCGTCAGCCCGCCCATGGCGCAGAGCGAGCCGTCGACCATCACGGTACAGAGATCGTCGAGCAGCATCAGGTTCTTCTCGGGCTCGATACCGGCGCGGATCCTGTCGATCACCTCGACGCCACGCGTGGCGCCGATGCGGCACGGCGTGCACTTGCCGCAGGACTCTACCGCGCAGAACTCCATGGCGAAGCGCGCCTGCTCGCTCATGTCGACGGTATCGTCGAAGACCACGAGCCCGCCGTGACCCACCATCGCCTCGTTGGCGGCGAAGGTCTCGTAGTCCTGCGCGAGGTGGAACAGCGAGGCCGGCAGGTAGGAGCCGAGCGGGCCGCCCATCTGCACCGCGCGGGCCGGCCGGCCGGAGGCCGTGCCGCCGCCGAACTCGTGGATGAGCGCATCGAGCGTCACGCCGAAGGCCTTCTCCACCAGCCCGCCCTGCTTGATGTTGCCAGCGAGCTGGAAGGGCAGCGTGCCGCGCGAGCGGCCCATGCCGAAGTCCGCATAGGCCTTGGCGCCGTGCGCCAGGATGTAGGGCACGGCCGCGAAGGAGAGCACGTTGTTGATGACGGTAGGCTTGCCGAACAGGCCCTCGATGGCGGGAATGGGCGGCTTGTAGCGCACGAGGCCGCGCTTGCCCTCGAGGCTCTCGAGCATCGAGGTCTCCTCGCCGCAGATATAGGCGCCCGCTCCCTTGCGCACATGCAGGCGGAACGCCTTGCCCGAGCCTCCGACATTGGCGCCAAGCCAGCCCGCGGCCTCCGCCTTGCGGATCGCCTCCTTCATGGTGGCGATGGCATGCGGGTATTCGGAGCGGATATAGACGTAGCCCTCCGTCGCGCCCGTCGCGATGCCGGCGATCGTCATGCCCTCGATGAGGGTGAGCGGATCGCCCTCCATCAGCATCCGGTCGGCGAAGGTGCCGCTGTCGCCTTCATCGGCATTGCAGCAGATATATTTCTGGTCGGCCGCGAGATCGTGCACGGTCTTCCACTTGATGCCGGTCGGGAAGCCCGCCCCGCCGCGGCCGCGGAGGCCCGAGTCGGAAACCTCCTTGACCACTTCCGCGCCCGTCAGGGCGAGCGCCTTCCTGAGGCCCTCGTAGCCGCCATGCGCGACATAGTCCTCGACCGACAGGGGATCGATGATCCCGCAGCGCGCGAAGGTCAGCCGCTCCTGCTTCTTGAGATAGGGGATCTCCTCGGTCGGCCCGTGCCCGAGCGGGTGGGAGCCGCCGTCGAGGAAGCCGGCGTCGAAAAGACCTGGAACATCGGCCGCCGAAACCGGCCCGTAGGCGATGCGCCCCTGCTCCGTGGCGACCTCCACCAAGGGCTCGAGATAGAGAAGTCCGCGCGAGCCATTGCGCGCCACGGTGACGGTAAGCCCCCTGCGCAGCGCTTCCTGCTGGATCGCCGCAGCCACCGCGTCGGCCCCCATGGAGAGCGCCGCTGCATCGCGTGGCACAAAGACGGTATAGGCCCTGCTCATGCCGCCTCGCCCTTCATACAGTCCATCAGGGCGTCGAATTTTTCCGGCGTGACCCGCCCGTGCAGCTCCCCGTCGATCATCACGGCCGGTGACAGGGCACAGTTGCCGAGGCAATAGACGGTTTCGAGCGTGATGGCGCGATCGGCGGTCGTTTCGCCCATGCGCGTGCCGAGCCGGCGCTCCGCATGCCGCACGAGGCCGCGGCAGCCCATGGACTGGCAGGCCTCGGCGCCGCAGATCTTCACGCTGTGCCGCCCGGCGGGGGCGCGATGGAAGTCGTGATAGAACGTCAGCACGCCATGGACCTCGGCGCGCGAGCGGTTGATGGCATGCGCCAGAGTAGCGACAGCGCCGTCGGAGACATAGCCCAGCCGGTCCTGCACCTCATGCAGCATCTCGATGAGGTTCTCAGGCCTGTTGCCATGCGCCCGTGCGATGGATGCAACATCCGCCGCCGGGTCTAGGCTTGCTGAAAATGCGGCGTTGGCGGCCAACTCAAGTCTCCTGTGCGCGAAGAATCGCCACTAAACCTTACTATTCCTTCTAATCATGGCACGTAGGCCTGTCCAATCGAGAAATTCGATGCCCGCATCACATTGTAGAATGCTGCATCGCAACATCATCAACAGGAATATAGAACCTGCGCAAAGCAGCGTGTCCGAAGGGTCGTGGACGCGAGGACACCGATAAAAGGCCAACGGGGGACGACCCCTGCGGTTCCGCAAATCGTCGGCAGTGCTGCTTTGCCTGAAAATAAGACCTCGCACCCTCCGGGTGCAAGGGGTGGCGGCTGTGAAATCTGTGTTATTTTCTGGAGGTTACCGCGAACTGTCTGATAGCGGCGACCCAGAGGGAACAGGGATGATGGAACTGGCCATATCGGCCGCGCTTGGCGTCGGGCTTGCGGCTGCCACGGGCTTCCGCCTCTTCCTTCCCGTGCTGGTGGCGAGCGTGGCGGCGAACTTCGGCTATCTGCCGCTCTCCGACGGCTTCGCCTGGGTCGGAACGCCGGCCGCCATGACGGTTTTCGCCGTCGCCGCGCTGGCCGAGATCGTCGCCTATTATGTCCCGGTGGTCGACAACCTGCTGGACAGCCTCGCCACTCCGGCGGCGGTCCTCGCGGGCACGCTGCTCTCGGCTGCCGTCATGGTCGACCTGCCGCCGATCGTCAAATGGACGGCCGCCATCATCGCGGGCGGCGGAGCGGCGGGCCTCACGCAGGGAATCACGGCCATGGTGCGGGCGAACTCCACCCTCCTTACCGGAGGGCTCGGCAACTCCGTCGTATCGACGGGCGAGATCATCGGCGCCCTGCTCGTGTCGCTGCTGGCGCTCGCCGCGCCCGTCCTGGCGGTTGCCGCCGTCATTGCTTTCGCCTGGCTGACGTTACGGCTGGTCCGGCGCGCCATCAGCCGCAGGGCGTCTCCAACCGACGCCCCGCCGCTGTGACGGAGGAAAGCCTCAGCGCCTGATGGCTCTGGCGATGGCGATCAGGATGCAGGCGCCGATGAACCCGGCGATCAGATAGCCGATCCAGCCGCCGAAGCTCACGCCGATGAGCCCGAGCAGGAAGTTGGCGAGCGCCGCGCCGACGATGCCGAGGATGATGTTCATCAGCAGCCCCACATTGGACTGCATGAACTTCTCGGCCAGCCAGCCCGCGAGTCCTCCGATGATGATGGCAGCGATCCACCCCACGCTCGTGTCGTCCATGAGAGCCTCCTCCGTTGGAATCAACGGCGACATTTGGCCCATGTCTTCCGATTCGTGACAAGCGGCGCGTATTGCGCCGCATCATCCTGAAACAAGGGAGCAGGCCGCTACCCGTAGGTGACGAAGGAAACTACGTTCCCGTCCGGATCCCGAACCTGGAAATCGGTCCCGCCCCAGGGCTGTCTGGTCGGCGTCTGGGCGAAGCTTGCGCCCCGTTTCTGGAACTCCTCGAACAGCGCCTGGACGTCGGAGACCTCGATGGTCGCCAGGATCAGGGAGACCTCCCGCGCGGCGAGCTCGGCGAAGTTCGGACGGTGGACGCAGCGGAGGTGGAGACAGACCTCACCTC
>JBFXDI010000171.1:0-7563 GCA_050181295.1 Parvibaculaceae bacterium | reverse complement strand
ATGGCATAGCGCTTGCATTCACTATGCTGTGACAGGATAGTGAAGTTCTATCTGCGCGCGAGAAGCCTTCCTTAAGACGGCGCGCAGTAGGTATTCCAAAGTCAGGGTCGAGGCCGATTTCATGCTGCACTGGGCGCCACGCACGAGCGAGCGGGGCAGTCTCGCGACTGCGTCGCGCGGAGCGCATGCGGCCGGGCTGCGGATCGAGGTTTCCGACCGGCTGGACGATCTCGAGGACGTCTGGCAGCGCTTCGAGGCGCAATCCGTCTCCACGCCCTTCCAGTCCTGGCCGTGGCTCGCCGGGTGGGCGCAACGGAAGGGCAACGAAACCGAACGGCCCGTCGTCGCCCTCGGCTACGAGCAGGACGTCCTGAAGATCATTCTGCCGCTCGCCATCGAACGCCGATACGGGCTCTCCTCCCTCGTGTGGCTGGGGCAGGAAGTGTCCGACTACAACGGTCCGTTGATCGATCCCGGCCTGCTGCACCGGCTGACCGTGCGCGATGCCGAGGACATCCTGCGGACGGTGGCCGCCATCGCGGGGGGCGCCGACAGCGTGCGGCTCGAGAAGCAGCCGAAGGCCATCGACGGCCTGCCCAACCCCTTCGCCGCCCTCAGCGCCAGCGATTTCACCTGCAGCGCCCATTCCGCCCACCTCGCCGGAGACTGGGAAACGTTCTATCGCCAGAGGCGAAGCGGCAAGCGCGTGAAGCGCCAGCGGCAGAGGCTCTCCGGCCTCGGAAAGATCGGGGAAGTCACCTTCGAGGAAATCCTCGATCCGGGCGAGCGGCGGACGGTCACAGACCGGCTCCTCGAATGGAAGGTTCTCCAGCTCGATGCCCGCGGCGACCGCAATCCCTTCCGTGAAAGCGGCCTCGGCGCCTTCCTGAAGGACTGCTCCAATTCGCCTCAGTCCTCGAAGCTCATCCGCATCCACACGCTGAAGGTCGGAGGAGAGCTTGCCGCCGGAACCATCGGGATCGCGCGCGGCAGCCACTACATCTATTTCGTCACCTCCTACGACGCGGCCCGCTTCGGACGCCATTCCCCGGGAAGCGTCCTCCTGGAGCGCCTCATCCAGGCGATACACGCCGAGGGCTTCTCGCTGTTCGACTTCTCCAATGGCGATGAGGCCTACAAGGACGAATGGTGCGACGAGTCCATGGGCCTGACCGTGACGCTCCTGCCGCTCACGCTCGCGGGCCGCGCGGGGATAGCTGCGAAGGCCGTGAGGCTCCGGGCCATCCGCGAGATCAAGAGCCGCCCGCGCCTCTTCGAGGCGATCCGCGGCGTGCTCGGCCGCCTACGCGGTCTGCGCGCCGAAAGGCCCGCCCCGACGAGCTAGGCGTTGCGGACGTACTGCGCTACGAAGTCGAAGCCTCCGAGCCGCGCCTTGTAACCTTCGATCAGCTTCGCGGTCACAGGCCTCGGCACGTTCCCCGCGCCGATGGCGCGGCCGTTGATCGAGCGCACCGGCACCATGCACCAGCTCGTCGAGGTGATGAAGGCCTCGTCCGCCGTGTAGGCGTCGTAGATGTCGAGGTCCGCCTCCTGCATGGAAACGCCCGTCTCCGCCGCCACCTCCATGACGGTCTGGCGCGACAGGCCCGCGAGCACGTAGCGTTCGTGCGGCGTGCGCACCTCGCCGTCCTTCACCAGGAAGATATTGGAGCCGAGGCCTTCCGCGAGGCAGCCGCGCGTGTCGAGCAGCAAGGAGGTCGCGCCGGGTTTCAGCGCCTGCACTTCCGCCTCGCCCGCCATGAGGTTGGCGTAGCTCATGGACTTCATGCGCGGGCTCAAGGCCTCGGGCGGCACGCGCCGGACGCCTGGAGGCGTCACGACGTCGAGCCCGTCCCGCATGCCCACCGCGCGCTGCTTGAGCGGCAGGGGCGAGCATTCGATGATGACGGTCGGCGGCTCGTCGGGCCGAACGGTGCGGCCCATGCCGCGCAGGCCCCGCGTCACCCATTGCGTGACCCAGTAGTCGTCATGCTCGGCGAGCAGCGGCACGTTGCGCTTAAGCACCTCGCGGGTCGCCTCCAGCACCTCGTGCTGCGTCATGCGGATGTCGATGCGCATATAGGAGAGCGAGCGGAACAGGCGCGCGACATGCTCCTCGAGCAGGAAAGGCTTGTGCGCGAAGGTGCGGGCCGTGTCGAAAACGCCGTCGCCGACCGCGAATCCCGCGTCGCGGAAGTCGACTCTGATCTCCTCTTCCGGCACGATCCTGCCGTTGAAATACGCCACACGCCCGCTCGCTTCGCTCATCACGTCCTCCCAGGAAAAGAGCGCGACTTTGGCATGGGCGGCGGCGGACGGAAAGGGCGGCCCGGAGTATGACAGCCATGAAGAAGAGTCCCATGGACATGGCGCTCGAGGAAGCCGCGGCAACCGGCGTACGGGGCGAGGTTCCAGTCGGGGCCGTCATCGTGGACCGGGCCGGCGCGGTGCTGGCGGTCGCCGGCAACCGCACCATCGCCGACAAGGACCCGACGGCCCATGCCGAGATGCTGGTCATCCGCGAGGCGGCCCGGCTCATCGGAAGTGAGCGCCTGACGGATTGCGACCTGCACGTGACGCTCGAGCCATGCGCCATGTGCGCCGCGGCCATCTCCTTCGCCCGCATCCGGCGGCTCTATTACGGCGCGGGCGACGAGAAGATGGGCGCCGTGGAGCATGGCGGACGGTTCTTCGCACAAGCCTCCTGCCATCATGCTCCGGAGGTCTATTCCGGGATCGGAGAGACGAAAGCCCGCGACCTGCTGCTCGAATTCTTCCGTGCGCGAAGAGACGCCTAGGCCGTCTCGCGCTCGACTTCCGCAAGCCCTTCGGCCGCGAGTTCGCCCTCGTCCAGGCTCTCGGCGAGCTGGCGCCTCGCCTCGTCGGCGGCCCGCTGCCGGTTCCACATGCCGGCATAGACGCCGTTCCGCAGCAGAAGGTCGAGGTGGCGGCCACGCTCCGCGATGCGCCCGCCGTCGAGGACCAGGATCTCGTCGGCATCGACCACGGTGGAAAGCCGGTGCGCGATGACGAGCGAGGTCCGGCCGTGCGAGACCTGCCGCAAGGCCGACTGGATCTCCTGCTCGGTCATGGTGTCGAGCGCCGAGGTCGCCTCGTCGAGGACGAGGATCGGGGGACCCTTCAGGATCGTGCGGGCGATCGAGACGCGCTGCTTCTCGCCGCCCGAGAGCTTGAGCCCGCGCTCGCCGACCAGCGTCTCGTAGCCGGACGGCAGGCTCGTCACGAAGCCATGCACCTGCGCGAGCTTCGCGGCGGCCTCCACCTCCTCGTCGGTGGCATCGGGCCGGCCGTAGCGGATGTTGTAGCGGATGGTGTCGTTGAAGAGCACGGTGTCCTGGGGAACCATGCCGATGGCCGCGCGAAGCGACGCCTGCATGACGTTCGCGATGTCCTGCCCGTCGATGAGGATGCGGCCGCCGCCGAGCTCGTAGAAGCGATAGAGGAGCCGCGAGATCGTGGACTTCCCGGCGCCCGAGGGGCCGACGACCGCGAAGGTTTTCCCCGCGGGCACCGTGAAGCTCACACCTTTCAGGATCGGCCGCGCCGGCTCGTAGGCGAAGCGGACGTCCTCGAACGCGATTTCTCCCTTCGAGACGGCGAGCGGCACGGCCTCGGGACGGTCCCTGATGTCGGGCTCCATCTCGAGCAGACGGAACATGGCCTCGATGTCGATCAGCCCCTGCTTCAGGTCCCGGTAGACGTTGCCCAGGAAGTTCAGCGGCATGTAGAGCTGGATCAGGAACGAGTTCACCATGACGAAGTCGCCGACCGTCATGGTCCCGCTGGCGACACCCCTCGCCGCCAGCACCATCATCAGGGTCAGGCCGATGGTGAAGACGACCGTCTGGCCGGAATTGAGCACCGCCAGCGATTCCCACGTGCGGACCGCCGCCTTCTCGTAGCGCGCCATCGACTGGTCGAAGCGCCTGGCCTCGTGCTCCTCGTTGTTGAAGTATTTCACCGTCTCGTAGTTGAGGAGGCTGTCCACCGCCTTCGTGTTGGCCTCCGTGTCCGCATCGTTCATGTCCCTGCGGATGCGGATCCGCCATTCGGTGGCGATATAGGAGAAGGCGGTGTAGAGCGCGACAGTCGCGGCGGCGATGGCTGCGTAGATCCAGCCGAAGGTCCAGGTGAGCACACCACAGAGCAGCACGAGCTCGACCACGGTCGGCACCGTGTTGAAGAGCGAATAGCGCAGCACGGTATCGATGCCATTGGAGCCGCGCTCGACGATGCGCGAGAGGCCGCCGGTGCGGCGCTCGAGATGGAATTTCAGGGACAGGGAATGCAGGTGCCGGAAGGTGCGGTTCGAAAGCGCGCGGACTGCGCTCTGGGCGACCTTCGCGAAGAGCGCATCGCGGATCTGCGCCAGCACCACCATCATGATGCGGCCGAAGCCGTATGCGAGGATGAAGGCCAGCGGCACCGCGACGAGCATGACGGCCGGTCTCGCCTCGGGCGTGACCGCGGCGTTCAATCCGTCGATCGCGTATTTGAAGGCGAAGGGGGTCGCCACGGTGACGACCTTGGAGAGAAGCAGCGCCGCGAAAGCCGCGGCCACGCGCCAGCGCAGATCCGGCCGGCCGGGCGGCCACAGCCACGGCATGATCTCACGCAGCGTTTCCGCCTGCCCTTTCTCGCCATAGCCGGGCGGGCGCGAACGGGACAGGACCTGCAGCATCAAATCGAGACTTTCCGAGGGGTTGGGCCTGTTACTTATGCGTGCACCTGCCCAATTGCAAACGCAGGACCGCCCGACCAGACTGGCCGGGCAAGGCAACCGGCTTCCCCTCTCGCATGCCCCACCCCCATTTCCGCCTCACCTTCCGTCTCCTGGCTGCCGCCGTCGGATGGTTCGCGCTGTTTCTGCAATACTGGCTGGCCATGCAGGCCGACGCCGGCCTCTCGCCGGTGCAGCGCACCGTCAACTTCTTCAGCTATTTCACCATCCTCGCCAATCTGCTCGCGGCGCTCGCCATGACGCTGCCGTCGCTCACGCCGGGCTCGGCCGCCGGCCGTTTCTTTGCCCGGCCCTCGGTGCGCGGCGCCATCGCCGCCTGGATCATGGTCGTGGCCTTCGTCTACGTGCTCGTGCTGCGGCAGCTCTGGAACCCGCAAGGCTGGGCCTTCGTGGCGGACGCATCGCTCCACTATCTCGCGCCCGCGCTCTTCGTCCTCGATTGGCTGCTTTTCGTGCCCCGGCGTTCCCTCAAGCCGCGACAGGCCCTCTGGTGGCTCGTCCTGCCGGTCATCTATGGCCTCTGGACCGTGCTCCATGGAGCCGTCTCCGGCTTCCACCCCTATCCGTTCCTGGAGGCGCCGCGCCTCGGCTACGCGGCGGTCGCCCTCAACATGGCGACGGTCCTCGCCATCTTCGGTGCGGCAAGCCTCGTGGTGCTCGCAGCCGACCGGTGGCTTCCGGGCAGAAACCCAGCCTGAGCGGCCTGCCTACTTGTTTCCGAGCTCCTCGGCCGTCATCGGCTTGCGACGCTTGGGATCGATCTCCTCTGGCGGCACGACATCGGGCGTGTTGAATATCTGACCGGGATAGATCAGATCGGGATCGCGGATCTGCTCCTTGTTGGCCTCGAAGATGGTCGTGTACTCCACGCCCTGGCCGTAGATCACGCGCGCGATCCGCCACAGATTGTTGCCGGGCTGGATCACGACGCGGCCCTTGCGCGGCTGCGCTTCGGGCTCCTTTGCCGGCTCCTGCGCGGCCGTCTTCTGCTCGCTGCCGGAGGCCGCATCCTCCTTGGCTTCCGACTGCGGCTGCGCGACCTCAGGCGCCTGCTCTGCCTGCTGCGACTGCGGCTCTTCCTGCTGGCTAGCTTGCGGCTCGGTGGTGGTCTGCTCCTGCGCGGAAGGCTCCTGCGTCGCGCTCTGCTGCTCCGTCGACGGCTGAGGCGTCTCCGGCTCCTTGGTCGCGCGCGTGCTGGTCTGGGCTTCCGGCTGCTCGGCCGCGGCCGTCTTCTGCTCCTCGGCCTTCGGCTCCTCGGCCTTGGGCTCTTCGGCCTTGGGTTGGGGCGCCTGCTGCTCGCCCGCCTTTTCCTCCGTCTTGCGCTCACCCTGCAGCACGGCCACCTGCTTCGGATCGGCGCGCTGGAAGGGCAACTCGATGCGCTGGGAAACCTTGCCCACCGCGTCGACGACGTCGGCTCTCAGGCTGTGCGGACCCGGAACAATCTCCTCGCGGCCGGCAAAGCTCCAGTTGCCCTGCGCATCGGCGACAGCATCGCCGACATGCTGGTTGTCGACATAGAGCCGGACGGAGGAGCCCTGCTTCGCCTTGCCGGAGAAGATGATGTCGCCGCGGTCATTGTAGTCGACCGTGTCGAGGGAGAGATTGACGTCCGGCGCCTTCGCCGCATCCTGGCTCGCCTGCGGCGCGACGGCCTCGCCGGAGGCTTCGCCAGCGGTATCGGTTTCGGTCTTGGCGACCTCCTGGCCGGTGCTGGGCTGCGAGGAGGCCTGCCCGCTCTCCTCCTCGGCGGACTTGACGGCTTCCGCCACCTGCTCGCCGCCGGTCTCGGCCGACTTCGATGCCTCGGCCGCCTGCTGCTGGCCGGTCGCCGCTTCGGGAGCCTTGGGCTCCTCGCTCTTGGCCGCCTGCTGCTGGCCGGTTGCGGCTTCAGGAGCCTTGGGCTCCTCGCTCTTCGGCTCCTCGGTCTTGGCCGCCTGCTCTTGCGTGGCGGAGGGCTGTTCGGCCTGCGAGGGCTCGCTCGTCTCCGGCGCGGTTGCAACCTGCTCGTCGGGCTTCTGCAGCACCTTGGAGGGCTTGTCCGGTTCCGAGAGCACGATGAGCGGCGTCTTGTTGGGCTCGACGGAGACCGTCAGCGTCTGCTGCGACAGCCACTTGCGGCCGTTCGGATTGGTCGATTCGAGGATGAACTCATGGCTGCCGACCGGGATCGAGCGGTCGGGCACGATCAGCCACTCGCCGAGTTCGTTCGCCTTGGCCGAGCCGATCACCGTATTGTCCATGAGAAGCGCGACGTTGGCATGCGGATCGCAGCGGCCGGCGAACACCGCCTCGCCGTTCTCCTCGACGCGCACCACGTCGAAGGTGCCGCCCTTCTCGCCCTTCTTGGGCGCCTGGTCGGCGGGCGCCTGCTGAGCGGTCTCGGGCTGCGCCTCGGCCTGCTTCTGCGGCTCCTGGGCCTGCTGTTCAGGCGCCTGCGCCGTCTGGTTCTCGGCCGGTTGCTCGGTCTGCGGCTGTTGCGCCTGCGGCTGTTCGGCCGTCTGGTTCTCCGTGGAGGGTGCCGTCTTGTCCTGCGACTGCTGCTGTGTTCCGGCGTCGGGGGTCGGCTCGGGTTCCTTGGTGGCGACCTGGGGCTTGCTGTCGGACGACTGGGAGAGGGTTTCCAGCGGATTGGGCCAGTTCTGCCAGCGGCTGCTGGTCAGGCCGATCAACATCGCAAGCGCGACCACGGCCGCGCCAACGAAAATCGCCAAAGGCTTCTTCATCTGCTCTTCCCTGCCCCGCAAGCGCCTGCACGTTGGCCTGCGCCGCACGTCCTGAGCCCCATCCACCCTCACCAT